>CAZMXY010000331.1:0-3322 GCA_964570345.1 uncultured Rhodothermales bacterium | reverse complement strand
CGATCATCCCGACGACCGTTCCGAGGAAGCCGAGCATCGGAGCGAGGCTGATGAAGAGCGACAGCCAGACCAGGCCCCTTTCGAGAAAGCTCATTTCGATCGAGCCGTAGGAGACCACGGCCTTCTCGACGGCCTCGATCCCCTCGTCCGCACGCAGCAGCCCGGCCTGAAAGACCGATGCGACCGGCCCGCGCGTTCGCGCACAGACTTCTTCGGCCGCCTCGATACCGCCCTCCTCGAGTGCCCGCTTTACGTCGACGATGAACCTGCGCGTGTTGATGTCCGCCCGATTGAGCGTAATGATCCGCTCGAAGGCGATGGCTAGTCCGATGATCAAGCAGATGAGGACCGGCCACATCCACGCCCCCCCTTCGTTGAAACGCTCTACCAGGACGTTGATCAAACCTTCATCTGCCGAGGCCGCCTCCTGCAAGAGCAGCATCATTAGGGTGAAAAGCTTCATGGACTAGTTCCTCCGGAATAACACGATGTTACGGTTACCAGTGCGAATAGGCGTTGGGCGCCAAGCCGGTGCGCGACTCAATATAACCACGAACGGTCTCGAATAGCCATTTTCGACGTGGGGGACTGACGTGGTCGCATCGGCAGAGTATACCTATTCTCTCCAGGATTGTCAACGAAGTCCGGGACTCGGTACCGAGCGTTAAAGGGCGGCCGAAAGATCGGGACGGGTTCGACTTCGGATGCGCTCGCCCTACCGTCGGTGTACGGCAAGCTCCTCCGCCGTGGGCCATAATTTCATGGCCTCCTGAATGACGGTGTCTACCTCGCGCGTTACGGGATACGAGGCACTCCGATCGAATACCCGCTGCGCGATCCGCGCCTTGATTCGAGATTTCAATAACGTCGCGTCGCCAAGCGCTTCATCCATGCTGAAGGTCGTGCGGGCCTCGACGTCGAGTTCGGGACTATTCGGGCCTACGACGTGGACGTCCCGATCACCTATGAATTCGAGAAAGTCGTCGTAGATCACGTCGTCGAGCTCGAAATCGTCAATGAACTCCTGGCGCCTGCCCTCCCACTCGTTCACGAATTCGTCGCCGTGCCGGTCCAGCCACGCGCGTGAGAAGTGATTGTCGAGCGAACGGCCGACGACGGCCTTGACGAAATCGGACAAGGAGTCGGGATAGACGAGATAGTCGGGCAAGATGCCGCCGCCGCCGAATACGATTCGGCCCGACGCGGTCCGGAATTTCAGCGAATCGGGGATCTGCTCCTTGATCTGCTCGACACTCAGCGTGCGCTCGGTTCGATAGCGTTCGGACTTCTCTCGGTAGTAGTCGTCCCTTACTCCGTTTTCGTACGGCGTTTGGATGAGTCTTCCGGACGGCGTGTAGAATCTGGAGATGGTCATTCGAAGCACGCTTCCGTCGCGCAGGGCGAACTGCTTCTGGACGAGACCCTTCCCGAAGGTTCGGCGCCCCACGATCAACGCGCGATCATGATCCTGAAGAGCGCCGGCGACGATTTCGCTAGCCGAGGCGGAATGTTCGTTGACGAGGACCATGACGACACCGCCCTCGAACGAATTACCGGACTGAGCGCGGCTTTCTTGATTGTATTCGTCGTGGCGACTCCGTGCCTCGACGATGAGCTGGTCGTGCCCGAGAAACTCGTCGCTGATCTTGACGGCCATGTCCATGAAGCCGCCGGCATTGTCGCGCAGATCGAGGATGAGACGGTCCATTCCCCGCCCCTTCAGATCCCCCATTGCCGACATGAATTCGTCGTAAGTCGTGCGCGCGAACCGGTTCAAGCGAATATACCCGGTCCGCTCGTCGAGCATGTAATGGGCGTCCTTCGTGTACAGCGGGATCTTGTCCCGCGTGATCGTAAAGTCGAGGTTCTGTGAATAGCCCGGGCGTTTGACCGTCACACTGACATCCGTGCCGCGTGGACCTTTGAGATTTTTTTGGACGTCGGTGTGCGTGTAGCCGATGGCCGACGAGTCATTGACCGCCACGATCCGATCACCGGAGAGGAGTCCCGCCTGTTCGCTCGGCCCACCGGGCAGCGGATTCAACACGGTCACGGTGTCCTGCCGCTCCGGACCGTCGATGATTTCGTACGAAATACCGATTCCCTCGAACGACGCGTTGAAGTCTTCTCGTACCTTCTCCATCTGGCTAGCGTCGATGTAAACGGAGTGCGGATCGAGATCGCGAAGCATGCCTTTGATGGCGCTCTCGGTCAGTACGGAGGAATCGACGTCCTGCACGTACCGTTCGTTGATCACGAGGAAGGCGTTTTCGAGCTTTTTGAGCGATTCGAACGTATCGTCTCCGGAAATGACGGCGCCGATTTCCATGCCGAGAAGGACGCCGACGGCCAACACGAGGACGCCGAAGGTTACGAGCTTCCGATATCGCTTCATACGAATGAGATGGTTGGATTTTCGAGGGAAGATCGACGGCCCAGGTCACCGGATCGCCGGTTCGGCGTGTCCGATCGAGATGCAGAAATGCGAACGGGTCGCGCCCCGCGCACGCAATTTTGTTACAAATGGTACAGGGGCATTGTCGATAGGATCCCGGGGACGTGGGGACGTGGGGACGTGGAGACGTGGGACGTGGGGACGTGGGGACGTGGGACGTGGGACGGGGGGACGGGGGACGTGGGGACGCTACACGCCAGCCTTGAACTACCACCGCCGGCGGCGGTGGATTCTTCGACGTTACGACCCTATGGTCAAGACGCACGAAAAGAGGTCGTACTCTCTGAGCTATCGCTCACGCCTCTTCTCCTGATCCTCTAGACATTTGACGTAGCGGCGAATGAGGGCTTCGTCGAACCCTACGGTGTTTACTAGGTAGCATCGCGCCCAAAAGGCGTGGTCCCGATACGGCTTCTACTTGAGGCGAGGGTCACTCTCGAACAATTTGATCGCGAGCTTCCCATTTCGAAAACTCTTGAAGTCCGACACCGAGACCTTCGGCTGGATCGAACAGACCAGATGGACGTGGCCCCCCTGGACGTTGAGCTTCAAACCCGACCTCCTTCCATTCGCAAAGCATCCGGACGTCGTGCTCGACCAGTTCCTTCACCCCTCCGGTCAAAAAAGCGGAACCGGTACTTCGCAACCCATACCAGGTGATAGTTGCACTGTAAAGACGCCGTGCGAAAGCACCCGATATTCTCCTCTGCCCTCGGCCATACGACCAAATTACGGCATCGACCACGGTACGTCACTACCGTCAAAGACGGTGCGTTTCAACCTTCAACTAAAGGTTCTAATGTCGGAACGCCAAAATCGTCCGAACGTCCCAAGCCGTCTAACGTTCGTCCAAACGTCCCCACGTCC
>CAZMXY010000330.1:0-3348 GCA_964570345.1 uncultured Rhodothermales bacterium | reverse complement strand
CACGGCCGCGCCGAAGAAGACGCCGGCACAGAAGGTAGCAATGAAAGTCAGGACCTCGCCGAGCATATATATAGGATGAAAATCGTACGCGGCCCCGGCCGTCAGGGCCTCCACACCGGAATTTTGTCGTGGGAGGAATGTGTGGTCAGTCGGACTGGATTCGTGCCGTCCGACCGGATCGTGTACAACTCCCAATTCCCATCGCGATTGGTGTCGAAGACGATACGCGTGCCGTCACTCGACCACGACGACTGGAAGTCGTCGCCTGGGCCGCTCGTCACCACAGTGGGGTCCGACCCGTCGAGGTACATGACGTAGATGTCGTCGCTGCCATCGCGGTCGGTTACGATCGACAGCCTCATGCAGTCCGGCGACCACGAGGGCGAGCAATCGAAGGCGTCGTGGTCCGTCAGGTTCTGCTGGTCCGTTCCGTCGGTGTTCATGATCCAGACCTCCCCGTTCTCCGAACGGTTCGAGAAAAAGGCGATCTTCGGACAGCCCGGCGAGCAGATCGGCTCGTTATCCGTCGCGGGATCGTTCGTTAGCCGGACCTGGTCCGTGCCGTCGGGATTCATCGCGTAGATCTCTGAATTACCGTCGCGGCGGCTCCGGAATACGATCTTGGTGCCCCCCTCGCACCAGGTGGGGTGGGTGTCGTCGGCCACGTGGTCGGTCAGCCTCGTGACGTCCGTGCCGTCGACGTTCATGACAAATACGTCGAACTGACCCTCCCGATTTGAGCTAAAGGCAATTTTCGAGCCGTCGGGGGACCACGCCGGATCGGTGTCGGCAGCGGGATTCTCGGTGACGTTGATGAATTCCTCCCCATCCGTAGTGATGAGGTAAATCTCCTGCTGCCCGTCCCGTTCGCTGCGGAAGGCGATGAGGTCGTCGCTGAAGTCGAAGACAGGCGCCGCTTCGGTGGGCACGTCGTCCCCTGAGCACGCGCCGAGGCCAACGAACGTGACGACGGCGACGGCAATGGATGCGCCTGCATTGTTCCTTCTGCCTGTGTTCTCCATGCTTTTCCTCCCCGTATGGCCTGTTTCTCCAGCCCCGAGCGCAGCCACAGACGCGCAAGCAGAATTCTAAGGCCGCCCCAACTTGCATGCAAGAAACACGATGAAGCCACGCGAGCTCATATGGTCGGCGTCTAGCACCTGTCGGAATCGGATCCAGGCCTGCGAGGCTCAACGGGTCCACGCCTCATTCCACGGCTACTAGAAATCGGCTTGCTTGTGCCGGCAAACAGAGGCCTGCTGCGAAACACAAACAGACGCGACGTTGCCACGGAATCGGGCCAAGCGCCGCGCCGCGTGATCTACTTCTTCCCTACCGGGAATGTAATTCCGGCGAGAAGCTGCAGTCCGCGGTGTTTAACCACCGAGCCGTCGACGTCGGGTTCATCCACCACGTTCACCAGACCGTGGACATAGCGCACCTCTCCAAAGAACGTCCTGGTGCCCTGCGGCATGCTGAGGCCCGCGCCGACTGCAATGCTCATGTCAAAGGACTTTGCATCCTCATCATCCTCCGTGAATTCACGGTCCGAGAACTTGGCCGAACGGAGAAAGCCGACGCTCGGTCCGGCGACGCCGTACGGATGCGCCGACGCCTCGGTCTGCAACGTATACCGCACCAGCAGCGGGATCTCCACGTACGTCGTTTTCCAGGTGACGTCCCCATCGGTAAAGTCGGGATCCTTCATCGTATTTCCTTTGCCGAGCACCATGATCTGACCGTGCAGGTCGATCTGCTGAGCCAGTGGATAGTCCACCACCGCGCCGATGCCGAATGCGGTTCGTCCGTGATAGGTACGGTTGCCGCGCTCAGGCTCGATGCTTGCGGATGCCCGATTGACGTCCAGCACACCGCCCACGTGCCACTGCGCGTGCGCGTCGGGCGCCGACGCCGGCAAAGCGAGCAAAACAACCGCGACGATTCCTTTCTTAAACGATTTCATAGCCTTTCTTTGTAGACGGGAAACGGTTGCGAGTATCGGTGATAGCGTCGCTCTAGCCCCCTTGACCTCATGACCTGGAATCTCGACGTCGGCCACGATGAGCCTCCCGCGTAATGGGCAGCGCAGATGGTCTTCCTTTTTAAGATCTTACTGACGTGCTTCAGCGATACCATCTACCATGTTTTGACGGGGTGCTCGCCGAGTACGGAGACGTTGCCGACGCAGCCGGCTTTCGCCGTCCGGGCACGGAAGACTGTTCAGAGAGCCGGAGCATGCTATCTCTTGCTCTACCTTACTGGAAAATCCCTCAAATCGTATCATGACTTCTGCGCGACCTGTCACGCGGTTGCTGGACGCCCTGAACCGGGGCGAGCCGGAGGCGATGGACGAGCTGTTCGCGCTCGTCTATGATGAGCTACGGCGCCTGGCGCAGGCCGTGCGGCGCGGCAGGTTCGGCGAGACGCTCAACACCACGGCGCTCGTCCACGAAGCCTACCTGAAGCTGGCGGGCTCCGATCGGTTGGACGTGAAGAGCTGGCGCCATTTCATGCGGGTAGCGGCCCGGGCGATGCGGCAGGTGCTCGTGACGGCGGCGCACGAACGGATGGCGCAGAAACGCGGCGGCGGCCGGGCCGCGATCACCTTTGACGAAGCGATCTATACGGGTCACGTCCTGCCTGCACAGCTGACGGCGCTGGACGAGGCCCTGCAGCGGCTCGAAGCCCGCGACGCGCGGCAGGGCGAAGTAGTCGAGTGCCGGTTCTTTGCCGGCTTCACGATTGAGGAGACGGCTGACGTCCTGGACCTTTCGGTCGCTACCGTCAATCGAGAGTGGCGCATGGCGCGAGCCTGGTTGGCCGGCGCCCTGGCTCACGATCGTTAATCACCGTTCTGCTCAACGACGATGAACGACTCCCGGTGGCACGAGCTCAAGGATCTGTTCTTCGCGGCACTCGACGTGCCGGAATCGGATCGCAGCACCTGGATGGATGGGCTGCCCGACCCGTCTCTGCGGGCCGAACTTGCCCGGCTGCTCACCGACGATGCCTCCGCACCGTCTCTGCTGGACGCTTCGCCTGAAGCCCTCGCCCGGCTCATCGATCCGGAAGACGAGCACGCGGAGCCGGTTCATCACGTCGGGCCATACCGCGTCCTGGACGAACTCGGACACGGCGGCATGGGCACGGTGTACCTAGCCGCACGCATGGACGGCGGATTTGAGCAAGACGTGGCTTTGAAGGTCGTCAGGCGCGGCATCGGCGCCGGCCACCTCCGCCGACGGTTCGAGCAGGAGCGTCAGATCCTCGCGACGCTCAGCCACGAAAATATCGCCCGCCTGCTCGACGGCGGCACCAGCGAGACCGGTCAGCCTTACTTCGTGATGG
>CAZMXY010000329.1:0-3364 GCA_964570345.1 uncultured Rhodothermales bacterium | reverse complement strand
TCATCTATTCGGCAGCGAATTCCGGTTTCGTAGAACCAGCAGGTTACGTCTCCGTACCTTTGGTGTTTAGTCTAAGTCACCGGTGAAGACCATGTTGGACGTCGAACCCTATACGCTTGATCTGTCGGACGTCATCGGGCTGAGCGACGATGATCCGGAGAGGTGCACCTGAATGAGGTCCGAATTCGAACCGATGGAGAGATCCAGCCTTGCTGATGGGCTGGCTCAACGAATCGTGCAGATGATTCGATCGGGAGTGTATCAGGCCGGCGACCGGCTGCCGGCCATCTCCGAGATGGCTCGAAACTTCGGCGTGGGCCATCCGACTCTTCGGGAGGCGCTCAAACAGCTCGAGGTGATCGGAATCGTCGACATCAAACACGGTTCCGGCGTCTACGTCCGAGGAGGTCAGGACCTGCTGCTGGTCTCCAATCCGGTGTACCGGGGCGCGGTCTCCAAGAAGGTCATGGTCGACCTCATCGACGCGCGCATTCCAATCGAAACAACGTCCGCTGCGCTCGCGGCAGCAAATGCAACCGAGTCGCAGCTGGACCGCATGGCCGAGCTGCTCGAAGAAGCGGAGCAGAATCTGGACGACGACGCGGTGCTGAACAGCGCGAATATGAGCTTCCACCGGGAGATTTCGGTGGCGTCAGGCAATACGGTCCTGGCTCAGCTGCATCAGGTGCTTACCAATCTGTTTCCACGCGAGCAGCGCATGATCCTCAACATCTACGGATCGCGCGAGAAGGACCACCAGGAACATCTCAGCATTCTTCAGGCCCTCCGCCGGCGGGATTCAGAGCTGTCAGTGGAACGCATCCGTGCTCATCTGGAGGGTGTCCGCGACGTGCTTCTTCGGTGGGATCCAGAGAAGACGCCCATTTCATGATCGCGCCCATATTAGCTCCGCGCTACGTTAAATAGATGCAGCCCGACCGAGCGCGTTCGCCGCGCGATTGGGGTCGAGACTAAGTGCATCGCCGAGCGTGATGAGCCGAACTGTTCTCTACTCAACTCATATGCACGGGTGGTGATGTAATACTTCGTCAGCAAGTTCGTCCGCTCCCACTCCGGCATCTCTCCATCCGCGAACGACTTGAGGTACTGTTCGGTTACCCTCGTGAAATGCTCTTCGTGCCCTTCCCGGTATTCGTCCGGAATCTTGATTTCCCATCCGAATTCGGTCATTTCTGCTGACAGGCCCGGATAACGATCGCCAAGGCCGTCTAGGGCCCCCCGAATCACGGAACCGATTTCCTCCTGATCGACTTCCCCGATTGACTCGACGTACAGAGTCGGCCGGTAATTCTGCGCTGCATCCTGTCGAACCACCAGATCGGCCTTCGTGCCTCTCATAATCGAGTAATGCGTGTCGGTGCCTTCGGGGTTTTCGAATTCCCACGTCACGGACACCCGTCCATGCACGCCGCGTGCCCTGAATACAAATTCTCCGTTCGAAGCGACATTGAGAATGGAGTCGCTCTCCAGTGTGTCCATCAGGTAATCGGGGTAGGTGGTTGCGCCAGTAACCTGCCCGAATTGCGACGGCGTCAGCCTTGTATTCCAGCTTCTGGCCCTCAACACCTCAACCCCGTCATTCGGGTCCTCATAATCGATGGGCTGTCCCGGAAAGGCCTGCCAGAGAATCAGGTCGACGAGATGCGTGGAGACGTCCACAATTCCCTCGCCCTGCTGGTCCACATCAAAAAACCACGCCGGCCTGATCAACGGTTCTCCCGCTACGGTCTTATGGAAGTGGTGGACACTTTCTTTGGAAATGGCGGGTTCGTCCAGACTGCCTTCCACCAATTGACCGAACAGCGCCTGCTGCTGAGATAATTCTCTCTGTAGGATAGAAGTAATCTCGTGCCGCTCGGTCATGATGTCGTTAACGAGCAGCCCACGCTCATCCGCGGACTCCAGCGTCTCCTTGAGCAGGCTGAAGCTCTCCGGATAAATAATCATGGGCTTGTCGGCCAGCACGTGAATACCCTCTTGAACCGCACGCCGGACGTATTCAATCTTTCGGGCATTGTTGCCGGCCACGACCATTACGTTTCCGGGCTTCTCGGCGAGCATTTGCTCCAGATAATCTTCCCCCCGATGGACACCTAGAATCCACTGAGTGGGATTTTCCGGCCGGGTATTGAACTGTTCCACCAGAGCCAAATAGGTCTCCAGATCCTTTCCATTGGGTGCGTACACGTGAACGGTATCGTCGACCTGATCATACGCATACTTCTGCACCAGGGCGGCGTGAAAATGCCCCGGGTCGAGCGTCATCAGCCGCACTCTCTGTTCCGCTGCGGACGTCTCATTCGGCGCTTCGCCGGCGTCCGAATTGCATGAGAGCGTGCTTACCAGAATAGCGGCCAGAGAGAGGAGCGCGGGCTGTTTCATCGATCGGTCCAGGCTAGTTTGCGGCGCGGGGATGCTTCTCGAATTCGGACCGCCGCTGGTGACGATCTACGTCGTCTCCGATTTCGGCAGCATCGCCGGCGGATGGCTCTCGTCGTACTTCGTGAAGTCGGGCAGATCCGTTGATTTTGCACGGAAAACCACCATTCTGATTTGCGGCGTGTTTGCCCTCCCCATCTTCTTCGCCTCGCAGACCGATAGTATGTGGACGGCAGTGGCGCTTATCAGTCTGGGTACCGCCGCGCACCAGGCCTGCTCGGCGAACATCTTCACCGTGATGGCCGACGTGTTTCCTCAACGCGCCGTCGGCTCCGTGGTGGGCCTCGCCGGCATGTCGGGATCTATCGGAGGCGCACTCGTGGCCGGCGTCGTCGGATTCATCCTGGAAACGACAGGCAGCTACATTCCCATCTTCGCGCTCTTCAGCTTTGCGTATTTGGCGGCCTGGTTGGGCTGAGAATCGGCATCCCCAAGATCGAATCGGTACAGTTGTAGGCGGTTCGCTCACCTACGGTGGCTAGAATCGAGCGATGCGGCTGAGGCTGCACTCGTCCCGGCGCTAGCCACGGTGGTCTCGAAGCGCTACCCGTTACTCGTACCGTAAGCTCTTGGCAGGGTCGGCAAGTGCGGCCTTAACGGACTGGTAGCTCACCGTTGCCAGGGCGACAAAAAGGGCTAGCATCCCTACGAGAAGAAAGATGCCTGGAGCGATCTCGATTCGGTAGGCGAAGTCCTCCAGCCAGCGGCTCATGATGAAATAGGCCAGCGGCGCCGCCACCACGAGGGCGATACAGACCAGCGTGAGGAAGTCCTTCGAGAGCAACGTCACGATGCTCGAGACCGACGCGCCGAGCACTTTACGGATGCCGATCTCCTTGGTGCGCCGCTGAGCCGTAAAGGCGGCGAGGCCGAAGAGACCGAGGCAGGCGATGAGTATGGCCAG
>CAZMXY010000328.1:0-3373 GCA_964570345.1 uncultured Rhodothermales bacterium | reverse complement strand
AAGCCGAAGTCCTCCTCGATGCCGAATTGACGGGCCACGAGCAGGACGAAACCTAACTGGACGGCAATCAGCAGCAGCGGAGTCTGGGCACGGAGCCACGTCAGGACGCCCTTCAGGCTAAACGGCTGCGGCGCGACGATCGTCGCGGAGTCGGCGACTTCGGCTCTCCGGCGGGGAAGCAGGTTGTCGAGCATACCTAAAGGGACCGTATTCGTCCAACCGATCGAAAGGCACGCCTTTCGGTCCGCACTGAACGATTCACATGCTGAAATCGTCACGCCAAAGAAAGGGTGGACACGTTGATTGGCGCGAATGAATCTGCCCCGATGCGGAGCGGTCCAATCTGTTTTCCCTGCCTACCGTTTTGTCGGGTCAGCCGGGAATCCGATCGAGACGCAGCGACGATACTAAAACGGCTTCCGGCCGGCATGGTATCTTTGGCGCAAGATGAGCCGGTCTCGTGCGCATTCCATCCTCTTCGGCAAGGTGGCGAGGTCGTCGAACGGTCCACGTCGCGAGACCGATTTACGGCGGCCATCCGCCGCGGACAGCCCTACGGGGCGGGTCCATCCGCTAATTCGAGTAGATGACCGCCCTCAGTCAGCTCGTGATAGATCCGATCGGCAATAAGCTGATGTCCGAGGACGTTTGGATGCTCGTCCCACGGACCGAGCCACAGTGACGCGGTCGGAACGCTGCCGTACACGTCCCATAGGTCGTACGTCTCGAAACCCGCGTCCCGAAGCTGCCTCGCGGCCCGGTGACGGCCGCCGGCCCCCTCATCCCCTGCGTCGATGACGCGCGGCAATACGAAGGCGACGTGCTCGATGCCGTCTCGTCTAAAAAGCTCACTCATGCCGGCGTAGCTCCGTTGCAGGAGGCCGGGCGTCAAGGGGCTAAGACGCCTGACGATTTCCTCTCGCGGCATGTCCTTCTCGACGCCGGCTTCCACCAGGACGGTTTGCACTTCGACATCGGAGACGTTTTTTCCGTCTTCGACCACGGTAGCCAGATTCTGACCCAGACGCCAACCGTCGTTGGCATGGACGACATAGCACACGAGATCCGGCTCGAATGCCAGGACCCTTCGCCTCACGTCGACGAGCGTACGCACGGGGTCGTATCCGCCCACGGCGAAATTCAGGCTCTCGACTCGGTCGTAGGGCCCTTCCTGGAGCTCCCGATTCAGTCGAGCCTCTATGAGCGCCTCGAAGGTCTCGTCCTGTTCGACGCCGCCTCCGACGACGTACGATGCCCCGATCATCGCGATACGGAACGTTGAGGCCGGCTTTTCACGCTCGTAGTCTCGATCCCGCATGCCCCACCGGTTCACTTTGAATGCAGCTCCAAAGAGCGTGTCTTCGGCGAGCGGACGCAGCTCGTATCGGAGGACGTCGTCCGTCTCCCGGGTCACGATCGAGGAACTCAGGTCTCCCCAATTCGCGGGCGGCCGAGCCTTTCCATGGACGTCCCACCGGGCGGCCAGGAAGCCGCGCGAGTCCAGCAACCCTTCGTAATAGCCCAGCAGCCGGCGCTGCTCATCCTGCGCGTTCAGCCCCACACGCCGAAGAGAGGCTAATGTGGCCGTCGAGGAGGGCCCGAAATGCGGTTGAAGCTCGGGCACGGTCATGACGATCAGAACTCCTGCCGTAAGAATCGTCGTAAGCGTCATTCGGCGAGACGATGCAGATCGCGCGGCGGGAAGTGACAGCGCAGCTTTGGCAAGTGCGAATTGGACGAGCACGCCCACACCGACGAGCAGCCCGGCGACCGCGCCGAGGATGAGCCATTCCTTCACGGCGCCACCGGCCGCTACTTCCATCAGTGAGAAAAACTCGCCAATCGAATGGCTGCTCCACAGCGTCCAGAGGATCGTGATGACGACGAGCATGCCGGCGACTTTGAAGGCATGCCGCAGCGCGCTCGCCCAAGAGAAGGTCTTGGTCCCGAGCGAGCGTCGCCGTCCTCGGTTGGCTTCGTAGACGGAATTTACCACGACCAGAACGCCGAGAATGCCCCAGAAGAGGGCATCGGGAGCCGTCAGCGGAAACGTGCCTTGAAGCCAGAACCACTGGTACGAATGCAGAAGCCACGTACCCGCGAACACGATCAGGGTCGACACGACGATCGCCAGATTGAGCCCGTGCTTCCGAAGTTTGTTGAGCGACGGATAATAGAAGATCTTCATCATGAAGTCCTTCCAGTAGATGTTGATCCGGCGCCAGTAGTCGTTGAAGCTGGAGGCTAGATAATAGAGGTGGTGCGTCTCGGGCAGATTGAAACCGAAGAGGCACGTGATGCCGATGATCAGGTGGAACTGCCCTGAGATGCGCAGATAGAGAAGGTACGTGGCCGCCATGTATTGGACGACGCCGGCCAGGTTGACGACATCGGATACGGTCGGCAGGAATTCGTAATAGACGACGCGATACAGCAGGAGGTGGATCACGCCGCGGAAGATCCAGTGCACTCCCTTTTGATAGACATCGTTCGCCTCAGCGTCGTAGTAGGTCCGCCTGAACGTCCGATAGTCGACCACGGGAAATAGAAGGAAGCATACGTTCGGCAGCATGAAGAAATACGACAGGCGCTCCCAGATCGATGCCGGCTGCTTCTCATGGCGAAGCTCGTACATATATATGATGAGCCGGAACATGAACATCGCGCCAAGGACCGGCAGCACGAGCGTTAGAAGCGGGCTCCACTCCTGCTGAATCCACCCGCCGCGGACGGCGGCGAGACCCAGCGCCGCAACGACGAGGAGGGCGACGCGAAACGAGAAGCGTACGGGGAGGTGGCAGATGCCGACGAGGCCGAGGCCCAAACCGATGAGTACTACCCCGGGACCGCGTCCGAGTACCAGCCCGATGCCTAACAGCGACAGGGCAAGGAAGAAGGGCATGCGACCCCGAAGCGGGATCACGGCGTGGACGACGAAGCCGGCAAAGATTAGCGGTGTCAGCTCGAGGAAGCCGAAATCGCCTTCCACCTCGTACAGATTGGCAACGAGGAGAACGAGACCGAGCTGGACCGTAACGGCGAGGAAACGCCCGCGTCCGTCCTGGCGGATCCATCGCGCTGGAGCCGACAGGAAGCGTCGCCACGGGAACGCCGCCCGCTTGGACGCTACGTCCGACACGAGTGTGCCGATAGCACCCCGCATGGCTTTGCTTGCTCCCAGAGTAGGTGAAAGGTTCCGGCGCAGGGAGCTTACACCGCGGACGTGCGATCGCGGACCGACGTTTGGCGCATTTTCCGGCTAACCTTAACTAGACACCTGCCTCAACCACCCCCGGGCCGAGCAGTCCTCACTGCACGCCGAGCGCTCGGAGCCGATCGAGTACGCGGTCCACGTCCCCCTCGGATTGGGTGT
>CAZMXY010000327.1:0-3405 GCA_964570345.1 uncultured Rhodothermales bacterium | reverse complement strand
CGTTCGACGAGCAGGGTAATCTGATTCCACATCCCGGAAACGACCCGCTCGTCTACAACCCGCTCGCCGATCTCCAGCCGGATGCGATCATCGACGAAAGGAGCACCCTTCGCTTCTTCGGCAATATCTTTGGCGAGCTTGACCTGATGCAGGGGTTGCGGTACCGGATGAATTTCGGGCCGGATCTGGTGAACTATCAGCGCGGCCTGTTTCAAAGCAGTCAGAGCGTCGCTCGTCAGGGGGACTCTCCGCTGGCGAGAAAAGACCACCGCCGGCAATTCACCTACACGTTGGAAAACATTCTCACGTACGACAAGGCATTCCGTGGCCTCCACAACGTAAACGTGACGGGACTGTGGAGTATCCAGGAATCGCGCCTTGACTCGTCGTACCTGCAAACGAGAGACCTTCCCTATGAAAGCCAGCGGTTCCACAATCTGGGAACCGGTGCCACGATCGACCTGGCCGACAGTGGTCTCGAGGAGTGGGGTCTGATGTCGTTCATGGGCCGAGTCAATTACCAGTTTGCCGGCAAATACTTGCTGACTCTGACCGGCCGCTACGACGGTTCGTCACGACTCGCGGAAGGAAACAAGTGGGGCTTCTTTCCGTCGATCGGCGCCGGCTGGCTCATCTCTGAGGAACCGTTCATGGCGAATCAGCGCCTCTTTTCCGAAATAAAGCTACGAGCCAGCTACGGCCAGACTGGAAACACGGCCATCGACCCGTATCAGACGGCCGGATCACTCGCCAGAGAAGCCTATGTCTTCGGCGAAACGCCGGGCTTCGGATACCGGCCGTCAGGGATCTCGAATCCCAATCTGAAATGGGAGGTCTCCACGCAGCTCAACGCCGGCGTCGACCTCGCGATGCTCAACGACCGGGTCACCGCCAGTTTCGACGTTTATCGAACGAGAACCACCGACCTGTTGCTGAGCCGCCAGCTGCCCCCCACATCGGGTTTCTCAGCGGTGCTTGAAAACATAGGAGAGACACAAAACAACGGCTACGAGTTGTCGCTGAGCACCACGAACGTTTCCACACCGTCGGTAAGGTGGACGACGGATTTCACACTCTTCGGCAATCGTGAGAAGATTGTGAGCCTGTACGGCGTCGATGCCGACGGCGACGGCGTGGAAGACGACGACCCCGGCAGCGGGTGGTTCATCGGAGAGCCGTTGACAGTGTGGTACTACTACGACCAGGTCGGCATCTGGCAGCTCGGGGAAGAAGAGGATGCGGCCCGATACGATCAGGTCCCTGGAGACATCCGAGTACGGGACGTCAACGGGGATGGCGCCATCAACCAGGAAGACCTGAGCATCCTGGGGTCAAACATTCCGGATATGACGGTCGGTTTTACGAGCCGGTTGCGCGTCAGGAACGTGGACCTCTCGGTCTTCCTATTCGGCAGCTTCGGACAGACGGTCAATAATCAGTTCAGGGTCGGTAACAGCACGTTGCAGACGCGCTATAACAACCTGAACGTCGATTACTGGACCCCCACGAACCCCTCGAACTCCGACCCGCGACCGAACAATCAGGTAGAGAGGCCGCTCTACGGTCAGGCGCGGGCTTATGAGTCCGGTAGTTTCCTCAAAGTCCGCAACGTCCAGCTGGGTTATACCCTGCCCGCATCGCTGCTGAACAGATACGGCGTCCAGTTCATGAGACTCTACGTTAACGCGAATACTCCGCTGGTCTTTTCAGGCCTGGACAGCAGCGTCGATCCGGAAATCTACGACGGCGTCGTGGAGGGCGGCGAAGTGCCCGCCTCGAAGCTCTGGTCTTTCGGAATCGACCTTACCTTCTAAGCAACCGGCCACTCGCTCCGTGACCAATCTTAAATTTTTAAGGTGAAGACTATGACTAGGTCTGGAATTGCGCTCACGCTGCTGATTGTCATATCGGTCGTGCTGACCTCCTGTGACAGCATCCTCGACGAGAATATCGTCTCCGGGATCACGGCGGATGCGCACTACACGTCCAGGGACGGACTGCTCAGTGCCGTCAACGCGGTCTATCAACCGCTCCGCGACTTCTATGGATCTGAACATGGCGGGAATCTGACGCAGTACGGCACTGACGAAACCACGAACGCCGGCCACGGCGGCTTCCGTTACATGAACTTCTACGATGCGGGCCTAAATGCGGATGCCGATCCGTTCTCGAGTATCTGGTTCAACTTCTATCAGGCCATCAATACCGCCAATGTCGTGATAGGGCGTGCTGATGCCGTAAAAGACATGTCCGATGCCGAGAAAAATGCGATGGTAGCCGAGGCACGGTTCCTCCGCGCCCACTATTACTTTCTGCTGGTGCAGTACTTCGGTGACGTCCATCTAACCCTCGAAGAGACGATCGGTGTCGAAGTCGAAGCGCAACGCGATCCCGCATCGGCGGTCTACGACGCGATTATTGCGGATCTGGAGTTTGCGATCTCCAATTTGCCGCAGTCGCAGACGGATTACGGTAGAGCCACCAAGCCGGCCGCCGAGCACATGCTGGCCCAGGCGCTGCTAACCAGAGGATATCAACCGTTCGGCGAGCCCGGCGACTTTGCGCGGGCGGCCACACTGGCCGAAGGGGTAATCAATAATTATGATTTCTCGTTGCCGGACGACTACGCCGCTGTTTTCGATCATGACGCCGAGATAAACTCGGAGGTGATCTGGTCGGTTCAGTATACGCAGAACCAGCTCGTAAACGGCGACGGCAACCGGACGCACATGTACTTCCGGCCCTGGTACGAAAACATCAATGGCGGTGTCCAGCGGACAGCCGACTACGGTCGCCCGTGGATCCGCTTCCGCATCACCACCTGGGCGCTGGAAAACTTCGAACCGCTGGATGTGGACTCGAGATACGAAAAAATCTTTCAAACCGAATGGTACTACAACGAACTCGGAGCCGAGAGAGGGCTCATACCGGAGGGAGCGTCTGTAGGCGATCTGGCCATCATTACGCCGGCGGGCGACCTCACGCCGGAGGAAGAAGAGGACCTGATGGCTTCCGGCCCTCCCGGGCTCGAAGTCGTCGACTGGTATCGACGCGACGGCAAGTACATCAATATGTTTCCCTCGGTTAAGAAGCATGACGACTTCAAGCGGGGAGCCGACATTAACGAAAGCCGAGGCAGCCGCGACTTCATCGTCTATCGGTTAGCGGAGACCCATTTGATTGCCGCCGAGGCCTTTCTCCAGAGCGGCAATGCGGCAAAAGCTGCGGAGCATCTGAACGTCGTGCGGCGACGGGCCGCCTGGCCGGGCAACGAGGCTCAGATGGAGGTTACCGCAGGCGAGGTTACGCTGGATTTTATCCTCGACGAGCGCACGAGGGAGCTCTACGGAGAGTACAAGCGCTGGCTCGACCTGAAGCGCACGGGCAAATTGGTCGAGCGAGTCC
>CAZMXY010000326.1:2312-3425 GCA_964570345.1 uncultured Rhodothermales bacterium | reverse complement strand
CCGGCGTCGGCGGCGCGCCCGCGAACGAACCGCGCCCAGTAGTCGCCCCACTCGACCCGCTCACCAGTTTCGTTGTTCATGCAGTAGAGAACGTGCGGATACCGGAGCGAATAGGAGAGCAGCTTATCGACGTACGCCCGCTGGTAACGCTGCACGAGCCCGTTGTCGTCGAGTGCCGGCACGCTGCGGAAGAACGGATGCTCGGTCGGCTCGCCGCGCGGCTCGTAGTCGATGGTCGTCGGCAGGCCGGACGCCTCCGGCGTGTACGTCGAGGTGTTGGCCGGATTGAAGGGATGGTGCGACCATCCGCCGAGCGACTGATGGTCTACGTAGTGGTCCCACGTCGCCCAGACCTCGATCTGCACGATGACATCGCGCTCGAAGGTCAAATCGAGGAAGTGCTCGAAACGCCGCCAGTATTCGTCATTGAAGCGGTCGAGGTCGAACAGCCCGTCGTCGCCGCGCTCGTAGGCGAAGACGTTGCCCTCGTTGCGGTGGCTCATCACGTTGCGCACGTAATTGCCGCCGGCCGACCGGAGCAGGTCCAGATGCGCGACGAGCCCTTGCGGATGGTTGAACAGGTTGTCCTGCCAGCTCCCTCCGAGCAGCAGCACAGGCTCCCCTTCGTATTCCCAATAGGCCGGGTTGTCGCCGGCCGGCCGGATGTAATCTCCGTCCGGACGAATGTAGTCGCCGGACAGTCGCTGGGCCGTCGCGGAGTAGCCGGCGAGGCCGATCACGAGGACTGTTGCGAGGAGGCGTCTCATGTTTGCGTCTTCGATGCGTCATGGAAAGCAATGATGTGCAGACTCAAGCTACGACATGCATCAGCGGTTATCGATCGAGGACTGCGACGTTCACGCGCTCCCATCCTGAAACAATCTCCAAATACGTTGGAGTGCCCTTTACGGTCGAGTCGCGCCCTCTTGAAATTACGATTCCGTAGCCTCGATGCACGTAGTAGATTTCTAAGTTGGTTAGAGTTCGACATGTTTATCACCCACTTGGAGGTTAACCATGCTTGAAGCCATCGTCGTTCTCGCCGTCATTGCCTTGGTCGCGGCACTACTCGGATTTCGAGGAATCGCCGGGCTGACAGTAGGTATTGCCAAG
>CAZMXY010000326.1:0-2212 GCA_964570345.1 uncultured Rhodothermales bacterium | reverse complement strand
CAGTACTATACACGCGCTCGGCTCGAAAATGCCCGCGTGGAAAACGGCGCCCTGATTATCGAGGCGAGAAAAGAGAGGTATGAGGAGGCCGAGTATACGTCGGCGAGCGTCACGACCTCAGGTCTGGCGAGCTGGCGCTACGGCCGAATCGAAGTCAGGGCAAAGCTTCCTACCGGCCGCGGCATGTGGCCGGCCATCTGGATGCTGGGCACGAACATCTCGGAGGTCGGCTGGCCGGAGTGCGGCGAGATCGACGTCATGGAGTACGTCGGCTTCGAGCCGAACCGCATTCACGCCAATATTCACACGGAGGCCTTCAATCACGTCGACGGTACGAGCAAGGGATCGAGCATCGTCGTCGAGGATCCGCACGCCGCATTCCACGTCTATGCCGTCGAATGGTACGAAGATCGGATCGACTTCTTCGTCGGCGATAGAAAATACTTTACGTTCGCCAATACGGGGGGAGGGGTCGCCGACTGGCCCTTCGATCGACCGCATTATCTTATCCTGAACGCGGCGATCGGCGGTAGCTGGGGTGGGCAGAAAGGCATCGATGAGAGTATTTTTCCGCAGCGTTATTTCGTCGACTACGTTCGGGTGTACGAGCGTGCGGAGTAAAGAACGATCATTCAGGCAACTGATGGAGCCACACAATTCGAGTCGCCGCCACGAGGCCGGCGAGGGCGAGACCGAGGCGAACATGCCCGCCGATCCACATGCCGACGTCCGGAATGTCGTCCGCTCGATGAATGCGGCGTGGCTGGACGGCCGTATCGACGATCTCGAGCCATTCTTCGACGAGAACGTCGTACTGGCGCCGCCAGGAGGTGCCGACCGAATCCTCGGACGCGAAGCCATGATCCGCTCGTTCCGTGATTACACGGAACAGGCGACTACCCATCATTTCGACGAGCAAGAAATTCACGTCGACGTGATTGAGTCCGTCGCCGTCGCAGTGCTGCATTTTAGCATTCGCTACGAGTTCAGCGGGCAGATCTTCGATGAGACCGGCACGGATCTCTACGTGCTGACGGGGAGCGAGGGCAGCTGGCGGATCGTCTGGCGGACGCGGCTTCCATCCTCCTGAGAGATACCGTGGCGAATGCGTGGATCGTCGTACGGAGGTGTGGTCGTTCACCGAACTTCTGCGCTCGCATGCTCGTCGCCTGGAGCTGCATCACGGCTCCTGAGCCGCGCGAGCTCATACGTGAGTCGAACGAGTTGATCTCTGTACTTTCGGCGGATTTTCAGCTCGAGCTCATCTTTGTGTGACCCGGGCATCGCCTCCAACAGGTCGCGGTTCCTCGGCCGGACGTGAAGTCGATCACGGAATCGTCCTTCGGACAAGTCCACCTCCTTCAGAGCCCGCGGCGCAATCTTAATCACCTGTCGCTTGGTGTCGAACTCGCCGACCAGAGCGTTCTGAACGTCGAAGACCAGGAATTCCTCGTCTTCCAGATACACGTGGCCTTTGATCTCCCGGAGCCCCTCGTCCGGGACGCGAAATGGAATCGGGCTCAATTCACCCGGCGTGCTCCTGTAGGACATGACGCGCTGAAGGTGTGAGACCAGCGCCTCCGCGTTCTTCCGATCCGCTCGCTTTACCTGGAGCACGATCTGCGCGCTGGTCGATATCGGCACGTCCTCGAATGCGCTGAGTCGCTTTGGGCGGAGGGTGATCCTGGAACCGAAAATCCTCCGCTTGAAGATCACCTCCCGCAGTAAGTCCAGCGATAAATCGATCCTCTCCACGCGTGAGGTGCGAGAGAGCAGTTCCTTCGTCTGGTATTCGATCGTCAGGGTTTCGTCCGCATAATTGAGCAAACCCTCCATCTCGAAAATCCCTTTCAGGACGTCAGCAATGGAAACCTCCACCGACACGGGGACGCTGAATTCGGTCGAATACATAGCGACTCGCAAGGTTCGAATTTGCCGGGCGAAGGAAGACGGTACGAATGTGCGCCGGAAAGACCTTGAACGTACGAAACGGCTATTGCAATCCCATTTGCGTGACCCTTCGCGTCAATCGCCGTCGCGATTCCGTTCGTGCTCATTGTACGATCCATTGCCGACTTGTTGCACGGGCGGTAGGTGACCGGCAGAGCAAGAGGGATCTGACCCAAAGCGTTTGGGTGACTCGACGAATCCGGCCAATCATGCAGGCGGCCGCAGGTGAGTGGCGGATGATGAATGGCGGATGATGAGGGAC
>CAZMXY010000325.1:0-3445 GCA_964570345.1 uncultured Rhodothermales bacterium | reverse complement strand
ACGAAGCCTACCTGAAGCTTGCCGGCTCCGATCGGTTGGACGTGCACAGCCGGCGCCATTTCATGCGCGTGACGGCCCGGGCGATGCGGCAGGTGCTGGTGACGGCCGCCCACGAACGCATGGCGCAAAAACGCGGCGGTGGTCAGGCTCCGCTCACCTTCGACGACGCGATCTATACGGGGCAGGTCATGCCTGCGCAGTTGACGGCGCTGGACGAAGCCTTGCAGCGGCTCGAAGCCCGTGACGCACGGCAGGGACAGGTGGTCGAGTGCCGGTTCTTCGCCGGCTTTACGATTGAGGAGACGGCCGACGTTTTAGACCTTTCGGTCGCTACCGTCAATCGAGAGTGGCGCATGGCGCGAGCCTGGCTGGCCGGCGCCCTGGCTCGCGATCCTTAATCACCGTTCTGCCCACCGACGATGAACGACACCCAGTGGCACGAGCTGAAGGATCTGTTCTTCGCGGCACTCGACGTGCCGGATCCGGATCGCAGCGCCTGGATGGAACGACTGCCCGACACGTCTCTGCGGGCCGAACTAGCCCGGCTGCTCACCGACGATGCCTCCACACCGTCTCTGCTGGACGCTTCCCCCGAGGCCCTCGCCCGGCTCATCGATCCGGAAAACGAGCCTGCGGAGCCGATTCATCACGTCGGGCCATATCGCGTCCTCGACGAGCTCGGACACGGCGGCATGGGCACAGTGTACCTGGCCGCTCGCATGGACGGCGGATTTCAGCAAAACGTGGCCTTGAAGGTCGTCCGGCGCGGCATCGGCGCCGGCAACCTTCACCGGCGGTTCGAGCAGGAGCGTCAGATCCTCGCGACGCTCAACCACGAAAATATTGCCCGCCTGCTCGACGGCGGCACCAGCGAGACCGGTCAGCCTTACTTCGTGATGGAGCGGATCGACGGCATGCCGATCACCACGTATTGCGACGAGCACCGGCTGTCGGTGGACGAACGCCTGCGACTCTTTGAGACCGTCTGCGAGGCCGTACACTACGCGCATCAGAACCTGGTCGTCCACCGTGACCTGAAACCGTCCAACATTTTCGTCACGAAGGACGGACGACTGAAACTGCTCGACTTCGGCATCGCCAAGCTGCTCGGGGGTGATCAACCGGACACGCTCCTTACGCAGACCGGCGGACGGGTGTTTACGCCGGCCTACGCCAGCCCGGAGCAGCTCACGGGCGGTTCCATTTCGACGGCGAGCGATGTGTACGCCCTAGGGATCATCCTCTACGAATTGTTGACGGGCCGGCGTCCGTACACCATCCCGCAAGACCAGGATGCCGGCTCCTTCGTCAAGACGGTCGAGCCGAAGCGTCCAAGCACCGCCGTAACCACTGCCGGGGACACCGACACGGTGGGCGAAGCGCGTTCGACGACGCCCGAGCGGCTCCGTCGCCGTCTCTCGGGCGACCTGGATACTATCGTGTTGAAGGCCCTGCGCCGGGATCCGGAGCGGCGGTACACATCCGTGGAAGCATTCCGCGACGATATCGGACGGCACCTCGAGGGGCTGCCGGTTCGGGCGCGGAAGGACACGCTCGGATATCGCGCCCATAAGTTCGTCCGGCGGCATCAGGTGGGTGTCGCCGCGGCGGTGTTGGTGTTGCTGTCGCTGACGGGAGGCCTGGGCCTGGCGATATGGCAGGCGCAGGAGAAAGCGCAGGAGGCGGCGAAAGCAGAAGAAGTCAAGCGATTCGTCCTGAGCCTGTTCGAACAGGCAGATCCCGAGGAGGCGCGGGGAGAAACGATCACGGCAAGGGATTTAGTAGACCAGGGCTTGGCGCGCATCGAGTCGGACCTGGCCGGGCAGCCTGAAGTGCAGGCGGAAATGCTGGGTACGCTGGGCGAGGTCTATCGGAAGCTGGGGCTGTACGACCAGGCCGGGCCGTTGTTGGAGCGCGCGCTCGCGATGCGCCGGAACCTCTTTGGCGGCGCGCACCCGGAGGTCGCCACGAGCCTGAACCAGTGGGCGGTGTTGCGGTGGGAACAGGGCGCCTACGACGAAGCCGAGCAGCGTCTCCGCGAGGCCCTCGCGATACGCCACACGACTTTGGGCGAAGACCATCCCGACGTGGCTGAAACCCTGAACGATCTTGGCGCGGTGCTGAATGCCCGGGGCGCTTTCGAGGAGGCAGAGCAACACGAACGCCGGGCCCTCGCCATCGACCGGAATCACTATGGCGACGAGCACCCTGAAGTAGCCACCGATCTGGACAACCTCGGCGTGCTGTTCTACGACAGAGGCGACTATGCGACCGCCGAACAGTTCTACCGGGAAGCGCTGGCAATGCGGCAGCAACTGCTGGGCGATGATCATCCGGACGTCCTCAAAACCCTGAACAATCTGGCGGTGCTCAAGTGGAGCCAGGGCGATGTCGACGAAGCCGAGCAGCTCCACCGGCAGATTCTCGCGCGGCGTCGATCGCTTTACGGGGACGACCACCGCTATATTGCCGTGACGCTGGATAACCTCGCCTCGGTCCTGCGCGAAAAGCAGATGTTCGACGATGCCGAGCAAACATTCCTCGAAGCGCTCACGATGCGCCAGCGGCTGTTCGGCCCGGAACACCCGCAGGTCGCCCTTTCCCTAAACAATATCGGTGTACTGTATTACTGGCGGCGGGATCTCGAGGCGGCGGTGTCGTCGATGCGGGAGGCCCTGGGCATCTGGAGACGGACGCTGGGTGAGGAGCATCCCAACGTGCTGACGGCGCTTTCCAACCTCGGCGCCATTCTACGTGAACAACGTGCCTACGATGAGGCCGAGACCTATCTGCGAGAATCGCTGGCACTGCGCCGGCAAATCCATGGGGAGGAACATCCGGCCGTCGCCGTCTCGCTGAACAATCTGGCGATGCTGCAGCGAGAGCGGGGAAACCCCGAAGCTGCGGAAGGCTTTTTCCGGGAATCGCTTGCCCTATTCCGCGCGACAAAGCCGCCCGACGATCCGCAGGTCGCCGACGTGCTCCTCGAATTCGGTCGGATGTTGGTCGAGCAGGAGCGGGCGGCGGACGCCGAACCCCTGCTGCGCGAAGGGCTGGCCATCCGATCGTCGAAGTTCGGCGAGGCGGGCGGGCAGACGGCCGTGGCCATGCTCCGACTCGGCGTGTGCCTGACGCATCTCGGGCACTACGAGAAGGCCGAGCCGCTTCTTACGGCGGCCGCCCCCATACTCGACGACGTTTACGGAAGCGAGCATGCGTTCACGGAGCAGATCCGGACGGCGTTGGCCGACCTGTATGCGGCGTGGGGTCGTCCCAGGCCGGATACGTAGGTGCACGCGACTGAAGAGCTCTTGGCCGCTAAATAAACGAGAGCAACCGGCTTTCCGGCGCGAATCATCGACCCCGACCGACCCTCACTGGGATGACGGCGGGGTGATGTCGTTGATGCGCATGTACGTGACGAGGTTGCCGTAATGCTCGTAAT
>CAZMXY010000324.1:0-3448 GCA_964570345.1 uncultured Rhodothermales bacterium | reverse complement strand
AAAGCAACTCCGGCTGCCGCGGTCGCGGCGGCGGCGATCAGGAAAACGAATGGACGGTATGCGGGCAACGAGAGAAAGGAAGTTGGTTGTAGATGACTGGCTGCAATAATCTAGGCGATCCACTGCGACTCCGCCCCCCTTCATCGGGTTCGACTCCGTGCTCCTACGCACGACATGCTACAGCAGCTCGAAGATCTGAAGGGAGCGATTCAATTCCCACGAATTCGGTGCGATTGAGATCCTGGAGGACGTCGTCTCGAAGCTGCGCGTCGGGACGGCATGAATGGCCGGCAGATCGAGACCGCCCAGGCCATAGCCCGCCACGCCTCAGCGCAGGCAAGCAAGCTCTACGACTCGACGTGATCAGGAGGTCAAGCTCGCCGAGATTGAGCGGATACGGATCTACAGCCGCTGAACTCCTCCGAAAACCACTTGGCGCATGTTGCGCAACATGCTACATTCAGGGGAGTACGAGAGAAAGGCTCTGACGCGTGATCCTGCGAATAAGACACAAAGGACTCCGGGAATTTTGGGAAAAAGGCCAGGCGCGACGCCTCAACGCCGACTGGCTGGACAAAATCGACCGCGTCCTTAACGCGCTTGATCTCGCCCAAACCCCGGCAGATATGGATTTGCCGGGTTTCCGGATTCACATGTTAAAGGGTGAGCACAAAGGATATTACGCCGTCGACGTCACAGGTAACTGGCGGATCGTTTTCCGCTTCAAAGGCCCGGACACGACCGACGTTGATTTGATTGATTACCACTGAGAAAAAGAGAACTAGCCATGCCGAAGAATACCCCGCCGCATCCCGGCCAGTATGTGAGTGAGGAGTGTATCAAGCCGCTTGGCATCAGCGTTACGAAAGCCGCTCAGGGTCTCGGCGTCAGCCGCTCAACGCTATCGCGCCTTGTGAACGGCCAGATCGGCGTTTCGCCCGAAATGGCGGTGCGCCTGTCAATGGCCTTTGGCTCAACCCCTGAAATGTGGTTGCGCCTGCAAAATGCCTACGACCTGGCCGAAGCCCGCAAGGAAGCCGCGAATATCGACATCAAGCGTTTTGAGCCGGCCTAGCGACTACGGAGATGAAGCGCGTTGCGAGGAGGAGCGGGGAGAGGCCGGTTTTCCGGACCGAAAGCCATCGTATGTAATGGGACGTTGCCGAGAGAGCATCAGACGATCGCCGACCCTGGAAAGTCGGCGCGACACGAGTATATGCATTGCAAGATCGGCTTCCCTCTCCGCTTCGTCGGGCCAGTCCGGCTGAACGCCCGCCGATCGGACGTCGTAGCTCTGGCATCTCATTGCCGTTGACGGTATGATTCGGTCGACGCGCAGGCCTATGCGGCCTGGCGACCCGGCCGGCCGTTTTCTGTCCGATACCGTCGATGTCTACGTATACTTGAGGACCGTATCCGTCACCCGCTACGTCACGCCGCTCCGCGAGGGAGGCTCGCTTCCCGCCATCGTGGAAGCAAGCGACGACGGCATGTACGTCCTCAAGTTCAGGGGGGCGGGGCAGGGGCCGAAGGTGCTCGTGGCCGAACTCATCGCGGCGGAGATCGGCCGTGCGCTGGGGCTGCGAGTGCCCGAGATCGTCTTCGCAGAGCTGGATGCAGACCTCGCGCGCACCGAGCCCGATCCGGAGATCCAGGATCTGATCCGCGCAAGTGCCGGGCTCAATCTCGGGCTGGATTATCTTCCCGGATCCGTGACGTTCGACCCTGTGGCGGACGCCGTCGACGGCCGCCTGGCCTCGTCGATCGTCTGGTTCGACGCGTATACGTCGAACGTCGATCGCACCGCGCGCAACACCAATATGCTCGTGTGGCACGGAAATCTGTGGCTGATCGACCACGGATCCGCGCTGTATTTTCATCACGGAGAAGACCGGTTTTTGCATCGCAGCGACGATGCGTTTCCGCTCATCCGAAATCACGTTCTGCTGGATGCTGCCGATGCGCTGCCGGATGTGGACGCGGAGATGACGGCGCGCCTCATGGAGGACGCGATTCGCCAGATCGTCGGGAAGGTGCCCGATGCGTGGCTGGCACCGGATGCACGGGATCGACGCGATCAATATATCGCGTACCTGATCGACAGACTCGAGCGACCCCACCGATTCATGGAAGAGGCCGTCCGTGCAAGAGCAGCTTTATGATTATGCGGTGGTGCGCGTCGTGCCGCGTGTGGACCGCGAGGAGTTCGTCAATGCCGGGATCATCCTGTCGTGCCCTTCGCTCCGGTTTCTGGATGCGCGGATCGAGCTGGACGAGGTGCGGCTGCTGGCACTCGATCCGTCGGTGGAGCTCGAAAGCGTGCGATCGCACCTCGCGACGATCCCGGCGATCTGCCGCGGCGGGGACGAATCCGGGCCGATCGGCAAGCTCACGCAGCGCGAACGGTTTCACTGGCTGGTGGCGCCGCGGAGCACGATCATCCAGACGTCCGAGGTGCACACCGGCCGATGCGACGATCCGGCGAAGGCGATCGAGCACCTAATGGATCGGATGGTGCGGACGGCAGCGGGGTGAAGTGAGAGAGGCGATCGACTAATTGGATTCTCTTCGGTACGATGAATAGGTTGTAGAACGGCAGAAAATAGCTGAGGTTGAGGTAGGGTGAGCGTAAACTGCACACCCTGGTGTGTATCCTGCCGCAGTAGACTTCCACGCGCCGTATGCACTCGCCTGCCTCTACCACTTCGCTCCTCGCCTCATTGCGCCTTTCGCAACTCCATCGCCTCCAGCACCTCGTCCACTGGCTCCAACGCGGCCGCCGCTTCACGCGCGATGATGCCGCCGAGGAGTTCCAGGTCAGCCGCCGTACGATTGCCGACGACATCCGGCGTCTCAAAGTCCTTGGCGTGCCCGTGGCCTTCGATCCGAAGAGAACGACCTACCATCTGACGGAACCCTTCGACGGCCTGCCCCTCCTCTCGATCAAGCGCACCGAGCCATCGCGATGAAACGTGTAACGGCCACCGTGCATTTGCCGCAGTCGCCCTCCTCGTTTTCGCACCGGCTGGATGCTCGGCGAACCGAACTCGTGAGTGGTCGTCGGAATTCGAGCTCGACGACTCCGGAGGCTCGACGCCGATGACGGCCCTCGAAAAGCCGTCCGATACCTTCGACCGATCGATTCTACCGGCTAGTTGGGCGGCGGAGTACTATCATCCAGACATGCGAGATGTGCACCGGCCGCTGCGACGATCCGGCGGACGCCATGAAAGGCCTGCCGGATCGAATGACGCCCGGTCCCCGAACGTTGAACGACCACGGCTCTCCGGGCCGACATAATGCGAAAACTCCGGTTACTTCCCATCCTCCTGATCTTAAGCGCAGGCTGCCAAACCAGCGGCGGCCTCATCGGAGAATTGGCGCGCGAACCTGTCGTGCTCAACGACGACACGAGCTGGTGCTGGTTTCAGGACGAGCGGCTCGTCAT
>CAZMXY010000323.1:0-3451 GCA_964570345.1 uncultured Rhodothermales bacterium | reverse complement strand
TCGCCTAGGACGAATTGAGGTGCCCCGCTTGCTCGTGTCCACGGATCAAGCCTCGAAGAAAGACACGCGCCGCCTCTTCTCGAAGCTCAATCTTCTCGCTGTCGAGGTCGAGCCGCACCTTGGTGCCCGAGACCGTGATCCCGTCGAGCAGGGATCGATCGGCCGCGATTTCGATGAGCTCGTGAAGCGTCAGAGAGGCCAGATCCTTCGATTGCATACGAACGAACCGGAATGAGTAGAGGACGAGCGCACGAAAAGGCAAGATAGATGGACGATGAGAGGCCGTCATAGTGTCGAGGTGCCCTTTCCGTGGCCGTTTTGCACTAGTTTACAGGCAGTCACACCCTAGCGCTTCATTCATCGCCTCGTCGATCGAGCGCACCGCTATACCGATAAGATCGATTCTATGTCGACCAACGTTCGTCGCATCGCGATGTGGTCCGGCCCGCGAAATATCTCGACCGCCGTGATGCGGTCCTGGGAAAGCCGGGGGGACACCTTCGTGAGCGACGAACCCTTTTACGCGCACTATCTTGCCGCGACGGACGTCGAGCATCCCGGTCGTGACGAGATCATCAGCGGCGGCGAGACCGACTGGAGAAAGGTCGTCACCTGGTTAACCGGCCCTGTGCCGGGGGGAAAGTGGATATTTTATCAGAAGCACATGACGCATCATCTTCTACCCGATATGCATGGTGAGTGGCTTGACGCGCTGCAGCATGCCTTCTTGATTCGCAGTCCGAAAGAGACGTTGATCTCGCTTAGCAAAGTCGTATCGGAACCGCGCCTCGAAGACACGGGGCTTCCGCAGCAGCTGGATTTGTTCGAGCGAACTCGCACGGCGTCGGGTGAGGCACCACCCGTCATCGACGCGCGCGACGTCCTCGAACGCCCGCACGAGATGCTGCGCAAGCTGTGTGGAGCCCTCGGCGTCGAATTCACGACCGCGATGCTCTCGTGGCCGGCGGGGCCAAGGGCGACCGACGGCGTCTGGGCTCAATACTGGTACGAGGCCGTCGAGGCGTCCACCCGCTTCGAGCCGTACCGGCCGCCCTCCGATCGATTGCCCGACGGGCTACGATCTCTCGAGCGGGAGTGCCGGACGTACTACGACGTCCTGTATCGACACCGCATCGTGCCGTAGCCCATGCTTCAAACGTTCGACGAGCGCAATCGCGACCTGCTGATCAACATTAACGGGGACCTCGTTCACCGCGACAAGGCCGGCATCAGCCCATTCGACAGCGTCGTACAGGGCGGCGATGCCGTCTGGGAGGGACTTCGCCTTTACCGCGGGCGGATTTTTCGGCTCATCGAGCACCTCGATCGGCTGCGAGCCTCCGCCCACGCTCTTGCCTTCCAGGAAATACCGTCGCACGAAGAGATCATACAGGAGATTCGGAGGACTTTGCATGCAAACGGCATGCGGGACGGGGTGCACGTGCGCCTTACGCTCACGCGCGGCATGAAGATAACCTCCGGTATGGATCCGCGGCTGAATCAATCCGGCCCCACGCTAATCGTGCTGGCCGAGCACAAGGCGCCGGTGTACGACAAGGATGGACTGTCGCTGGTGACGAGCTCGATTCGCCGCTTTCCACCTGATTGCCTCGACCCGAGGATCCATCATGCGAATCTCATTCAGTCAATTCTGGCAAAGATCGAAGCAAACCGGGCGGGAGCCGGTGATGCGATCATGCTGGATCGAGGCGGCTTCGTCGCGGAAACGAACGCCACGCACGTTTTTGCGGTCGCCGCGGATAGGGTCTTGACGGGACACACACGAGCCTGTCCCGAGGGCATCACGCGCCAGACCGTGCTTGACCTGTGCCGCGCGAACGGCATTCCGCACGACGTGCGGGATCTCACGACGACCGACCTCTATCGTGCCGACGAGGTCTTCTGTTCGGGGACGATGGGCGAGCTCGCGGGCGTAACGTCCATCGACGGAAGAACGATCGGTGACGGGCGGATCGGCCCGATGACGCGGCGGCTCAGTGCACTGTATGCCGAAGAGACGTCGCGTGCAGGGTATCGCCTGATCGACGCGTAGGAGTAAATCGCGATGCGCGGCCAGGGCAAACGCAGACGAGAACAATCGTCGGGCCATTCGTATTCCTACGTACATTCTCCACCTTCGACCGATTCGCGAGAGGCCGACCATGTTTTTCCGACCGGTATACGACTCCAAGCTTGCCCAGTATGCCTATCTCGTCGGATGTCCGACGTCGAAACAGGCCCTCGTCATCGACCCGGAGCGCGACATAGATCGATACGTGGATCTGGCCGAGGAAGAGGGATTGGAGATCACGGCGGCCGTGGAAACCCACATCCATGCGGACTTTCTATCGGGTGCTCGTGAGTTTGCCGATCGATACGGAACGAAAACATACGTCTCGGGCGAGAGTGATGAGGAATGGAGATATCGGTGGGTGGATTCCGGTGAGTACGATGTCACGCTTCTGCGAAACGGGGACCGATTCCGTCTCGGAAACGTCGAGTTTGAGGCCGTGCACACGCCCGGTCACACGCCCGAGCATCTTTCCTTTCTCATTACGGACCGCGGCGGCGGCGCCACGGAGCCGATGGGGATCGCCACGGGGGACTTCGTCTTCGTCGGCGACCTGGGACGTCCCGATCTCCTCGAGTCGGCGGCGAGGATCGAAGGCATGATGAAGCCCGCGGCGCGGCAGCTCTATCGGTCGGCGCGCCAATTTCTCGATCTGCCGGACTTTCTGCAGGTGTGGCCCGGACACGGTGCTGGATCCGCATGCGGAAAGGCGCTGGGCGCCGTTCCGGAATCGACCGTCGGCTACGAACGGCGCTTCAGTCCGGGTTTTGATGCCGTGCGGAGAGGTGAAGAGCCGTTCGTCTCCTTCATTCTCGAAGGTCAGCCCGAGCCGCCGCTGTATTTTCGTCGGATGAAGTACCAGAACCGGGACGGCGTACCGCCGCTCGGCAAACTGCCGAAGCCGCGAAGGTTAGACGTCGACGGCCTCTCCGATCTGGTCGATCGCGGAGACGTCGTGATTCTCGACACGCGGCTCGACCGCACCGATTTCGGGACGCGGCACATTCCCGGCGCGCTCTACACGCCGCTCAACAAGTCGTTTAACACGTTCGTCGGGTCGCTGGTGGAAGACGCGACGGCGCCCCTATGCCTGCTCACGGAGGAGGAGACGCTGGAGGAGGCTGTGCGGGATCTCATTCGGATCGGGTACGACAACGTCGCGGCGTACGCCGACTTCGAAACGCTCGAAGACTATTTCGCTCAGGGTGGCGACGCGCATTCGATCGACGTGATCGACTTCGACCAGCTCGAAGGGGAGCGATCGACGCCGGATACGGCCGTTTTCGACGCGCGACACGCCTCGGAGTACCGAAGCGGCCACGTGCCGGGAGCGGTGAATGCGTCGTATACGAGGCTGCCGGAGTACGAAAGCGACGTTCC
>CAZMXY010000322.1:0-3454 GCA_964570345.1 uncultured Rhodothermales bacterium | reverse complement strand
TCAAGGCGCCACACCCCAGGTCATGGTGGCTCCGATGTGAGCCGTCCACGCGACGAAGGACGCCGCGGCGAAGATCAAGAGGGAGATGGACACACGACCGGCGATCGGATCCACCGACCGGTCGGTCGTCCGGTCGGCGCGAAGCGCGTAGATGCCGAGTGCGAACGCCGCGGCAAACGTCGTGACGAGCGTAAGGAGCGCCAAGCGTTCGTGGAGCCCCACGAGGTCGTCGACGATGGGGATACCCTCCGAGCGCTCCCGCATCTCGTCACCGGTCAGGTAGGCGAACAGGGCGGCGGGCGTGCTCAGGAGGATCAAGAAAAGGCAGCATCGCCTCCAGAACGGCGTCCCACGGAACATCCAGACGAGCGCCGCGACGGCCGTCGTAAGAAGCAGCGTCACGGGAAGATGCACGGCGAGCGGGTGCAGGACGGGTATTCGATAATCGAAAGCGGCCTCCATGCCGGGCAACATATCGATCCGTCGACAGGCCGGCAAGATCCGCGACGCCGGAATGCAGGCCGGGCCGGCAAGATCCGGGGGACGAAAGCGCGCGGGTCGGCATGAAGCCGCACTCGGCGACTCGCCAAGCGGGATCTTTTCCATCCTGCTCGTATCTTGCAAAAACGACGCGGTGGTCCCGCCCCATCCACCAGACCCACCCTCTTTTCTGTACGGCGCCCGTTCATCCGGCACTGTCAAGGCGGCCGGCCGACTCGTCGCTTGCGTGAATTCGACGACAAAGCATTCGCATCCACATGAAATTTCTTTCGAGCCTCATCGCGAGCGCGCTCGGTACGCTGATCGCGCTGGCCATCGTCTTTTTTATCGGGCTTACGTTCCTTCTCATTTTCATGGCCGCGGCCGATCGAACGCCTTCGGTTTCGCCCGGCACCGTGCTCGTCGTCGAGCTTACCGGACCGATACCGGAGGTCGTGTCGGGCGATCCGATCAATCAGGCGCTGGCCGGTGAGCCGCCCTTCGACCTGCGCGATCTCGTCGCGTCGCTCCGAATGGCGGCGACGGACGACCGCGTGGAGGCGATGTGGATCCAGGTCCGGAGCGTTGCAGGAAGCTGGGCGGCCCTGGAGGAGGTACGGGCGGCGATCCTTCGCTTCAAGGAATCGGGAAAACCGGTCTACGCCTCCAGCGACGACCATTTGATGACGGAGCAGGCGTATTTCCTTGCCAGTGCAGCGGACAGCGTCTTCGCTTCGGAGCAGGGGATGTTCGAATTCAACGGATTCCATCTCACGGTCGCTTTCTTTCAAAATTTTCTGGAGAAGTTGGACGTCGAGCCGCAGGTCGTCCGTGCAGGTCGATTCAAGAGCGCCGTGGAGCCGTTCATTCGGGAGGATCTCTCACCCGAAAACGAGGAGCAGCTCGCCTCGTTCATTCACACGCTCGATTCCGTCTTCATGGATGCGATCGGCGAAAGCCGCGGCATGCCGGCCGATTCACTGAGGCGCATTGCGACGGAGCAGGCCATCATATCCGCCTCCGATGCGTTCGAAGCCGGACTTCTCGACGGACTCCTCTTCCATGACGAGGTGACCGACGTCATCAAGACGCGTCTCGGCGTCGAACCGGAGGAGGATCTGTCGACGATCCGCGTGCGGTCGTACTTCCGTGTGTCGCCTTCGGACGCCGGCCTCGAGGTGAATCGCGAAGGCGACGTGGCGATCGTGTATGCCGTCGGACAGATCGTCAGCGGCGAGAGCGACATGACGGATCCCTTCGGCGGCAGTTTCGTGGGTGCGGAGACTTTCATGGATGCGATGGCCGAGGCGCGAGAGAGCGACCGCGTCAAGGCCGTGGTCGTTCGCATCGATTCGCCGGGGGGCTCGGCGTCGGCCTCCGACGAAATGTGGAGAGCAATTCAGCTCACCGCGGCCGAAAAGCCCGTCGTGATTTCGATGGGCGGTCTGGCTGCCTCCGGCGGATATTGGATCGCGACCGGCGCACGCACCATCGTTGCGGATCCACTCACGATCACCGGATCCATCGGGGTCTTCGGCCTCTTCTTCGACGCGAGCGGCCTGTTCGAGAACAAGCTCGGCATCACGTTCGACGGCGTGCAGACCAGCCCGTATGCCGACATGTTCTCGGGCATTTCGCCACTGAGCGACGAAGAACGACGGATGTTGGAGGATTTCGTAGACGGCACCTATGAAGCCTTCCTCCAGCGCGTAGCCGAGGCGCGCAACATGACGAAGGCGCAGGTGGACAGTATCGCGCAGGGGCGGATCTGGATGGGCCGCCACGCGCAGCAGATCGGCCTGGTCGACACGCTCGCCACGTTGTCGGACGCCGTGGCGATGGCCGCGCGCGAGGCGGAACTCGGCGACGGACCGTACCGCGTCCGCGTGTTGCCTCGACCGAAGACGTTCCTCGAACAGTTGACGAGCGGCCTGAGCGCCCGTGCGGCGAAAACCTGGCTGAACGTCACGACGACGCCCGGCGAGCGAGCGATCCTCGAGCAGGTGCGCCACGTCCGGGATGCCGTCAGGTATCACGGCACCGTACAAGCGCGGCTTCCGATGGAGGTGTCGATCCGCTGACGCTCGCTCGTGCGAACCTAACGCTCCCCCGGCCGCCCTCAAGCCTCGGCCTCGTCGAGCGCCACGAGCACGTCGCCGGTCATCTCGGCGGGTACGTCTTCGCCCATCAGTGCGAGGATCGTCGGGGCCACGTCACCGAGCTTCCCGTTTCTGATCGGGCCGTCGAATCCCTCCTTGATGATGAGGTGCGGCACGAGGGCCGTCGTGTGCGCCGTATGGGGACTGCCGTCCGGGTTCTTCATCTTATCCGCATTGCCGTGGTCGGCGAGGATGGTGACGCCGTAACCGTGCTCGAGCGCCGCCTCGACGACGATCCGGGTCGTCGCATCGACGGCCTCAATGGCTTTGACGGCCGCCTCGAAATTGCCCGTGTGCCCGACCATGTCGGGATTCGCGAAGTTCAAGCAGACGAAGTCGTACCTCTCGTGACGCAGCGCCTCCGCCGCGCGCTCCGCCACTTCCGGGGCGCTCATCTCGGGCTGTAAGTCGTAGGTCGCCACCTTGGGCGACGGTACGAGGATCCGATCCTCGCCCTCGAACGGCTCTTCGCGGCCGCCGTTAAAAAAGTAGGTGACGTGGGCATACTTTTCCGTCTCGGCGATGCGCAGCTGCGTTCCGCCCCGCTCTGAAATCGTCTGCCCGAGCGTGTGGGAAAGATTGACCTTCTCGAAGGCAACGGGCAGGTCGAAGGACTCGTCGTACGGCGAAAAGATGACGAAGTGGAGGTCGAGCTTGCGCCCCCGATCGAATCCGTCGAACGACTCGTCGGTGAAGGCCCGCGTCAGCTGTCGCGCCCGGTCGCCGCGGAAATTGTAAAAGATGACCGCGTCGCCGTCCTCGATGCGCGAGCCGTTCGACCCGTGGGCGGCGTTCTCACTTTTCCGCACGACGCT
>CAZMXY010000321.1:0-3457 GCA_964570345.1 uncultured Rhodothermales bacterium | reverse complement strand
GCAAGAAAAACACTCGCGCCCGGCAGCGGAGCCCCCGTCTCGGCGTCGAGCACACGGCCCGAGAGGACTGCCTGCTGCGCCACGGAGACAATCGAAGATCCGGCGAGCAGAAGGAGCAGTATGACTCTCGCGAATTGCAGCACGGTTCTGGAACCGTTTTGCTGATTGGATCGCTATGCCGAGACAATGTACGCAAGCACACTCACAAACGAGGGCGACGGCGAGGGCCGTCGTAGTGATCCGAGGGATAACGCGTTGGTAGCCAGCTCCCGAATTCGCGAATACCTGGAACAAGGGAGAAGGGGGCGAGTACTTTCATCTATTCAAGTAATCTATTGAATTGTTCTCGACATGAACGACAAGCGCTACTTTAAGGACCGCGTGTACGACCAGTTCGAGCGAATCGGCAAGGCGCTGGCGAGCCGACGGCGCCTCGAGTTGTTCGAAGTTCTCGCACAGGGCGCGCGCCCTGTCGAGGAGCTGGCTGCGGAGACCGCCATGACGGTGGCGAATGCGTCGCAGCACCTGCAGGTCTTGCGGCGAGCCCGGCTCGTCGAGACCCGCCAGGAGGGCAACCACGTCTTTTATTTCCTGGCCGACGAGCGGGTCTTTGCGCTCGTGCAGGCCCTTCGAGACGTGGCACAGGCGCGCCTGGCCGAGATCGAGCAAATCACACGCGATTACCTCGACGGACGGGACCACCTCGATCCGGTCCGTATGGGGGAGCTGTTCGATCGCCTTCGAGAGCAAGACGTCGTCGTTCTCGACGTCCGGCCGCATCAGGAATACGAGAGCGGGCACATCGCCGGCGCCCGGTCCGTGCCCGTCGACGAATTGGAAGCGCGCCTGGCCGAGCTCTCGCCGGATACCGAGATCGTGGCCTACTGCCGCGGACCGTATTGCGTGCTCGCCGTCGAGGCGGTTGAGCGGCTGCGCCGTCACGGCCGGTCCGCGCGGCGGCTCGACCTGGGCTTTCCGGATTGGCAGGCTGCCGGTTTGCCCGTCGAAACAGGAGCCGTGTAGAGAAATCTGTCGAAACCCGAATCACCATGGAAGACACTACGCATCAGACCGCCTTGACGATGAGCGCGGCCGCCCTGCAGCAGCGGCTGCTGGACGGCGACGTCACCATCATCCTCGACGTGCGCCCCGCAAGCGAGCGAGCGGAGTGGTACATCCCCGGCAGCATCCACGTGGACGCGTACGACGCGCTCAAGCGGAACGACCCCGAAGCGCTTGCCGGCGTCGATTTGCCCGGTAACCGGCCGATCGTGACCGTCTGCAGGACGGGACGAACGAGCCTGACCGCCGCCGAGCAGCTCCGCGCTCGGGGGAAGCAGGCGTTCAGCCTGGAGGGCGGCATGAAGGCGTGGAGCCTGGCTTTCAACACGGCTACCGTGTCGCCGTCCGAAACGCCGGCCGTGATCGTCCAGCTTCGTCGTACGGGAAAAGGTTGCCTTTCCTACGTGATCGGTGCCGGCCGCCGGGCGGCCGTGATCGACGCGGCATTGCCGCCGGAGGTGTACGTGCAGCTCGCCGAAGAGCGTGGCTGGCGTATCACGCACGTCCTCGACACGCATATTCATGCGGATCACCTTTCGAGATCTCGGCCGCTGGCGGAAATGACCGGGGCGACGCTCTACCTGCCCGAGCAGCAGCGGGTCTCGTTCCCGTACAGTCCGCTGCGCGACGGCGACGTCCTCGTCATCGCGGAGGCGCACTTGCAGGTCCTCCTCACCCCGGGGCACACAAACGAGAGTTCGTGCTATCTCCTGGACCATGCCGCGCTCTTCACGGGCGACACGCTTTTCACGGACGGCGTCGGCCGTCCCGACCTCAAAGCCGGCACCGAGGAGGCAGAGACCCGTGCGGCGGCCCTCTACGACTCGCTCCAGCGGCTCGTCCGTGACGTTCCGGTGGAAGCCCTCGTTCTCCCCGGTCACACGAGTCATCCGGCGGCATTCGACGGAATGGTGATCGGCGACAGGCTCGGCGCTTTGCGCAGCCGCGTGGACGCGCTTTCGCGCTCGAAGGAGGATTTCGTGCAGTATCTCCTGGCCCGTATCCCGCCGACGCCGCCCAACTTCGAGCAGATCGTAGCCCTCAACGAGGCCGGGGCGACTGCGCCCGGCGAGATCCTCGATCTCGAAGCGGGTGCCAACCGCTGCGCCATCTCGTGACCGTCCGGACGACATGAAGTCCGCAGGCGCTGACATCCGATTGGGCCTTCGCGAGAACGGCCGGCAGTTCGCGCTGCTGGTCGTCGTGAACGCGTTCGTTGGTGCCATGGTGGGACTGGAGCGCGCCGTGCTTCCGCTCCTGGCCGAGGACGAGTTCGGGCTCGCCTCCCGGGCGGCCATCCTTTCCTTTATTGCGACCTTCGGATTGGCCAAGGCGCTCTCGAACCTGGCGGCGGGGCACTTGGGCGACCGCTACGGGCGCAAGTCCGTACTCATCGCTGGATGGATCTTCGGACTGCCGGTGCCGCTGCTCGTGATGTGGGCGCCGACGTGGGAGTGGATCGTCTTCGCCAACGTGCTGCTGGGCATCAACCAGGGTTTGGCGTGGTCGACCACGGTCATCATGAAGATCGACCTCGTCGGAGCCCGGCAGCGGGGCCTGGCGATGGGGCTCAACGAGGCCGCCGGCTACCTGGCCGTCTCGCTCGCCGCGCTGGCCTCCGGGTACGTCGCCGCCGCCTACACCCTCCGGCCCGAACCGTTCTATATCGGTGTCGCGTTCGCGCTGGCCGGCCTCCTCCTATCCCTCCTGGTTCGAGAGACGCACGGCCACGCCCGCCTCGAATCGGATCAGTGGGAAGGCGAGGACGATGAGACCTCGCGCCGCGAAGTCCGAGTCAGGCCATCCTTCGCGCAGGTCCTTCTGCTGACGAGCTGGAAAAATCGCACACTCTTCAGCGTGAGCCAGGCCGGGATGATCAACAATCTGAACGACGGCATGGCGTGGGGCCTCTTCCCACTCTACTACGCCGCCATCGGGCTTTCGCTCGAAGAGATCGGCTGGCTGGCCGCGCTTTATCCGGCCGTCTGGGGCCTATGCCAGCTCGGCACGGGCGCGCTCTCGGACCGGCTCGGTCGCAAGCCGCTCGTCGTCTCGGGCATGTGGGTGCAGGCCCTCGGCATCGGACTGATGCTACTGGGGAGCGGCTTCTGGCTGCTTGCGGCGGCGATGATACTGCTCGGCCTGGGCACGGCGATGGTCTACCCGACGCTCCTCGCCACCATCGGAGACGTGGCGCATCCGGCCTGGCGGGGCTCGTCGGTGGGCGTCTACCGGCTTTGGCGTGACGGCGGCTACGTCGTCGGTGCCGTACTCGCCGGCGGGCTGGCCGACCTGCTGAGCCTCGAATGGGCCATCGGCGTGATCGGCAGTCTGACGCTCGTCTCCGGCGTCGTCGTCGCTCTCGTTATGCATGAGACGGTGCGGTCGAGAGCTG
>CAZMXY010000320.1:0-3459 GCA_964570345.1 uncultured Rhodothermales bacterium | reverse complement strand
GCTCGGCGTCGGACGCGCGGTCGCGCAGCCCTTCCACGGCGTCCGCGTTCGGCGGCGCCTTTGAAAGGGCGAGTACCACACGATTCGGGGCCTCGCGCGAGGCGTCGAGATAGGGATTCGAATCGACGTAGGCCGGCCAGTCGGCCGCCGGACGGACGATCACGTGAATGGACGGACCGAAGCGCGCCTCGACGGCTTGCTCGAGGTCGGCTTCCAAACGCTCCGGTGCGGCATCCGCACCGAAGACCAGGTTGCCGCTCTGGATGTAGGTCCGGACGTCCTTCCAGCGGAGGTCGTCCCCGCAGAGCGCGCGCAACTCGGCCATGGGCACTATGTTGTGGCCGCCGACGTTGATGCCGCGCAGGAGAGCGATGTACCTGGGCATTTCTTCGAATCCTGGATCGGTTACGTTAAGGCGCCCGTCATTGGCCGATCGGCCCTCGCCTCGCTCGATCGAACCCGCGGATCAGGCCATCCGTCCCACCGTCAAGAAAGGTTCAATACGGCATTCTTGTCCTAGGTACCAACTACTCACGCCTGACTCGGGTAGCCTCCCGGCCTCTCATCATGGGCGCCGGCCTGGGCACATCTTCGACGTTGCTCACCCTTTGTCCGCTGGGACCCTGCGGACCGTCAGGTATACTGAATGTTTGATGCGAGCCCCATCCTCAGCTTTCACGTCAGAACGGATACGCATTGTATGGACAGGCCGGATGTCCGGAATAGCCAGAAAGACGGTTTTGCCATCGTCCGAGAGTCGTACCTCGCTGACGTCCACGGGGTCTCTCCCCTGCTCATCAGGGTTCTCGACAGACCAGTCAGCAGTAGGTCTGTTCCCACCGGTAATTCCATTGTAGTATTTCGTATTGTTCCGGCTTTGCGGCAATGTTCGCATCCACCGGGACGTTGAAACTGAGCGCCATGCCGCCGGGCTGGACCTTGACATCCGTAAGTAGATGACCCTGTCCGCCCGTATAGCGAATCCGGTCCAGCGTACCGTACATACTCGCGTTCGCATCGTCCCATCCCGTAAGGCCGACGAGATAGAGTTGCTTATCGGCTGGATTGACTCGGACCCGTTGCACGCCGGCATTGAATTGGAACGGGAATGCCGTTGCGGCGGCCTGCGTCACGCTGTCTACCTCTTGCAGCATAACGTTGTACAACCATCCCGTACCGAAACTCGAGCTGATGAACCGTCCGCCGTACGGGCCCCAGCCTTTGTCGCTCCAGACACCGCTGCCCGGCGAGTTGTCAAACTCCTGCGGCAGCCAGATGATGGGCTGCGCGAAGTCCTGGGGGATCTCCATCTGCTCGGGACCCAGATAGCAGGGAAACGCCGAGATGGTATCTCTCACAATCCCGTCAGGGCTCCATCCCTTCTCGATCACGTTCGGCACGTATCCGTAAAACTTACCAGCTTCTATCAGGCTGATCTTATTGGCCGGAACCCAGTTGCCCTGGTTGTCGCTGGCAAAGATGCGATCGTCCGGTGAAATCGTGATTCCGTTCGGCGTCCGAAAACCAATCGCTAACGTCTCCGACGTGGTACCGTCCTGCGATACTCTTACCACGTTTTCGGGTAATGCATTGTCCGTATACTGCCCGGACTTAACGTAATACAAGTTGCCTTCGCTGTCAGTCTGGAGGCCGAAGGCGAGGCTAGCTCCATCCGATGCATACCATCAAAATGGGGGCCGACATGTTCTTGCGCGGCAACGTGGAATTTCTACCTATGGGCCGCTTCTTCATGCGAGTCACGAGCTTCACTACAAGTTGGTTGGCTATCGTTCGCGCGATTGAACTCGATTACGCACAGCACTCGTGGACCAGTGTCACGGTAGTCGCTGGAGGTCCGATGGTTCGAGGCCGCGGCGGTGCTCGCCAAACCCAAAGAACGTCGGCTCGTACTCGCCAACGTAGTCTACGTTAGCCTCGACGGGAATTTCTTTCTCAAGGCCAATAGCCCAGTACACTGCGTTCACAAGCAGTCGGCGCAGTCCTTCGCTTTCCAGATCGACTGAAGCACCCATTGTCGTGAAAAATATGCGGGAGGTCTTTCCAGTCTCACCGGTATAGGCTCGGGTCCATGCGATCGGCATGATGGACTTATCATAATTGGGCGGTGATCCCGGCTCCATGCCATCGAGGACCTGGCCGTATAGCAGCACCTGTGCATCCGCGGGCAGATCTCTGATGCCGTATACATCCGTAGGTCCCCAGACATCTTCCACCCCGTTCAGTATAGGATGCGCGGCCAACAAGCCGTTGATCAGGCCCCGTGTGCTTTCGACGCCGTGGTCGCCATGGTGACTTACCCAGGTTTCTCCGAATACGAGACGTCCATACCCCCCTTCAGGCTGATTGCTTTCAAAGTCATACTTGTAATAGGGGCTAGTTTCGTCTCGGGTATAATTGAACGGATGCGTGGCAGTGCGCAAACCGATGATGGGTTTGCCCGAGTTGGTGTAGTCGACGATGTATTTCATATCCTCATCGGGCAGTTCGCGGAAGCGTGTAAAGAGCACCATCAAGTCAGCCGTTGCAAGGTGGTGCAGCCCGGGAATAGCTGTCTGGTTCTCGGGATCTATTTCTCCCGTCTCAGGATCAACGGCAAAGAGGACTCTGCTCTTGAAGCCATGCCGGACGGCTAGAATTTTGGCCAGCAGCGGCAACGCCTCTTCCGAGCGGTACTCCTCGTCACCGCTGATGAAAACGACGTGCTTCCCGTGTCCGGAACCGCTCGCGCCCTCATAGACAACCCACGGCTCCTCGACGACGTGCTGCGCACGCATTGTCGATGGAAGGAACGTGAGGCTGCAGACGAGTAAAAACTTGATCATACATATGAGCTTTTTCATAATTGCAACCGCTAGTTTTAGAAATACCGTATCAATCACCGGATCCACGCTGCTGCGTCTCGAAGCAGCGCTTCAGCCGCCACATGCGTCGTCGGACTTGCATCAAGACCTAGATTTTCAAGAGCACTAGCACGTGATTCATTAGAGGATGCGAGGTCGTTCTACACAAGAATGTACGGACACGACCTCCGGACTTCATGCGCGCCGTCGCTCCATACCGCGAAGGTCTCGTCGTCGGCTGTGAATGCATGTTCGCATGGTATTGGCTCGCCGATCTGTGCGGGGAGCACGGGATCGATTTCGTGCTCGGCCACGCGCTGTACATGCGCGCAATCTACGGCGCAAAGACTAAGAACGATCGGCAGGACGCCTATAAGATCGCCCACCTCCTGCGCGGAGGCACCTTCCCGGTTGCCTACGTCTATCCCGCCGAGTGGCGCCCGGCCCGCGATCTGCTGCGCCGGCGCGGCTACTTCAAGCGGAGTCGCGCCGAGTTGCTCACACACGTTCAAAACACTGTTACTCAGTACGACTTGCCGCCGCTCAGAAAGAAGCTCGCCTATAAGGCGAATCGCGACGGCGTCGCCGAGCACTTTCC
>CAZMXY010000319.1:0-3471 GCA_964570345.1 uncultured Rhodothermales bacterium | reverse complement strand
TAATCGCCACCGAATTGCCTGACGGCTCCGCCCCATCATAGTACTCCTTCGATCGGACGAGAATGGACTCGTCGTCACCGGTCGTGGCGAAGAAGCCGCCTCGCTCTTCATCGTAGAAACGGTCGATCATCTCATTCGCCAGAGCGTCGGCTCGTCCGAGCCATTCCGGGTCCTCCGTCGCCTCGTAGAGTTCGATCAGTCCCTCGATGAAGAAGGCGTAATCTTCAAGATGAGCATCAAACCTGGCTTCGCCCTCACGATACCTGCGCTTGAAGGTTCCTGTCTCCCCGTCTCGTAATCTGGCGTACAGAAAGCGCACGCTCCGCTCGGCTGTTTCTCGATAGCGCTCGTCGCCGAGAACGCGATGCGCGTTGGCATAAGCAGATATCATGAGCCCGTTCCATGACATAAGGATCTTGTCGTCGAGGTGTGCGTGGGGCCGTTTTTCGCGCGCTGCAAAGAGCGTCGTGAGTGCTTCCTTCACGATCGCGGCGATCTCGGAACGAGTAACATCGAAATGTGCCGCGGCCTCTTCCAGAGAGTGAGCCTGATGGAGAATGTTTTCGCCAACGAATTCCTGGTGCGGGTCCTCAACGGCGTTCCCTTCGGCTTTGACGCCGTACACGTAATTAAACACGGCGGCAGAGCGTGGCTCAAGGAGCCGGTCAATTTCGTCTTTCGTCCACGTGTAGAACGCGCCCTCTTCTTTGTCGCCGGGCCGAGCGGGATCGACGGCGCTCTCGGCGTCCTCAGCGGAATAGAACCCGCCTTCCGGATGCAGCATGACCCGGTCTACATACGCCAGGACGTCGCGTGCCACGTCGGCGTAGAAAGCGTCTCCCGTTATCTCATGAGCACGCAAGTACGTGTTGACCAACTGCGCCTGATCGTAGAGCATCTTCTCGAAATGCGGTACATGCCACTGTCCGTCCGTGGAATACCGGTGGAAGCCTTCGCCGATGTGATCGTACATCCCGCCCTGTGCCATGCGGCGCAGCGTGTGCAGCATCATGTCGAGCGCCTGCTCGTCTCCCGTCCGGACGTAATAATCCAGAAGGAAGTCGAGGCTGACAGGGCGAGGAAACTTAGGCGCCGTCCCGAAACCTCCGTATTCGTCGTCGTATTGATTCACGTAGGAATCGAAGGCATTCGACAAGACTTCCGACCCGACATCCGTCGGAGTGAAATCCGGCAGAGAAGCCTGTTCCAGATAGTCCGCTACCTTCTCTGCCCCAGCGACGACCTCGCCGCGCTGCTCCATCCACGCCCGGCTTATGCCGCGCGCAACGTCACCGAATCCCGGCCGCCCATACTGCGCCTGCGGCGGAATGTAGGTGGCGCCGAAAAAAGGCTTGCGATCCGGCGTGATGAAGAGAGACATAGGCCATCCCCCGCTTCCCGTCATGGCTTGAACGGCTGTCATATAGACGCGGTCCACGTCCGGCCGCTCCTCACGGTCGACCTTTACGCTGATGAAGTGTTCGTTCAGAATACGCGCGAACGATTCCTGCTCGAATACCTTCCGCTCCATCACGTGGCACCAGTAACAGGTCGAGTATCCGATCGAAAGAAAGATCGGCTTGTCTTCACGATGGGCTTTCTCGAAGGCAGCCTGTCCCCACGGGTACCAGTCGACCGGATTGAAGGCGTGCTGCAGCAGGTAGGGGCTCTTCTCCAAGATCAGCCGGTTCGGCTCGAGCCCTTCCTGGCGCTTCTCGGCCACTAAGCGACGGAGATCCGGACCCAGCCGGCTAAGGTCCAGTGTGGTGTCGGCGGTATAAACGAGGGGCGTCGTTGCATCGGCCGACGCACTCGGTGTGTCCTGCATCCACGAAAATGTGGCAAAACCGAGCAAACCAACCAGAATGAAGGCCATGGCTGCGATGATTCTTTTCCGAGTGGACAGGTTCATGGGTATTGCTTCATAAGACTATTCGGCCGCGTCCAGCTCCTCATCCAAGAAACGGCTCATACATTCGAAGGTCCGGGCTTCCGAGGCCACGACCTGATCGCGCCTGTTGATGACCACGGTAGGCGTGCTCCGTACGCCGGCGTTGCGCGCCTGCAAGCGCAGAAACTGCACGCGAGACGTTAAATCGCGCAATGCGAGTGCCTGCGCGAATACGGCCTCCTCGAGACCGATACGGCCCGCCACCTCGACGAGGTTCTCGTCCGAAAGGCTCGGCCGGCCCGAGTTTTCGAGCTGTTGATCGATCATCTCGTAATACTTTCCGACCTGTGCCGCGATGAGCATCGCTTCGACCTGCATGAACGAGTACTCCCAGAGGGCGAACGGCTTCATGTAAAATCGAATGCGATCGCCGTAAGCTTCGAGCACGTCCTCCATCACGGGATGGAAGGTCTGACAGTGCACGCAATTCGGATCGAAAAACTCGACGACGACCACGTCGGCCTTCGGATTCCCGAGAAAGGGGTCGTCTTCGGAAATGAGCTCCCCCAAATCCGTCGTCAGCGATTTTTCGGGGTCGAAGCGGCAGGCCTGCTCCCCGGGTGCAGGAGAGAAAGGCGGTTGTCCCACGGCAGCGGAAGCAGTGTCGAGTCGTGTCGCCGAATCGGTGAGGACGAAGGCGGCAAGAAGGCAAAGAATTACGTAGAGAGGACGTGTCATGGACGTGGGGCGTACTTGTGGAACGTGCGGATGGGGGCGACTCGATTTTCCTGATGAGCGTCCGTACTCGCGCGCACGGGGACGTGCCGAGCGTTCAGCTACCCTTGCGTGCAGGACGGGCCTAGCGTTGAGATAGCGCCACGAAGCTCGAGCGGGCGTATCGCAGTCGGGGGCAGCCCGCTTGACGCAGCGGACGCAAGAAGATGCACAGGCTCGGGGCCGGCGAGACTTTCAAATCAGCAGCACGACGCTGCGAAGCGAGAGAATCGAACCGGGTGACGGCGGGGGCGCACGAGAGATGGTGTTTTCCCTGACCGGATGGTCAACGCGATCCGAACCGATCTGGATGGCCGTCCAGAGCACGTCCGCAAGCGGAAAGGCACACGCCTCGACGCCGGACACGCGCGGAGCGGTTCCACTCCAGTCCGCCGCGACGTCATGGCCGGGGCACGGAACGTGGGCCGAAAGGCTGCCTGAGGCCGCGCGCAAACCGGAGAAATCATCTGCAAACGCCATTGCTTCGCCGGGGGCGTCCTTTTCGGATGTCGCCATCGCGGAGGCAACGCCCGCACAAAGCTGGAGCAGCGGCATCCCCGGAGCAAGTGTGAGGACACCCGTCAGTAGCCACGCGACCGTGGCCATGGTGAAGCGAGATGTTCGACGAACGAAAATACGGGGGCTCCGATCCGTTTTGAAGGGGATCAGTAGGTGTATCGTGGTATCGTAACCTGGTTCCGATCCGGTCGTCAGGATATCTCTTTTTCCGGCTCCGGCCGGCGCTGCGGCCACCGGAGTACTCGACGCCATCTCTGGACCGTTCGTCGTTGATAGATCGGTGGTGG
>CAZMXY010000318.1:0-3477 GCA_964570345.1 uncultured Rhodothermales bacterium | reverse complement strand
GCCTTCCGGCCCTGACGGAGTTCGGAGGGAGCTGGCCGTACGGGACTTGCCCCTGGCACCCAAAACGAGAGCCTGAAGGCAAGGTTCCGGTACTGCCCCGCGGCTTCAGAGGATCCCTACCGGATCGACGTCGACGTTTACACGACACTTCGAGGGTGGATCCCCGAACCCTTCCACGGCGGCCCGCAGGATCTCTTGCAGAGGCGTCTGCCGGGTCGCTTTCACGATCGTATGATATCGGTACTGACGCTTCACCCGGCTGATGAACGCCGGCTCGGGTCCGAGTACCTCTGCACCGGCTGAGTGACGGCGAAGTTCCGCCGTCCATTTGCGGGCCAGATCCCCCACGCGTCCCTCATCCGGCCCCTTGAATTCGACGGCGGCCAGGCGACCGAACGGCGGATACCCGAGCTTCCGGCGCTCGGCGAGGGCCGCGTCGGCGAACGCGTTGAAGTCATGATCACGCGCATACCGAATGATGGACCGATCGGGATTGCGGGTCTGAATGATGACCTCTCCCGGAAGCACCGCCCGGCCGGCGCGCCCCGATACCTGCGAAAGCAGCTGGTACGTTCGCTCTTCGGATCGAAAATCCGGCAGCATCATGCCGGTGTCGGCGTTGATGACGCCGACCAGGGTAACGCGGCCGAAATCGAGGCCCTTTGCGACCATCTGTGTGCCCAACAGAACGTCTGCCTTTCCCTCGCCGAAACGGCGGAGGTGCTTTTCGTGGGCATTCTTGCCCGTCGTCGTGTCCAGATCCATCCGAATGACTCGCGCTTCGGGAACGTACTCTTCCAGCTCCTCCTCGACTCGCTGCGTCCCGGTGCCGAACACGTCGAGGTCCGGCGCGGCGCAGCCGGGACAGGAGGCCGGGATACGTGCCGTCCGACCACAGTAGTGGCAGCGTAGATGCCGTCGGCTCTTGTGCAGCGTCATCGAAACCGAACAGTCGGGACATTCCGGCATCCAGCCGCAAGCGCGGCATTGCACGAGCGGGGCATACCCGCGGCGATTTTGAAGCAGTATGACTTGCTCGTTTCTGCCGATGCGCTCTTTTACGGCGCTGATGAGCGACTTCGAGAACACGCCGCGGAGGCGCCCCTGGTTGTGCTCCACGCGTAGGTCGACGATGCGCACCTCCGGCAGCGTGGCGAGCTCGCCGTCGGGGCGGGGAACGCGCTCGGGCATGTGCAGAAGAGTATACTTGCCCGTCCGAACGTTGAGGAAGCTCTCGAGGCTCGGCGTAGCGGATCCGAGGACGCAGACGGCATCGTTCATGTACGCACGCATGACGGCCACGTCGCGGGCATGATAGCGGGGAGCCGGATCCTGCTGCTTGTACGACGACTCGTGCTCTTCGTCCACGATGACGAGTCCGAGATTCGTCAGCGGCACGAGGCCGGCCGATCGTGGGCCGATCACCACGTCGAATCGGCCTCTGCGCAGCGCGTGCCATGCGTCGAAGCGTTCGCCCTGGCTCATACGTGAGTGGAAGACGGCGATCCGATTGCCGAAATGCGCTCGGAACCGCCGAACGGTCTGGGGGGTCAGCGCGATCTCCGGAACGAGGACGATTCCCGATCGACCCTTAGCCAGCACGCGTTTTAGCGCCTCGACGTACACCTGCGTTTTCCCGCTTCCCGTGACGCCTTGCAGCAGGAACGGGTGGAACGATCCGGCGTCCACGGCTTCGTTGATCTTGGCCAGCGCATCGAGCTGCGCCGGATGCAGCTTGAGGTCCGGAAGGTCCGCGTTCCCATTCTCTTCAAACGGAGTTCGAAGGACCTCCTTCTCGACCACCTCGATGATGCCGCGACGCAGGAGACTTTTAACGGTCGAGTGCGGCGCGTCGGCGCGAGCCAGCAGGTCGGCCTGGCGCGGCTCGACGTCGCCCTCCGACCGGAATCCGGCCAGGCATTCGATGACTGCAATTTGCTTCGCGCCGAGCAATTCCTCGCGCAGCTCGTCGACGGCCCGTCCGTGCCGGTACGAGTTGGCGAATCGGACGTGCTTTTCGATTTTCGCACGCACCCCGCGGCCGTCTCCGGGCCCGCCTGGTGGTAAAATCGCGCGGATGACTTCGCCGGGCGAGCAGACGTAATAGTCGGCGATCCATCGGACGAGGTCGAGAAGCTCGCCGGTGAACGACGGCTCGTCGTCGAGCACGTGAAGGATGGACTTGACCTGCTCGACATCCGGCGCGCCGGTGTTCACCTCGACGATCACCCCTGTGAGGCGCCGCCGTCCGAACGGCACCAGCACTCGGCATCCCCGCGCGACACGCGTCGTCAGCTCGTCCGGCACCCGGTACGTAAAGGGAAGAGGAAGAGGGAGAGGAAGCAAGACGGCGACATACATGCGCGAATCGATGGTGCTAAGCTTCCAGGACGAGCGCGTCGCGAATAGCCCTCACGTTCTCCTCGATCGAACGACCGCCGCCGAAGACCGCGCTGCCGGCCACGACGACGTCCGCACCGGCGCCCACGACCTCCATCACGTTGCTCGCGCTGATCCCCCCATCCACTTCCAGATAGGCCGAAGAAGCTATTTGATTGAGTTGACTGCGAAGACGCCGGATGCGGTCCAGCGACGATGGGATGAACGATTGTCCGCTGAAACCCGGGTTGACGGACATGACGAGAACGAGATCGACGTCCGGAAGGATTTCGTTGAGGCACTCCAGCGGCGTGGCGGGATTCAACGTGACGCCGGCGAGGGCGCCGAGCGTTTTGATCTGATGGATAGCGCGGTGCAGGTGCGTACAGGCTTCGACGTGGATCGTAACGACGTCCGCCCCTGCATCCACGAAATCCTCTATGTAGCGGTCGGGGTGCTCGATCATCAGGTGAACGTCGAGTTTCGACCCGGTGCGTTCGGCCAACGGCTTGAGCGCCCGCACTACGAGCGGACCGACCGTGATGTTAGGCACGAAACGGCCGTCCATGACGTCGACGTGCAGCCATTCCGCGCCTGCATCGAGGACTTCTTGCGCCTGGTCCTCAAGACGGGCCATGTCGGATGCTATGATGGACGGTGAAAGGATCACGTCGTTAGTCGCAAGGGGTAATCACGGTTTTGCCGGCGGATCTATCCGAATAGGATGACGCCAATGGCGACGAGCACGACGTTGACGAGCGCGATCGGCAGCAAGTACTTCCACCCGAGTGTCATCAGTTGATTGTATTTGAATCGCGGGAACGTCCAGCGCACCCAGATGAAGAGGAAGGCGAAGAAGGCCGTCTTGGCGAGCAGCGAGAACACCTGCATCACGCCGAGTGCGAGGCTGCCTTCGAGCGCGGGGAATGCGTTCAGCAGCAGGGGCTCGAACGGCACGAGGTAGCCGCCGAAAAACAGGGTCGCGATGACGAAGGAGGCCACCCACCAGTTGACGTACTCCGCCAGAAAGAACATTCCGAATTTCATGCCGCTGTATTCGGTGTGATAGCCGCCGACGAGCTCCTGTTCGGCCTCCGG
>CAZMXY010000317.1:0-3480 GCA_964570345.1 uncultured Rhodothermales bacterium | reverse complement strand
CTCCAATCGCGCGTGAACGAGGCGATTCAACGCAACGTCTTCAAGGAGGAGGAGAGGGACGTGACAATCGACGAGGCCTTGTCACGAGGAGCGATGGCGCTGTTCGGTGAAAAATACGGTGATCGCGTACGGGTCATCACCTTCGATCCGGAGTTTTCCGTCGAGCTTTGCGGCGGTACGCACGTCGAGGCCACCGGGGAGATCGGGCTCTTTCGATTTCTTTCGGAAGGATCCGTAGCCGCGGGAATCCGCCGCGTCGAGGCGGTGGTCGGCGAGGCGGCGCTGGACTTCGTCGACCGGGAAATGAGCGAGCTCGATCTCGTGCGAAACCAGTTCAGGGCACTGCAGCATCCCGTGTCCGACGAGGTGCAGGAGCTATTGGCGGAGAACAGGGCGCTCCGCAAGCAACTCGAAGAGCACAGGCAGCGGAATCTGTCCTCCGAGCTCGACGATTTTATCAAGCAGGCCCGCGAGGTGGATGGAATTCGCCTCGTCACCGGACGCGTGCAGCCGACGTCGATGGACATGTTGAACGCGTTGGGTCAATCGCTGCGAGACCGTCTGGGCAGCGGCGCGGTGGGCGTGCTGGGTACGGTGGATCCGGAAGGAGAGAAAGTCTACATGGTTGCGGGCGTGTCCGACGACGTGATCGAGCGCGGCGTAAAGGCCGGCGATCTCATCGGACGGCTCGCCCGGCACGTCGGAGGCGGCGGCGGGGGACGCGCGTCACTGGCCACGGCCGGGGGGCGGCGGCCCGAGAAAATCGACGAGGCGCTGGATGCGGCTGAGGGCGTCGTAAAGGAGTTGCTGGGTTAGACTAACCGCTCCGTGCAGCCGCTGTCGTTCGCCGTAGACGTAGAGCAGTCCGGTAACATTCCGGCGCCCGGTCGCTTGACGGGAGGCTGAAGAAGCCGTAGCGTCGGCACATGGATCTGCTAACCGCAGACGGATACTGGCTCGCGCGGTGGCTCTTCGAGCGCGCGCTGGCCGTGATCTATCTCATCGCGTTCATCGCGGCGCGAAACCAGTTCCCCGCGCTCCTGGGGGAGCGTGGTCTCGCTCCGGTCCGATCGCTGCTGCGGACTGCCGTTTTCCGTGCCGTGCCGAGCCTCTTCCACTGGCACTATTCCGACCGGCTGTTTCGCGGCGTCGCGTGGACGGGCATAGGGCTTTCCGGCGGTGCGCTGGCGGGCCTCCCATCCTCGGGACCCATCTGGCTCCACGCGTTCTGGTGGCTCCTGCTCTGGTTCCTGTACCTATCGATCGTCAACGTCGGCGGGCGTTTCTACGGATTCGGCTGGGAAACGATGACACTGGAGGCCGCCTTTTTCGCGGCTTTTCTTGGGCCGGCCCACGTCGCGCCCTCCTTCGTTCCCCTCATCCTGCTGCGGTGGCTACTCTTTCGCGTCGAGTTCGGTGCGGGCCTCATCAAGCTGCGGCACGATCCATGCTGGCGAGATCTCACGTGCCTGTTCTATCACTACGAGACGCAACCTCTACCTAATCCCCTGAGCTGGAATTTCCATCGGCTTCCTAGGTTCTTCCATCGGTCGGCCGTCATGTTCAGCCACGTCGTGCAGCTGGCCGCGCCGTTCACCCTCTTTGCTCCCCAGCCTGCCGCTGCCGTCGGGGGTGGCTTGATCGTTTTCCACCAGCTCTGGCTGATCGTTAGCGGCAATTACGCGTGGCTCAACTGGCTGACGGTCGCGCTCGCGATACCGGCCTTTTCGGACGGTCTGCTCTCAATCGTGATCCCTGTGCACGCCCCTGGACTCAGTCCCCGTCCCCCGGTCTACGAGGTCGTGCTGATTGCTCTCGCGCTGCTCACGCTCGTGCTCAGCGTGAATCCGACGCTCAATTTCTTCTCCCGATCGCAACGCATGAACTTCAGCTACAACCCGCTCCACCTCGTGAGCACCTACGGCGCGTTCGGCTCGGTCACCAAGAATCGATACGAGGTTCTCATCGAGGGTACGAGCGATCCGGAGCCGACGCCCGCGAGCGCGTGGAGACCGTACGAGTTTAAGGGTAAGCCGGTCGATCCGGCCCGGCGGCCGCCACAGATTGCGCCGTACCATCTTCGGCTCGACTGGCTGATGTGGTTCCTCCCTCTTTCCGCCTCCATAACTCGGCGCGGCGTGTTCGTTTCAGGTTACGAACCCTGGTTCACGCGCTTGCTGGCGAAACTGCTTCAGGGCGACCGGGCCACGCTCAAGCTGCTCCGAAAGAATCCGTTCCCGGAGGAGCCTCCGCAATATGTACGGGCACGTCTCTACCGATACGTCTACACGAGCGCCGGGGAGCGAGAACGAACCGGACACTGGTGGAAGCGGACGCTCGTCGACGAGTATCACCCTCCCATATCCCGGCTCGAGACTTACCGAAAGCCCGGCGACCGCGAGCCTCCAGACATCGACTAGAGCAGCTCGGATTCAATATCTTGCGAGCACCCGATCTATCGTGAAAGCCGGACTACCGCTCATGCGCAGCCGGAAAGAGCCTGCATTCCGGCGTGAATGCTGGAACGGTTCGAGGCGGATCCGAACGAGTTCACTACGGGGAAGCCCTGGATATCAGAGCCTTCCGCTTGTGCTTCTGGTTGCCTCGCTCGTAGGAGCCTGCGCTTCCCTGTCGACCGAACGGATACCGCTCCGATTGGAGCATCGAGAGCTCGTCGATAAGGATTCCCGCGAGCTCCTCTATAGTATGCTTCTCGTCGATCCGAGGGGCGATTCCGTGGCTGCCTTTCTTCGGAGACCCGCCGTGATTCGCGCCGACGAAAAGCTTCCGGGAATCGTGCTCGTCGCGGGCCGAGAGACGGGTCGCCGCGCGGCTCAGGTAATCCCCGGCCCGCTGGAAGGATTGGTCTTGGCCGTCGAGTACCCGGAGGCGATTCCCGAAGAGCTGACGCCCGGGCGATTGCTCGGGGAGCTGCCCTCCATCCGCAGGTCGGCTTACCGGATGCCCGGCATCCTGACGGGGGCGGCCGAATTTCTGGCCGAACAGCCGGAAGTAGACTCAACCCGGCTCCTCCTCGTCGGCGTGAGCTTCGGCGTACCGTTCGCGGCGCCGGCCGGGAAGGATCGCCTTTTTCGGGGCGTGGCGCTGCACCATGGAGGCGCCAATCTGTATCTGCTCTTCCGCTCGATGCTCCCAATCGAAAACGCCTTTCTACGTGGCATAGTCGCCAGGCTCGCCTCGTGGTACCTGCGCAGGCTGGATCCGGGACGGCACGTGGGCGAGATCTCACCGACGCCGCTCCTTCTAGTGAATGGTCTCTACGACGAGCTCGTCCCGCCGCGTTCGGCGCGGCTCCTGCTCGAGAAGGCGAGGGAGCCCGTTCGCCAGATTTGGCTCCCGCACGACCACCTGATGCCGGATGAATTCGACGTCATGCGCGAGCTGGCCGACAGTACGCTGCGTCATTTCGAATTCCTCCAGCAGACTCGAGAGCAGATGGAGGAGTGACGAGCCGGAAAA
>CAZMXY010000316.1:0-3483 GCA_964570345.1 uncultured Rhodothermales bacterium | reverse complement strand
CGGCGGAGGTCGCCGCCGCACGGGAGCGACTGTTCGAGGCAGTCGACGCAGAGATTGTGCGGGCAGTCGACGTGGACTTCGTGCAGGCGGCCGGTGCGGAGATAGTTGAAGTGGATGGCGAGGCCCCGTCACGGCGAGCGGACCGACACGCGCGCGCTCGTTCGGGAGCCGTTCGCCCGGTGAGGGTCCGATCCTCGTTGACGGCTGGCCGCCGCCTCCTCTGGACGACCGTAGCGATCGTGCTCCTGGGCGGCGCCGGTCTCATCGGCCGGTGGTTGCTCCAGCCGGTCACGCATGTCGCAGCGGAGGGCGAGCGGCTGGCCGTCCGGCTGCCCGACGGATCCGCCCTGGAGCTCAACAGCGGATCGACCCTCCGGCGCGACCGGTTCTTCGGCGCCGCTCGTCACGTGCGCCTGAACGGCGAGGCGTTCTTCGACGTCGCCGAGGACGAACGCCCATTCGTCGTTTCGACTTTCAATGCGCGCGTCACGGTGCTCGGCACGCGGTTCAACGTCCGGGCGTGGCCCGAAGGCGAAGAGCCGATTACGACCGTCACCGTGGCGAACGGGCGCGTAGCCGTCGCGCCGGCCGGGGTCGAGGACGAGGAGGATGGGGGTCCGCGAGGCGACCGCGCCGGGCAAGACGCAAGGTGGAGCGAGCGCACCATCCTCACGAGCGGTCAGTCCGTGCAGGTGGCTACGCGCCGCGCGGACGTGACGAGCGTGCCGTTGAGTCTGGACGACGCCACGGCCTGGCAGCGAGGCGACCTGGTATTTAAAGACGAACCGCTCGCCCGCATCGCCGCCGAGATCGAGCGACGGTACGCGATCGAACTCCGTCTCGAACCGGCCGCGCTCGACACGATGCGTCTCACGATCGCTCTCCGAGCGCCGATCGACGCGGAGTCCGTCCTGCGCGATCTCTCCGGCGCGGTGGGTTTAAACTACCGGGTCCGATCCGACGGATTCGAACTCTATCGCGTACCCCCATGAGAATGGCCCGACAGGTCCGCAGATCGGCTCTCCGGCACGCGGTCGAGCCCTGCGAATGCCCGCCGACACGAGACGCGCTTCGCCGACGCGGACTGCATGCGCTGGTCCTCCTGTCGCTGGCCGGCTTCACGGCGGCCGGCACGCGCTCGTCGAACGCGCAATCGACCGAAACGCGGTACACGGCCGGATTCGTCGGCACGCCGCTGTCCCGCGCGCTCGAGCACGTCATCGATCAGACGCGGATCAGCCTGGTCTACGAATCGCGACTCGTGGCGGCTCGCACGTCGTTCTGCAAAATTAGCGGAGCGACGGCGGAGGATCTGTTGGCCTGCGTCGTGCGAGGCACGGGCGTCGATTTCATTCGCCTTTCGTCGGGGACGTACGTGCTGGTCGAGGATCCGCGCGCGCCGCCCCGGCCAGGCCGTCTCGTCGGGCAGGTGCTCGACGCGGACACGGGTTCACCCGTCGAGGGGGCGCACGTTTTCACGCCGGGCGCCGGCGCCGTCACGAATCGGAACGGCCGGTTCATAGTTGCGGGGCTGCTGCCCGGGCCCCACGAGATCTCCGTTAGCCACGTCGCCTACGATGATCACACGGATCGACTCCGGATTGAGTCGATCGAGACCGTCGCCGTCGCGATCGAGCTCGAGCCGCGCACCATCTTTTCCTCTCCTCTCGTCATAATCGGCGATGACACCGCCGCACGCTCGGAGTCGCTCGGAAGCAGCCGGCCTCGGGGACGGGAGGTCGGACAGCCCGACGGCGTCGGCTCGCACGACGTCGTCCAGCAAATGGCCGCCGTCGCGGGCGTCCGGCTCGGCGACGTCCTCTCCGACGTCCACGTTCAGGGAGGAAGTTCGAACGAGCATGGATTCGTCCTCGACGGCGCGCCGGTCTTCATGCCCGTACCGAGCGGCGGCTTCGTTGGTCCGTTCAGTGCGTTCGCGGTGGACCGAGTGACGGTTCGCAAGGCCGGATTCGGCGCTCGCTACGGCAGCCATCTTTCCGGCGTCGTGGAGATCGATCAGCATCTCGGATCGGCGCGTCCGCAGGCCGCAGCGCTCTCGGTCGATCCGATTAGTCTTAATGCGCGGTGGGAAGGAAGCAGCCGGGCCGGAGCGGACGTAAGCTGGATGCTCGCAGGCCGCCGCGGCATCTGGGAAGCCTACCATCCACCCGCTCTCGAAGCGCTCTTTCGCAGCTGGAGCACGCCGGATCTCTTCCTCGGATCGGTGCTTGCTTCGCCGAACGCACGGCCGGTGGCGACGGCGCCGACGGCCGAGGAATCCACGGGAAAACTCGAGGTCGGATTCACGGACGTGCATGGCGCGGCCCGCGTCCGCTTCGGGGGGATGAAGAGCGTGAAAGTGGCGTTCTACCGCGGCGCGAATTCATTCGGAGTAGATGGCGTGCGATTGAACGGTGGCGACCACGTAATTGAGTTCGAGGACGCCTATCGCTGGAACGTCCACGCCGTCGATCTGCGCTACGAGTGGGTCGCCACGGGCCGCCTCCTCTTGAGCGCCGAAAGTTGGATGAGCGGGTACGAGCTCCGTCACCCCGCCAGTCTGTCGACGGCCGGAACCGCGGCGCGGGCTGCCGGCACGGCGGGCGGCGACGATTCGCTCTCCGTCGAATTCAACGAGATCCGCGAGATCGGCTGGAAGCTGGATGGCGAGCTGGCCGCAACACCCCGCCACTTCGTATCCGCCGGCGCCGAGGTCGCCCGTACGCCGAGCGACGTCGAGCTGTCGCTCGACCCGTTCGGATCGGTCGTCGTCGGCCCCGAACAGCTGCGGCCGGCCGCATGGCGATCGAGCCTCTTCGTCGAGGATCGCATCGGATTGGGAAAGGCGACGAAGCTTGAACTCGGCATGCGGATAACCTATCTGGCCGGACGTCGTCAGGTCTTCGCGGAGCCCCGCGCGTCGATCCGGTTCGATCGCGACGGCCCCGGTGGAGCGTGGTCGGCGCGGGCAGCAGGCGGCCTGTACCGGCAATTCATCCACTCGTTCGAAGTGGCGACGTACAACGTGGCGTCGCTGCTGCCCTACGTACGATTCTGGCTTCCGGTCGGCGCGGGTCAGCGGCCGCCGGCGGCGCTTCATGCTGTCGCGGCGGTGTCTTATCGTCCGGACGAACGTTGGGAGCTCGAGCTCGAATCGTACTACAAGCACCAGCCGCACCTGCTCGTGCTCGACTACGGCCCGCGCGCCGGAGAACCCGCTGTGGAGCCCGCCGCAGCCGCCGCACCCGCACCCGCTTCCAGCGCCTTCGCCGCGGGCCGGGGCTATGCCGGCGGCCTCGCCGTGATCCTCTCACGCCGGACGGATCACGTCCGCGCCGAGGTGCAGTACGAAGTCGGCACGGCGAAAAGACGCGTGGCCAACCGATTCGACGGCCGGTTTGTTGCCGTGCCGTGGCACGCCCCGCACCGGCTGGTCGTCTCCCTCGACCTCATCCCGGTGCGTCCGATCACGCTCACGGTGCG
>CAZMXY010000315.1:0-3488 GCA_964570345.1 uncultured Rhodothermales bacterium | reverse complement strand
CCGGAAGATCTCGCTCCGGCCCGACCCAAGTGATGCGTTCGCCCTCCCACACGATCGCCGCGTTCGCGACAGGATGGACGTCTCTCTGGCCGCCGTCGTCGCGGCATGTGATCAATTCGGAAATGTTCGTCAGAACAGGCAATGCCGTGATGCCCCTCCCGAGTGGCCGTCAGTTCAACGGAGGAAGATCGTCCGCGAAGGAATCGATCAGGGCTGTGCCCTGGATCATCTCCAGGCAACGTGACAAGTCGTCGACGTAGAAAAAATCCTCCTCGCGATGCGGGACGTGGTCGCGGACGTAGCCATGGGCGACGTCGACGCCGCGGCCGGGCCTGAGCGGCCGTCGATAATCGAGGGCCTGCGCCGCCGTCAGGAGTTCGATTGCGAGGACGTGCTCCACGTTTCGCATTACGGTGAGCAGTTTTAACGCACTGATGCTACCCATGCTGACGTGATCTTCCTGTCCGAGGCTCGTCGGGATCGAATCGACCGAGGCGGGATGCGCCAGCACTTTGTTTTCGGAAACGAGCGCGGCGGCCGTGTACTGCGGAACCATGAATCCGGAATTTATGCCGGTCTGCTTCATCAGCAGCTTCGGCAGTCCGTCGTGTCCTTCGAGCAGTAGATAGGTCCTCCTCTCCGAGATACTCGCTAGCTCGGCGAGCGCCAGCGCCGCGTAATCCAACGCGAGCGCGAGCGGCTGGCCGTGAAAATTGCCGCCTGAAACGATCCCGCCGTTTTCGAAGACGAGCGGATTGTCCGTAGCCGAATTGATCTCCGTCTCGACGACGCTCCGAGCGTGGTCCAGGGCGTCGCGGCTGGCGCCGTGCACCTGCGGCACGCAGCGGAGGCAATAGGGATCCTGCACCTTCCCGCAGTGGCGGTGCGACTCGAGGATTTCGCTATCGATAAGCAGGCGGCGGACGTTTTCGGCGACGGCGACGGCGCCGGGATGCGGCCGCACGGCCGCCAGCCGTGCATCAAAGGGCGTGATGCTCCCCTGCAGCGCCTCCAGACTCATCGCCGCAAGCAGGTCCGCGATTCGTTCGAGGCGCAGCGCCTGCCCGAGGACGTAGGCGCCGTACGCGCTCATGAGCTGCGTACCATTAATGAGCGAAAGGCCGTCCTTCGGCTGCAATGCCAGCGGCCGGATCCCGTGCTCGGCGAGCACCTCGGCCGCCGGACGTTCACCATCCACATGCCAGAACGACCCCAGCCCGATGAGCGGCAGCGACAGGTGGGCGAGTGGGGCCAGATCGCCGGACGCCCCGACGCTGCCGCGGCTCGGGATGAACGGAATGAGGTCGTGCTCCTCGAAATACAGAAGTCGTTCGAACGTGGGAAGCGACACACCGGAATACCCCAGGCCGAGCGCGTGGATTTTGAGCTGGAGCATCAGGCGGCTGACGTCGCGAGGCACGGGATCGCCGACGCCGACGGCGTGGCTGAGGATGAGGTTGCGCTGAAGCTGCCCCAGCCGGTCGTCGGAGATGCGCTCCCGGGCGAGGGCGCCGAATCCGGTGTTGATGCCGTAATACGTCTCACCGCTCTTCAGCGCTTGCTCGACGATCGCACGCGAACGGCGGACGCGCGCCGAGTCGCGCCGGAGTGCGGCGAGGCTCGCCGAGAGATCCTCTTCCAGCGTGTCGATGCGGAGGCGAATTCCCCCACTGGGTTCCGGTTGCATTCGGGTACGTGCGGCGAGGTTCGGTTTGTACGATGCAGCGTGCCGGGAAAATACGATCCGTACCGATGTCCTTCCTCATGCCGAGCGAGCGTTGGCATGGAGGCCCGCGCGAAGCGCAAAAGCGAGGGACCGCGCGCCGAAGGTCGAGCGTCGGGACAAGCGATCGTTACATCTCAATTCCAGGCCGGAAGAAGATTGGAAGATCGGCGGAAGATTCGATAGGTAGACTACGGGCGAGTCGTCGATCCAGTGGTCATTACGAGGCGACCTGCCCTGACTGCTTCAACTTTGACGTTCGAGCAAGCAGCCATGCGATGCGCCCGGAATGGGGATGGCGACGCGATCGGCAGCGAAGGCCGCATGATCGATTTATCAAAAGCTCACAACAACCAATAGGAGGATAGCCATGACCACGCAAACGCAGCAGCAGATCAACGGCGTTGACGTCGACCAGCTCATTGAGACCGTAGACGCCATCAAGGACGACCCCAGTCTGGCGAACTTCCGGTTCCGTGCGACGGCCGAATGGGTAGAGGGCGCACATTCCCGCACCCGGATCCAGGGCTTCTATGGCGCCGGTCAGGAGGACGAGTCGCGGACGGAGCCTTTCGTCATCGAGGGCGACGAGCCGCCGGTACTCCTGGGTACGAATCACGCACCCAACGCGGTGGAAGCGGTGCTCCACGCGCTGGTCTCGTGCCTCACCGTCGGCTTCGTCTACAACGCCGCCGCGCAGGGCATCGCCGTAGAATCCCTCGATTTTGAGCTGGAGGGCGATCTTGATCTCCATGCCTTCCTGGGCCTCTCGGACGAGACTCGGCCGGGCTACGAGGGGATTACGGTCAACTACCGCGTTGAGGCCGATGCGACCGAGGAGAAGCTGGACGAGCTGTGTGCGTACGTGCAGCGGACCTCTCCTGTGATGGATATCATCCGCAACCCCGTACCCGTCACGGTGCGGAGAATCCAGTAAAAACGCCCATTGGGAGCGTCGGATGACTGACGGAGGCCATATGACTACGACTGAACTTGCCACATACACGATTGGAGATCAAGTGGAGGACTTCGTCCTGCCCGATCTCCCCGGCAGGGAACTGCGATTGAGCGAGACCACGGGCGAGTGGACCGTTCTCTACTTCACGACAACATGGTGCCCGTACGTGCTCGACCGTGAGCGGGTCATCCGCTATGCGGAATATCTGAACATGGAACGCTTCGACTCGCACGTCGCATCGCTCGTCGAGGCGCTCGAACGACTCACCGGAGGACCCAATGCATGATTCCGGAACCATTCGTGTCGAAGCCTCGGCGCGGCGGACTTCCGCCGAAAACGTCGAGTTAAAACTGCGACTCCGAATCCCTGACCGCGTCCACATCGAGGCGCACGAGCCGGCCGAGCCGTGGCTGATCCCCACTGTCGTGGACTTCGACGACCTCGAGGTGGCCAACATCTCGTATCCCGAACCGGATAAGAAAGAGATCGGACTCCCGGACGGCCCGATGCTCGTCTACCAACGTCGCGTAACCATTGCTGCCGAGGGGCGGGCGGACGAGGACCTTCAGACGGTGAACGGGACGATCCGCTACCAGCCCTGCGTCGGCGGAGCCTGCCTGCCACCGAGGAACGATAGCTGGCATGCTCTGATCGAGCCGGCCGTACCCGGGTGACGAGGCTAGAATCGCGAACTGCCTGTAATCATCGGCAGATCCAGGCCGCGTACGCGGGCGGTATCAATGGCGTCGGCATAGCCGGCGTCGGCGTGGCGCATGACGCCGGTGCCGGGATCGGCAGTGAGCACGC
>CAZMXY010000314.1:2447-3507 GCA_964570345.1 uncultured Rhodothermales bacterium | reverse complement strand
TTCGACGCTGTCAACTGGCTGAACTACCGCGAGCGCCAGACGAGCCCGGTCAAGGGATATCTTGCGCGTCTGCGCAGGGCGCGGAATTGACGTTGCGGCCCTTTTTATAAAGGGCTTCGCGATCCAGTACAATGTCACCGCCGGTCCTCCAGGAGGAGATCCGAAACTGTCCTGCTTCCCCGTTACCGACGCGGAAGGTTCGTCCGGCGAGAATTCCCTCCCGCTCATGCAAGAATGCCGGCTGACTCAAGAGCCGCCACTGCGTCATCGGAAGAGATGCTCGATGGCACAATCCGTGCGGTCGGAATCCCACGATGAGCCCGCCGAGGTTCGAATTCCCCTCCATCGACCAGAAACCGCTCCTCGTTGCATTCGATGAGCGCCCCGTCGCCCTGGCCTACGTCCACAAACCCGATCTTCAGGTCTTGCCTCACCTTGAGGTCTCCTCCGTGCACCCACCCGTCCTTGCCCGGCGCCGCCACATGGTGCCAATGCCCGTCGGATTCCCTGACCTTCAGCCACGTATTCATCAGCACCAGTTGACCTTCGTCAGCCCGTCGTGCGGCCGCGCATCGACGTCGTCGGGCTTCTCGTACAGCGACGTCTCCGGCCTCGCGGCGTACCTGATCATGGCTTCGGCTCCGGTTGGATGGGCGGCGGCATGCCCGCAATCACGCTTGAGGATCGGGGGCGAGTCTCATGGTAGCGACGCCGCACGCGCCCAGTCAAGCTTGCGGGCTTGCCCGCACGACGATGCCGTGTTCGGAAAGAACGGTCCTGAACCCCGCCGGCTCAACCGGCGAGCGCTCCATCGGGTCGACGCCGGCCGTGGCGCAAGATTCGCACCGGCCCCGCCGCACCGGCGACTTCTGCGTGACGACCGCTCCTGTTCGCCGTCTCGTTCACGGACGTCCTTTCGCCGAGCCTACCGCAGGAGGACCCGGCCGTACGATCACGTAAGGGGCCGAATTGTCTGGACGGCAAGAGCTTCCCCGTCGGCCACTCTCTCGCGGCCTCGTGTCTCACACTCTTACGGTCTCCATGCAGGATATCTATCATC
>CAZMXY010000314.1:0-2347 GCA_964570345.1 uncultured Rhodothermales bacterium | reverse complement strand
GTCAGCTTTATTAGATTCGAACCACCATCACAACTAAACTCAAGCTCCCAGACGCCTCCGATTCCATCTCGGCTGGAGTAGAAGTAGATCTTGGAGCCATCCGGTGACCAAACGGGTTCGTTATCAGCCTTCGGGTGATCTGTCACCTGAACAGGATTATCGCAGGAAAGTGAGCTGTTTTTCGAGTGTTTGGAATTTGTACCCGGTGCCGGAATGACATAAATATCCCGTTGATTATTCACACTGGCGCTGAATGCGATCAAGCTGCCGTCCGGCGACCATTTTGGCCATCGTACTGACCCCTGATTATCCGTTATCTGAATAACATTTGAGCCGTCAACGTCCATCACAAAAAGCTCAGCATTGCCTGTGCGGGTGGAGACAAAGGCAATCCTGGATCCATCGAGTGACCATGCCGGGTCGCTTTCAGCGGATGAGTGATTCGTAATATTTATTGATTCCGATCCGTCGGGAGTCATCAACCATATATCGTCATTTCCATCCCGGTCGCTGCGAAAGGCAATGAGATCCCTATCGAAATTAAATTCCGATTCCGGATCCATATCAGCGCCAGCGGGATTGTCCTTCCCGCAGGAACTGATACTGATGACCAGTACGTTTCCTAAAATTAGAGCCACACATTTCGTGGCCCTTATTGATCGTGTTGTCTGCTGTTCCATCTTACTCATGATCTAAAGATTTGAATGGCGCCCAGCGGACGCGTGAAGCAGGGTTCAGCGCGGTTCGTTGCCCAGCGGAAACGTGATCCCGAGCAGCACTTGCACCCCGCGATTCTTGACGGCGAGGTCAGTGTCCCTCACGTCGAGCATCCCGCGAGCGTAGCGTAGTTCTGCGAATAGCCTTCCTGATCGCCAGGGCATCAATACGCCCCCGCCGATCGCCATTCCAGCGTCGAGGGATTTTGCATCTTCGTCGTCGTCCTTCTCGCCGTCGATATCGAATTCGGCCCCGCGCAGAAACCCGATCGTGGGGCCGGCCGCCACATACGGTCGTACATCGCCGGGCGTCTGCAAAGTGTATCGTACGAGGAGTGGGATCTCGACCGATGAAACGGTCCAGATCACGTCATCGGACATGTCCTCACGCTCGATCGTAGTGCCCTTGCCGATAAACATGAGCATCCCGTGCACATCGATCTCCTTCGTGAGAGCATAGTCCACGACCGCACCGATGCCCATACGCAGGCGACCGGAGTACGTGATCGTCTCAGGTTCGGGGCTGACAGCCGTGCTCGCCCGGTTGAGGCCGAGCACCCCACCGGCGTGCCACTGCGCCTGAACGGGAGACATGGCGGCTAGGAGCGGCAGTATTGCCAGGAAAAGACTTGCTTTCATCGCTGCCTCCGTGTTATTTGGTGCTCTGCCTATCGTCTCTCTTATTCCTGCGCAAGTAGCCTGTAAAAGCGGCAACAACCCCCATGACGGATCGGCGCTCCCGCCACGCCACTGCTTCGCAACTGCTGCGGACGGTGTCGAAGGAGAACAAAGTCGAGGTCATGAGTGAGCTCGTCCCGCTCGTTTATGACGAGCTCTGTGAGTTGGCCCACCGCCAGTTGTCGAACGAACGCTCGGGACACACCCTTCGTACGACGGCGCTGGTCCACGAAGCTTACCTCCGCCTCGTCGGGGAGACGGACGTAACCAATCGCGGACGGTCGTACTTTTTCGGCGCTGCGGTCCAGGCGATGCGTAGGGTGCTCATCGATCACGCCAGAAAGCACAAGGCGAAGAAGCGCGGAGGCGGGCTCCCGGCGCTGCCTCTGGAATCGCAAGACGTACGCGTCGACGCGTTCGCTGACGGACTCATCGATCTGGACAACGCGCTCACCGAACTTGCCAGAATTAGTCCGCGGCAGGCGCGCGTCGTTGAATGCCGGTTTTTCGGTGGTCTTACCGTGGACGAGACGGCCGCAACACTCGACATCTCTCCACGCACCGTTCGATACGACTGGACGCTGGCGCGGGCCCGGCTATACCGCGGACTAAAAAAGGATGGCCGATGAACGCTCTACGTAAACTGTCCGCGACACGCGTGCGAGAAGTGGAGTACCTTTTCTCCCGAGTCCTGGATGTCCCTCATGCGGAACGTGGGGAATTTCTCCGGGAAGCCTGTGGAAGCGACGGCGAACTGTACGGGGAGGTGTTGGAGCTTCTAGAAGCCAGCGAAGAGGCGGACACGTTCCTGGACACGCTCGATGCCGTCGCCGCCGCGGCCCTCCTGCGTGAGACGGCGGAGTTGGAGCCAAGGCGTGTCGGGCCATACCACCTCCTGGCCGAGATCGGCCGGGGCGGAATGGGGGTTGTCTATCGTGCCGAACAAATCGATG
>CAZMXY010000313.1:0-3532 GCA_964570345.1 uncultured Rhodothermales bacterium | reverse complement strand
CTGCACCGGGCTGCCGGACCCGGACTCGAAGCCGAATGCCGACCCCTGGCGCCTATTCGTCCCGGTGAGGCCGTCATTACGGGCGCGCACGACCTGCCGAACCGGTACGTCATTCATTGCCTCGGCCCCATATACGGAATCGACACGCCTGAAGACGAGCTGCTGGCCTCCTGTTATCGGAACGCGCTCCGTCTGGCGGAGGAGCACGACGTGGAATCGGTCGCTTTCCCGTCGTTGTCGACCGGAGCGTTCGGGTATCCCATGGAACCCGCCGCGGAGGTCGCTTTTTCGACGATTCTCAGCGAGATGCGCGGGCTCGAAGCTCTTCGACTCATTCGTTTCGTGCTCTACGACCGGCATGCTTTGGACGTGCATGAGCGCGTGCTACGCACGCAGTTCGAGGCGACCGGATAGATGCCGCCCCTTCGCCCGTTGATCCGAGAACGCGCATACGGCCGAATTCACGGAAGCAATAAGCGAGGCCGAATTCACGGAAGCGACAAAACGAAGCCCCTGCACTCCTTCGCCGAGGGCAGGGGCTCGCCGTTCGGAGACCGGTGGGCATCACGCCATCGGCTGGGATGCCATCCTCGAAGGTTTGGATATCTCTTCGACGACCTCACCCGTCGTTTTATCCGAGACGTGGCGGGCAAGATCCGCCTGGGCCACGATTCCGATGCAGGCTCCTCCGTCGTCGATGACGACGAGGCGGCGCACCTGGTGCTCTTCCATCAGATCGGCGCAGCGTTCTTCGGAGTCTTCCGGTCGTAGGGAAACGACCGCGTCCGTCATGGCGTCGGCCGCACGCTTCTGGAGCGGATTCTGTCCTCTTGCCACGATGCGGGTCGTGATGTCCCGATCCGTGACGATGCCGACTGTCTTTCGATTGTCCGCGTTTTCGACAACCGGGATGGCTCCGCAGTCGTTCTCGACCATCATGCGGGCCACTTCCTCCAAGATCGTGTCCGGCGTGCACACGGCCGGGCTTTCCGTCATCAGCTCTCGTACTTGCATGGCGTCCCTCTGCGTCTGATTAAACGAATCCGTGCTTGAGACGGCCGCCTCTGGCGCCTCGTTCTGGCGCGCAAGTAGACCTGCTCACGCTACGTGCTACCGGGCATCAGGCCCGAGCGTTTCGAGCCGGAGAGCGGTTTGCTAGGCTCGTTACGTGGTTCCACCTTCGTGAACGGATGACCATGCCCGCCGGCGAACTGAGCCGTTTTCGGACAGGTCTATCAGACCTTTCTCCCCCGGCGAGACAGGAGGTGGCGTACGTAGAAGGTCTTTTCTTCCAGATCCTCGAATACCAGCAGCAGACGAAAGAGCGTCACGTCGAACGTCGAAGACGTGTCAGCAGTCGCTCCTTGCATCCGCCTCCGTCGCGGCGGGCGCGCCTCGAACGAAGGCAATATAATCGACCGGGGCCGGAGTCAGGCCGGCTTCCCGGAGCAAAAGGTTCACCTTGCCCCGGTGATACTGCCCGTGCAGCGCCACGTGTAGAAGGACGTCCCCGACGACATTCGTAAATTCCCGGCCGGCACTGTTGGTGTACGTCACGGACGCCTTCAGATCCGATTCCGAAAGGCCGGACACATAGGAATTCCAGCGCCGGTGTGTCTCGCGGACGAGCGCCTCGAGTTCCGAGAGCGATATCGAGGGCCATACGGCCAGGCCGGGGGATCGTCCTTCGAGCCGGGCCAGCCACACTTCCTCCGACCCGACGACGTGAGCGAATTCTCTTAGCGCCTGATCCGGAGCGCCGCCGGCGGAGGCGACGGCCTCCAGTATGCGGCCGTCGGCCCAAATTACGTGCTCCCACAGGCCGCGAATCGTGTCAAGCAACCGCATGATTTCGGATCCGATTCATTTCTTCGCCGCGCAGGTCACGCATAGCGCCGATTCGGGCATGAATTCCAGCCGGCCCTCCGCGATCTCTTCCCCGCATCGAACGCATTGACCGTACGTCCCCTTTTCAATGCGCTCGAGCGCGCGTCGGACCGCAACGAGCCGCTTTTTCCGGCGGCGGCGCCCCTCCTCCGACATGCTCTGCGCCTGGATGGCCTCCATCCTCGTCAACCGGCCGATCCCCTTGTCCGGCGTGATGCTCTCTTGAGACGGATCGGCGAGTGCGATGAGTGCTTCGAGTTCGGTAGCAAGCTCGCGCAGCAGCGTTTCGAAACGGCGAACGTTTTTCTCCATGATCTATAACGGGCAGTTCGGTAGGCATCGACCCTGACCGGTTGCGAGGCATAATGATCCCCGGCCGCCGCGCCGTACAGGGAAAGGGATGGATGCCGAGCCCAACCGGCCTCAAGCCGCTTGCGAGACCACGTCGCGTCCCCTTGAATCCGTATACAGACCGCCGTTTCGCATGACGGCCGCCGAGATCCCGAGCGCGGCCGAAAAGGCTGCCGTGAGCAGCAGGACTAACGTATAGCTACCGACCAGGTCGAGACCGGCCGCGTAGATGAGTGGACCGGCCGCCGAGCCTCCCACGAACACCGTCTTGGCGAAGCCCTTAATGGCTCCAATGTGGTCCCGGCCGAAATAATAGGCGTACCCGCTCCCCATCAACGCTCCCTGCAGTCCATGGACGACGCCGAAAACGCCTCCGTAGGCCCACACGCCGCCGAGGGTCTGAACGAACGGAACGGACATGAGCATTCCGGCGAAGAGAAGCAGCATGGCGACCATCAAAAGGCGAGGCGGGACGCGATCCATCAAGTATCCGGATGCGAGATTCGACGTGGCGGTCATGACCCCCAGCGGCACGAAGAGCGCCGCGGCAGCCGCTCGGCCGATTCCATTCATCTCCATCATCGAAAAGTGATGGAACATCAAACCGGTACCGAGGCTCGCCACGCACACGCCTCCGGCCGTCAAGAGCCAAAAGGCGCGAGTCCTACGGGCATCGGCTAACGTCAGCGAATACTCACCGACGTCTTCATAGGAGTCGCCCAGGCCATCGGGCCGCACACCGTAGCGCTCGGGTCTCTCACGAAACAGCGCGATGCCGACGGACAGGAGGACGGCCAGAAGAACCACTCCCATGAACACGAACATCTCGCGCCACGTGAACACGTCGAGGCCTTTTTCGATCAAAGGCGGAAAGATGGCCGTCGCCACCGCGAGGCCGACGCCCATCAGTCCGACGGCGGTTCCGCGCCGTCGTACGAACCAGATGTTGACGGCGTGCAGACTCACCAGACTGAGCGCGCCCGGCCCCATGGCGCGCAAGATTAAAAACCCGACGAACAGCATCGCAAGGCCGGTTGCGAATCCCATCCAGGCGCAGCCGAGCGCAAACGTGATCGCAATGCCGATGACGGCGCGGCGCGGCCCGACGCGGTCGATCCACTGGCCGATAAACGAGAGGGACAGCGCTCCGATCACCGTGGCGCCGGTGTAGGCCGCCGCCACGGCGGAGCGCGAGAGGCCGAGATCCGACATGATCCCGTCGATGAAAAGGGAAACCCCTACCGTTTGACCTGGAATCGTGAACGCCATTCCGACCGTCGAGGCGAGCACGACG
>CAZMXY010000312.1:0-3537 GCA_964570345.1 uncultured Rhodothermales bacterium | reverse complement strand
GAGGTCATGCGCATGCACGCCGCGGCCGTCGACGACATCGATCCGAGCTGCCCCGCGTATCTCGTGAATGCCTCGAAAGAGACATGGTCCTACTGCCTCGCCGTGGGCGAGGCGTTCGGCTACCGCAACGCGCAAGCCACCGTGCTTGCGCCGACGGGCACGATCAGCTTCATGATGGACTGCGACACGACCGGCGTCGAGCCGGACATCGCGCTCGTCAAGTACAAACTGCTTGCCGGCAAGGGCGACGGCATGATGAAGATCGTCAACCGCAGCGTTCCGGAAGCCCTTGCGCGCCTCGGCTATTCCGCCGACGAGCAGAAGGCCATCATCGAATACGTCGATGAGAACGATACGATCGAGGGCGCGTCCCATCTGAAGGAACGGCACCTCTCCGTGTTCGACTGTGCATTCAAGCCGTTTAAGGGCCGTCGTTCGATCCATCACGAGGGGCACATCAAGATGATGGCCGCCGTTCAGCCCTTTATCTCCGGAGCCATTTCGAAGACCGTGAACATGCCGGAGAACGCGACAGTCGAAGAGATCGCCGACGCGTACGCGCAGGGCTGGAGGCTGGGTCTGAAGGCACTCGCCATCTACCGCGAAAACTCCAAACGCAGCCAGCCGTTGTCGACCTCACGGGACGGCAACACGAAGAAGACGCAGGCCGAAGCCTCAGGCGACGGCGTGGCCGCCGGCGAACCCGAGATCGTCGAGAAAGTCGTTGAGAAAGTGGTCTATAAACCCGTCCGTAAACGACTCCCGGACGAACGGCCTTCGATCACCCACAAATTCTCGATCGCCGGCCACGAAGGCTACCTGCACGTCGGGCTCTATCCCGATTCGCACATGCCGGGGGAGATCTTCATCACCATGGCCAAGCAGGGTTCGACCGTCTCGGGTCTCATGGATGCCTTCGCCACGTCGATCTCAATCGCCCTTCAGTACGGCGTGCCGGTCGAGGATCTCTGCCAGAAGTTCAGCCACATGCGCTTCGAGCCGAGCGGCTTCACGAACAACAAGCAGATCCCGATCGCCAAGTCCATCATGGACTACATATTCCGCTATCTCTCGCTCAAATTCCTCGGCAAGGCAAGAGAGGAGGAGGCGCAGTCGTCCATAAACCCTACTGAGGCCGCTGCGGGGCAGGTCGATCGTAGCGGCGCGAGCTCAGACGTCGTCGAACAGAACGACGTCGAGTTCGATGCGGCGGAGGCCCAGCCGACGGATCCGCTCGTCGGCCAGACGGTCGAGGCCTTTATGCACGACGTGGGAGCGGACGGCGACCGGAGCGCCCCGCCCTCCGCGAGCGCGTACCGCAACCAGGAGGACGCCCCGTCCTGCTCAAATTGCGGCTCGATTACGGTCCGGAGCGGCGCCTGCTACTCCTGCCCCAATTGTGGCTCGACGAGCGGGTGCGGGTAGTTCAGGAGGACGCTGCATTCGTAACGGCGTACAGCGACAGATCTCATCGAGGCTTCAGGCGAACGGCCCAGGCACTGGCATGGGGATCGTTTGTGTGGTTCGCCTCAGAGCCGAACAATCTCGTCCATCTCTGCGGAGATGACGTACGTGAGGCGCTTCCCCTGCGACTGATTCTCGGTTCGACGAAATCTTCGTGACGGTTTTGCTTTTGCGGGGCGTGCGAGAAACCGCATCGAGCCAGGGTATCGCGATAGACTCAAGGAAAGATTCCCATCTCCAAATAAGACACCGCCACTTTGTCGATGGCGCTCACGAGAGCGGCCGTCCTGAGATCCGTCTGATGTCGGTTGCGGATCTCGCGAATCTCGTTGTAGGCGCCGATCATCGTCTCCTCCAGACCCGAATTCACCAGGTCGATCTCGTCCGCACCGTGTACGATTTCCCGGAGAACCTCATCGGGCAGTTCGTTACCCGTCATCTTCTCGACGGCACTGACCAGCCGTCGCTGCACGGTCTGCTCGAAGCGCTTGCTCATGCGCCCGAATCGGACGTGAGACAGGTTCCGCAGCCACTCGAAATACGAGACGGTCACGCCGCCGGCGTTCAGGTAGAGGTCGGGCAAAATCATGACGCCGCGCCCCACGAGCATGTTCGCGGCGTCCGCCGTGACAGGTCCGTTAGCCGCTTCCGCCACGATTTTGGCCTTGATTCGATCGACGTTTTTCTCGGATATCTGCCCTTCCAGCGCGGCAGGGACCAACACGTCGCAGTCCAATTCGAGCGCCTGCGACGAAGGAGCCAGCTTCTTGGCCCCGGGAAAGCCGACCAGTGATCCACGCTCGTGCCGGTATGCGACGACCGCGTCGACGTCCAGGCCGTTCTCGTCGTAGATGGCCCCTTCGATCTCGGCAATTCCGGTGATGACGGCGCCGCCTTCCTGCAAGAACTTGGCTGCATGGTATCCGACGTTTCCGAGTCCCTGAACGACGACCGTCTTGCCGTCGAGGCCGGGTTCGAGGCCGACCCGCTTCATGTCGTCGACGTGACCGCAGGCCTCACGAATGCCGAAGAAAACGCCCCGCCCCGTCGCTTCCTTGCGGCCGCGTACGCCTCCCTGGCCCACCGGCTTGCCGGTGACGCAGGCCAGTGCATCCAGTGGATTTGACGTCAGCGACTGGTACGTATCGAGAATCCACGCCATTTCCCGCGCGTCCGTACCGTAATCCGGCGCCGGCACGTCGACGCCCGGCCCGATGAAGTTCTTCCTCACCAGCTCGTACGTGTATCGGCGCGTAAGCCGCTCGATCTCGGGCGTACTATACTGACGGGTGTCGATCATGATGCCGCCCTTGGCGCCGCCGAAGGGAACGTCGACGACCGCACACTTATACGTCATGAGGGCGGCCAGCGCCATCACCTCGTTTTCGTTTACGCTCGGTGCATAGCGAATCCCGCCCTTCACGGGTAGCTTGTGCTGGCTGTGCTCCGCTCGGAAGGCGCGCATGACCTCGATGGACCCGTCGTCCCGCTTGAGCGGAAATTCCATCCGATATACGCAATTGCACATCTTGATCTGATCGAGAAGGCCTGGAGGATGCGACGTGAAAGCGGCCGCCTTCTCGAACATCCGGTTGACCTGCGCGAAAAAGTTTTCGTGGTCCTTCATAAAGACTGCGTTCTGGATGGGATCATTCGGATGACGACGGCACCGGCACTGCCGTGCGGATCGGGAGTATGTTACGATGCTCTGCGGAAAATAACTTTTAACGTTACGCCGGTGAGCGACGACGGCTTGAAGACGTCCTACGTCTATTGCTGATGCATCCCATACTGCAGCTCGCGTCGAACACGACGGGAGGTGATGGATCGATCCGCCGCTTCCATGCTCGAGAATGGACTCGAACGCAACGTGGGCCCAAGATCGCCTGAAGGAGCCGATGCCGATGAGAACCCAATGGACGACGCTGGTGCCCATCGACGCCGGCACGAGGTTGGTGGCCTTGATCGGAGAGCCCGTGGAGCATTCCCTCTCGCCGGCCATCCACAACGCCGCCTTTCAGGCCCAACGGCACAATTTCGCCTACGTGGCCCTTCGTGTCGACGAGGCCGACG
>CAZMXY010000311.1:0-3568 GCA_964570345.1 uncultured Rhodothermales bacterium | reverse complement strand
CCGGCCAGTCCGACGTTAAGCCCGAGACCGGGTCGCGTCGTCGGCTGCGGATCCGACAATCCAAGCAGTCGGCACAGCGCCATGGCCGAAGATCGTACGACGTCCGGTGCCTCGTCGGAAAAGTGGACGGTACGGACGCGGCGGAGAAAATCGGGCACGGAAGGCGTCATCGGCGTGGGTGAAGCGGGGGATGTCGAACGAAGGTCTTTGCCGGGCGTGAGGATGATCCGGCAGAATCACGCCGCCAAGGTAGGCAGCGCGAGTGTTTTATAATAGAGATAATGTTTCATATATAAGACGACCTGTAACGTTCTATTCGTATGTATATTCGTGAAGTTCGGCCTCCGGCAAAAGGCACTCTAACGGCCAACCGACGTAAATAGCGAACTTTTGACGAGCGGATTGACAGAGCGTAGTTAGGGCTTTCACGAGCGACACGGCAGAAGAGAGGGCGGCGGCAGGACCGGTATGGCAGACGCGAATACGGATCGTTCTAAACAGTTGTACGAGCGCGCCCGGAGAATCATTCCTTGGGGTACGCAGACGAACGCCAAGCGCCCCGACGAACGCTTGGCCGACGTCATGCCGTTTTTCATCGAGCGTGCGGAGGGGTGTCGAATTCAGGACGTCGACGGTCGCTGGTACGTCGATTTCCGATCGGCGCTGGGTCCGATCATTCTGGGATACAAACACGCTTACGTCGACGATGCCGTGCGGGCCCAGATGGACAAAGGCGTCCTCTTCAGCATGGCGTCGCCTCTTGAAGTAGACGTCGCCGAGCGGATGACGGGCCTCGTCGAAGGTCTCGAACAGATTCGATTCATGAAGACGGGCAATGAAGCCAATGCAGCCTGCGTGCGCCTGGCGCGAGCCTTCACGGGACGAGAGCATCTGATCACGTGCGGATATCACGGACACGGCGACTGGTTTTCGTGTGGACGGGGCAAGGCGGCGAGCTGGTACCCGCGCGAGGGGAACGGCGTGCCCGCGGTGCTCGACGACCTCGTGACGCGCATTCCGTACGGCGACGAAGGCGCGGCTGAACGCGTTTTCAGTGAACGAGGCGATGAGGTCGCCGCGGTGATTATGGTGCCCTACGATTGGGGAGAGCACGTGGCCCAAGCCTTCGTGCAGCGGATGCGCGCACTCACGCAGAATCACGGCGCCCTGCTGATATTTGACCAGGTGTTGACCGGCTTTCGGCTCGCGCTGGGCGGGGCGCAGGAATACTTCGGCATTACGCCGGATCTGACGACCTATGCGAAGGCGATGGCGAACGGGTATCCGATCGCGGCCTACGGCGGTCACCGAGACGTGATGGCGAAGCTAGACGACGTCATCCTCACGAGCACGTATGCCGGCGACGCGATTTCACTCGCGGCCGCACGCGCCACGCTGGAAGTCATGACACGGGAGCCCGTAATTCGGCACCTCTGGGACATGGGCGGGCGACTTCGAGACGGATTCGACGAGTCGGCAAGGTCAATCGGCTTGAACGCGCGCTGTTTCGGTCTGCCGCCGGCTCTGAATTTCAGGTTTAGCACCGACGAGGAGGAAGACGCCGCCGTTCGCCACGACTTCTTCCGCGAGCTCTATCGCCGCGGAATCTTCCCGTCAATGCCGTTCCTACTGAATTATGCCCACCGTGAGGCGGACGTAGATCAGACCATAGAGGCGATCCGGAGCGGGCTGGTGGACGTGGCCGAAAAGCATCCTGCCCTGGCGTGATGCGAGCGCGCGGAGGTTGGCGATCACGCCGGCGCGACCGGCCGTCCACCGTGTCGACCGCACGATGGGCCGGCCATTGTCGAATCGGCGACGCGCCATCTACCACCGCGCCGAGGCTACGGCGAGGACAGCGAATACTGCCTCCGCAGATCCATGACGTCCACCCCGGCGTGCTCAAGGACGCGCAGCATGTTTCCTCCAAGGATTTTCTCCTTGTCCTCCTCGGAAATTCTGCTGTAGACGACCCAGCCCAGCTGTGGAATCGCGTCGCGCATCGGAGCGTCGCTGCAAAACAGCACTTTGTCCGACAGTCCCTCGTCAACGAAATACTCGATGACGCCGTGGAGGACGCTGGTGAACGTGACGTCCAGGTAGACGTTCGGCCGTTCTCGAGCGAGGTTTACCCGGCTGCGTGCTACGTCCCACGTCCATCCCGAATGCGCAAGGAGATAATTCATGTTTGGATAGCGCCCGGCCACGTCCGCAATCTGATCGAGAAACGCATCGCCGATCTCCGTCTGATGTAGCTTGACGAAGGAGCCCATTTCGTTGCCCTTGCGATACCACGCCTCATAGTGCGGCGAGTCGTAGGGCAGTCCGACGCGAGGATTGTACGGCTTGAGTCCCGGAAAACCGTAGAGCTCATGACAGAGCCGAACGTCGGCCTCCACGTCGTCGCTCTTCTTCGGATCGATGGTCGCGTACCCGATGACGTCGTTCGGATACCGCTGGACGAGATCGTGAATCAACTCGTTGCCCTGGCGATAGTCAATCCAAATGCCGATCCAGGACGAGCAGCAGAAGCGGTCGATGCCCAGGCGGCGATTGCGACGGATCATGTGTTCGACGTCCCCATAGGGTATGGCAACGTAGCCTGCACCCATGAGGCCGTCGTGCAGTACGTGGGTGTGGGGATCGATCACCGGGATGTGGTCCAGTGGCTGACCCCGCCGGGCCCTGGAAAGAATGCGCCCGTCGTCCGTCTCCGGATAGGGATCCGGCAGCACGTCCAGCTTCAGGAGCCGAGCCAGATTGCCGCCGGCCACCGCGGCTTTGTGCTGCGGGGGAAGCTCGCAGTAGTCTATGAACGAGCGCGCCGCGCCGGGGCTCTTGAACGGCCATTCGGTACCGAGCAGCAGCCGCTCCACTCCGATCTTTTCCGACATGAACTCCAGGCCGTAATGTATCTGGAAGCTCGAAAACTCGACGTACGTATTTGCATGCGCCTGCATGAGGGCGATCACGTCCCGAGTGCTCTCCCATCGCGCCTTCTGAAGAAGGACGGGAAGCTCGGGATGCCGCGTGCAGAGCCGGTCTACTTCCTCGAAGGTGACCTGGAGATCCTCGCCGTAGAGTCCGACGTCGAGGAGGAGGGGAATCTGCGCGTGTTCGAGTGCCGAGAAGACCGACTCGCAAACCGATTCGTGGAAGCGGTAATGGTGGCGACGGGGGAACATCTTGGCCGCGCGGACGCCGTTGGTCTGCATCTGAGCGACCACGTCCGGCCCGGGTTCCATTTCACCGGCATGGTGAGGCAAGAGTATCCAACACGGGAAAAGGCGGTCGCGACGTTCCGCGATTTCGTCGAGCAGACGGCGGTTGCCGTAGCCCGGATCGTACTCGCGCGCCTGCCAGTGCCAGACGAGCGCTCCGCCGATCCCGGTATGTCGCATGTCGTCCAGCAGCGACGTGAGCTTCCACGGCACCCGTGCGTCGGTCGGACCGTGCATGCCTATTGAAGCGTGACAATCGAGATAGATCATAGCGGACGCGTCACGCCTCTATCTCGAACTCGGGGATCTCGTCCGTGTCGAGGACGACGCACCGGAATGCGCGATCT
>CAZMXY010000310.1:0-3606 GCA_964570345.1 uncultured Rhodothermales bacterium | reverse complement strand
CTCGACGTGCAGGGCGAGCTCGCGGACGGCAAAGTGATCGGCGTAGTCGAGGACTTCCACTTCGAATCGCTGCACCGGCCGATCGATCCCACCGTGTTCATCGTCGACACGACGAGCGCCGGATACGTCTCGGCGCGGGTCGCGGGCGGCGATCTAAACGGCACGCTGGAGTTCATGAAGACGCAGTGGAACGCCTTCGAATCGAGATATCCGTTCGAATACGAGTTTCTCGACGACGCCTTCGGCACCTTCTATGCCTCGGAACGCCGCCTGATGACGACAATCGGGCTCTTCTCTGCGCTTGCCGTCGCGATCGCCTGCCTGGGGCTGTTCGGCCTCGCCGCCTTCCTCGCCGAAGAGCGGACGAAGGAGATCGGCATCCGGAAGGTGCTGGGCGCCTCGGTTTCCAGAATACTGCTGCTGCAGACGACGGAGACCGTGGGCCTCGTGATCGTCGCCTTTGCAGTGGCGGTCCCGATCGCGTACGTTTTCGCGAATCGTTGGCTCGAGACGTTCTCGTATCGAGTTGACGTAACCGCCTGGACGGTCGCAGCGGCCGGGGCGCTGGTGCTGCTGCTCGCCCTTTCGACCGTAAGCTATCAGGCGCTTCGTGCCGCCACGGCCGACCCGGTGAAGGCGCTCCGTGCCGAATAGGCGCTCCCTGTAATGTTTAAGAGCTACGTTCATGCCGCGTTGCGGCACCTGCCGAACGGTGGACGGCGCTCGGGCGCGGACAATACGTAAAAGGCGCCGGGGCGCGGGCAATTTGTGAGATGATTTTGCGTATTTTCGCGCCGTGACTACGCGCTGTCTGATTATTTCCTTCCTGCTCGCGCTGGGCGCGCCGGCGGACGTCGCCGCGCAGCGGCCCGAACCGGTCCGGATCGAAACGGGGCTTCTGTCCGGCGTGCACGCCGACCGGTCGGATGTCATCGTCTTCAAGGGGATACCCTACGCGGCGCCGCCCGTGGGCGAGCTGCGCTGGCGAGCCCCGCAGCCCGCGGAGGCGTGGAGCGGCGTGCGGAGCGCCGACACCTTCGCGCCGACCTGCATGCAGGATCCTCCTCCTCCCGGCAGTTTTTACCAGCTCGAGTTCTTCGAAGAGATCGAGCCGATGAGTGAGGATTGCCTCTATCTCAACGTATGGACGGCGGCGGCCACCCCGAGCGAGCGGCGGCCGGTGATGATGTGGATTCACGGCGGGGCTTTCCGGCAGGGGTCCGGGTCGATGCCCAGCTTCGACGGCACGAGCCTCGCTGAGAAGGGCGTCGTGCTGGTGACGATCAATTATCGCCTGGGCGCCTTCGGACTCCTCGCGCATCCCGATCTGACCGCCGAGACGCCGCACCGCGCCTCCGGTAATTACGGCCTGATGGATCAGGTCGCGGCCCTCCGATGGATCCGACGCAACATATCGGCCTTCGGCGGCGACCCGTCGAACGTCACCATCGTCGGCCAGTCGGCAGGCGCCGCGAGCGTCAACCAGATCATGGCCTCGCCGCCGGCGGACGGGCTCTTCCACAAGGCCGTCCTCCAGAGCGGAACCGTGTTTGCCTTCGGGCGCAGCCCTTCGCTAAAGGAAGCCGAGCAGACCGGCGTGAAGCTCGCCGATGCGTTGGGCGTCGGATCCGCGGATGAGCTTCGGGACGTCCCGGCGGACACCATCCACGCCCGTGGCCGGAACGTCGGATTCAGCCCGAACGTGGACGGCTATTTTCTAACGGACGACGTCGAGGACGTCTTTCGCGAAGGACGCCAATCCCCGGTGCCCGTCCTCGTGGGATCGACCGCCGACGAGGGCACGCCGATGTTCGGCCCCGGCTTTACGGCGGCGCGCCATCGCGAGATGGCCGTGAAGAATTACGGCGAGGAGGCCGAGCGGTACCTGTCTCTGTATCCCGCCGAATCCGACGACGAGGCGGGGCCGGCGTTCGGCAACGCCTTTCGCGACCGGCTGGCCTGGGGCGCGCACACGCTGGCGCGCCTGCATTCCGACCGCACGGGCGCCGACGCCTTCGTGTATACCTTCTCGCGGATTCCGCCGGGCCGAGATCCGGATCGTTACGGCGCCTACCATTCGGCCGAGCTCGTCTACGTGTTCGATGCGCTGGATGCCGTGGATCGGCCGTGGACGTCCGTGGATCGACGCATTGCGGAGCGGATGTCGTCGTATTGGGCCCGCTTCGCGGCGACGGGAAACCCGAACGGCGGTGACTTGCCTGCATGGTCCGTCTACGACCCGTCGACGAGACGGGTGTTCGAAATCGGCGATGCGTTCGGCGCGCGCACGGTCCTGGATGACGCCGTCGTCACGTTTTACGACGACCGGATGCAGCGGTCGCAAAGGCCGGATTAGCTCATCGATTGTTGGAGCGCCCCCGGGCCGACTCTCAGACTGGGGGGTGCCAGGCACGGCCTGAGCCGCATCGTTCACTCATATCGCAGGCTTGCGACGGGATCCGCCCTCGCGGCCCGCACGGCCTGATAACCGACCGTCAGCACGGCAATGACGAGCGCGGCCGCACCGCCCAGCAGGAACGGGCCGGGGGACAGATCGATTCGGTAGGCGAATTCGCTCAACCACTCGCGCAAGACCAGGTACGCGACCGGGACGGCCAGTATGAAGGCGAGACCGAGGAGCTTGACGAAATCACGCGAGAGCAACCCTACGATGCCCGTCACCGAGGCGCCCATCACCTTCCGGATGCCGATTTCCTTGGTTCGCCGTTCCGCCATGAACGTCGCCAGGCCGAACAGTCCGAGGCATGCGACGAGGAGGGCCAGCGCGCCGAAGACCCCGGCCAGTGCGCCCATGCGTTGCTCCGATCGGTACAGCGCGTCGAAGGACGCATCCAGGAAGTAATATTCGAACGGCGTCGCGCCGGCCAGGTCGGTCCATCTCGTCTCGAGGGCATCCATGGCAAGCGGAACGTCGTCCGCGGCGATCTTCACCAGCAGCTGGTCGAAGGCCTGCGGGACCATCTGCATGACGAGCGGATCGATCGCCGAGTGCAGCGAGAGATAGTGGAAATCTTCCACGATACCGATCACCAGACCGGACCGTCGTACTTCCCATCCCTGCGACGAAGGCGTATAGAAGTCGATCTGCTTCCCGATAGGATCGGCCCACGTTTCGCCGATCTCGTTCTGCACGAGCCGCAGCGCGGCTTCGTTGAGCAGAAATCCCGCAGAGTCCGTGGCCTGCCGCAGATCGAAATTCCGCCCCTGCACTACGTTCATCTCGAGAAGATCGACGAATGCTTCGTCGATAAAGAACGTGTCGAAGTTCGGCAGGTCGTCGTCCGCCCATCCTTCCGGTCGGTAAATGTAATCGCTCACCGGCTGCCCGGGAATCGTCGCCGTGGCCGAGACGGCGCGCACGCCCGGTATCCGCTCGACTTCACGGCGAACCATTTCGTAACGACCCTCCAGTGCGCCTCCGACGTCGAGCACGGCGGTCTGCTCGGGTTCGAAGCCCAGGCGGGCCGTGCGAACGTGTTCGATTTGCTTGTGGATGGTGATCGTGGCGACCATCAAGAAGATGGAGACCGCGAACTGGAAGACCACGAGCGCGCGTCGTAGGCCCGCGCCGGACCACACGGGCGC
>CAZMXY010000309.1:0-3609 GCA_964570345.1 uncultured Rhodothermales bacterium | reverse complement strand
TCGCCTTCTCGGTCCGGATGGGTCGAAAGGCGGACCTCGCCCGTCCGATGTCGTAGCGGCACGGTCTGTACCTCGCTGCCGAAATTGAGCGCCACGAGCCAGCTACGTGCGCCGTCGTGCCGGCGCACGTACGCGACGATCTCGCCGCCGCCTTCGACCGGCGCATAAGATCCGACCGCGAGCGACGGCTCGGCTTTACGAAGCGCGAGCAGCCGGCGGTAGAGGCAAAGCAGCGAGGCCGGATCGTCTCGCTGCGTCGCCACGTTGTGTCGAGCGTAGTCGTCGGCGAGCGGAAGCCATGGTTCTCCCGTCGTAAAGCCTGCGTTCTTGGAGTCGTCCCACTGCATCGGCGTGCGCTGCGGATCTCGCCCGAGCCTCCTTCCCAGGTTCTTCGCCTGCGGGTCCTGCACAAGCTCCGGGGGCACGTCGACGTCGTGCATGCCGATTTCGTCTCCGTAATACATCGTCGGCGTCCCGCGTAGCGTGAGCAAAAGCATGGCGGCAATCCGCGCCTGAGCCCGCCCGACGCGAGTTGAAACTCGCGGCTGATCGTGGTTTCCGAGGACCCAGTTCGGCCAGCCTTCGGGCGGAAGGGTCCCCTCGTACTCGCTGACGGCCGCGTCGATCTTGGCAGCCCTCCACGGCAGCGTAATCAAGTGGAAATTGAATGGAAGGTGCACGCCCCGCTCGTCTTCGCCGTAATACACCACGAGTTTGTCGAACGGCAGATAGATCTCGCCGATCAGTAGGCGTTCGTCATATTCATCCGCGACGAGGCGCATCCTCTCGACGACGTCGTGCACTCCCGGCTGGTCGGTAGAGTACGCCGGAAGCAAGGAGTTGTAGGGGAGATCCGTCGGATCGTGGTCGGGGTTCCGCGGATTGTCGCGGTACTTTTCGTCCTTGATCAGATGCCATAGCACGTCGATGCGGAAGCCGTCCACCCCCTTGTCGAGCCAGAACCGCATGACGTCGAACATGGCTTCCTCGACGGCCGGATTCCGCCAGTTGAGGTCGGGCTGCCGTCTCAGGAATGCGTGATAGAAATACTGGCCCGTCTTCTCGTCAAACGTCCACGCGGGCCCGCCGAAGACGCTCAGCCAGTTGTTCGGCAGGCCGCCGTCAGGCTCGGGGTCTTTCCAGAGATACCAATCTCTCCTCGGGTTGTCACGCGAGGATCGAGATTCCTGAAACCACGGATGCAAATCGGACGTGTGGTTGGGAACGAGGTCGAGAATGATCCTCAGACCCCTTTCGTGCGCGGCCGCGAGCAGCGTGTCGAAGTCGTTCATCGAGCCGAAGAGCGGGTGTACGTCGGTGTAACCCGCGACGTCGTATCCGAAATCGGCCATGGGGGAAGGGAAGATCGGCGAGAGCCAGAGGGCGTCCACGCCCAGCCAGGCGAGATAATCGAGGCGCTGCAGAATGCCTCGAAGGTCGCCGACGCCGTCGCCGTCGGAGTCCATGAATGAGCGAGGATAGATCTGATAGATGACGCCTTTCTGCCACCAGAGAAATTCGTCCATATTCGGCAGGGTTTGCGTAGTGTTGCAAGGTCGCTATGATGCTATGATGATCCCTTCGTTCGGGCGCAGGTCGACGGCGCGTGACACGGTTTCCCCCTCGCGATCGAGCGCCGTCGACAGGAGGATCCGATCGCGCTCCTCCCGGTCGTCCAGGTCGAAGGTCTGCGGCTCGGAGCTCAGATTGAGGATGACGAGCAGGGCTCCGTCCTCGTCCTCTCGTCGATACGAGATAAGGTGCTCGTGAGGGGGCCCCATCGTGAATGATCCCTTGACGAGCGTAGGGCGTTCGCGTCGAAACGCCAACAGCCGTCGGTAGAGCGTCAAGAGCGATTTCTGCCGGCTCTGTACGTTGACGTTCGTTACGCCGTAATCTTCTGCAACAGGGAGCCACGGCTCGCCGGACGAGAATCCCGCCTGGACCCAGTCGTTCCACTGCATCGGGGTCCGCACCGGATCGCGCTTGCGCCCGATGCGCTTTCCCTGAGGATCTCGTTCTTTCTCCGGTGGCACGTCTACGTCGTGCATTCCGATCTCGTCTCCGTAGTAGATAATCGGCGTACCCCACAACGTCAGGAGCATCATCGCGGCCACCGGAGCCTGATCGGTACCCGCCCGGGTTGCGACCCGCTTCCCGTCGTGTGTGCTGATCATCCACGACGGCCACGCGTTTTCAGGGATCCGATTCAGATACGCCTCGATTAATCCGCGCAACTCGCCGGGCGTCCATGACAGGCTCCCGAAGACGGGTTGAAGCGGAAGATGAAGTTCCGGACGCTCCATCCCGTAAAACGCGACGATCTCATCGACGGATAAATAGAGCTCGCCCGCAAGTACGCGGTCCTCATACTCGTCAACCAGCGCTCGCATCTCGGCGACGACGTCGTGTACGGCCGGCTGATTGCGCGTGTGCGTCGGGAGGACGGCCATGTCGGGACCGTCCACCTCCGGATTGTATTCCGGATTGGGTGGGTTGTCCGGAAGCTGTGCGGCTTTCATCAGCAGATCGAGAGCATCTAGGCGAAAGCCGTCGACGCCGCGGTCGAGCCAGAAGCGCATGGCCTCGAGCATCGCCTGCCGAACCTCGGGGACCTCCCAATTCAAATCGGGCTGCTCCTTTAGGAACGTGTGCAGGTAATACTGCCCGGTTGCCTCGTCGAGCTCCCAGACGCTCCCTCCGAAAATGCTGATCCAGTTGTTCGGCGGGGATCCGTCCGGCTTTGGGTCGCGCCAGATGAACCAGTTCCGTTGCGGATGTTCGCGGGAGGATCGCGCACCCTCAAACCAGGGATGCCGGTCGGAGGTGTGGTTCGGGACCCAGTCGAGGATGACCTTCAGGCCTCGGTCGTGAGCTTCGCACAAAAGGTCGTCGAAATCCTCGAGTGTGCCGAAAGCGGGATGGACGTTCGTGAAATCGCTCACGTCGTATCCGAGATCCTCGAGGGGGGATGCATAGATCGGCGAAAGCCAGACGGCATCCACGCCGAGCCACCGGAGGTAGTCGAGTTTTTCGGTAACGCCGGGCAGGTCGCCCATCCCGTCGTCATTCGTATCAAAGAAGGATGGTACGAGCAGCTGATAGATCGCACCGCGCTGCCACCACCGCAGGTCCTTCGCCATTCCTGTCGGAAATTGGTTGAGGAGTCTCGTGACTTCGAAACTCCGAACCTGACGACCGAGCGAAAAGTTGACGACGGACCCGAGCGTATCCAAACGATTACAGGGACGCCTCCTGACTGCACCCATGCTCGCGAGAAGCCTGCGCGGACCATCGGCACTTAAGAGAACCGTTTGTCAATCGACGATTGGACACGTTCGTGTGGTGAGCTGCCTTCTGCCCGGCCTCTTCGAGAGGGACCGGGCGGCCCTCACCGAACGCCTTTAACTCGCTGAGATCCGAGGGGCTTCTACGGTTTCGGCACGCCGAGCTGCTGGAACATGACCGGCATCTCGAAATACACGCGGGCCCGCTTGATCTTGGCGTCGTCCAAATCATACACCACGCAAAGGGGCACGCGAACGTCCTTCTGTGTGGCTTCGATTCCCGCAAATTCCCCGATATGCTTCCCGACGAAATCTGCTTCTA
>CAZMXY010000308.1:0-3665 GCA_964570345.1 uncultured Rhodothermales bacterium | reverse complement strand
CGATGAGCGATCCGCCCCGAAACGGACGATTCGCAATCACGGCGATACCGCGCTCGGCGGCCAGTGGAAGAAGTCGATTCTCGGCTTCTCGATCCACCACATTGTACGTGAGCTGCACGAAGTCGATCGGCCGGCTGTGCATGATCTCTTCGAGCTCACCGTGGCGCCGGCCGTGGGAGGTCGTCACGCCGACGTGTCCGAGCCGGCCGACGCGCTTCAATTCGAACAGCAGGTCGAGGTGCTTCTCCCAGGCCACGAGATTGTGCACCTGCAGCAGGTCGAACCGATCGACGCCCCACAGCTCGAGCGACCGCTCGATCTGCCGCGGGCCTTCGGGGCCCGAAGACGTCCAGACCTTCGTGGCCGAGAAGAGGCCCGGCGTGGCGCCGAGGCCGCTGAGGCCGTGGCCGACGACCTCCTCGGACGACCCGTACATCGGCGACGAGTCGATCATCCCTCCCCCGCCGGCGAAAAACGCTCGCATCACGTCGGTTCGGGCCCTCAGGGCCTCCGGGTCCCTACCCACGTTGAAGGTAATCCACGTACCCATGCCGATTACCGGGACGCGCTGCCCGGTGGACGGAATGACTTTCTTGACGACGTCGGCGAGGCGACCCGTCCCCGCGGCGAGCAGCCGGACGAAGGGAATCGCGGCACCGGCGGCCGCGAGCAGGCCGAGGAAACTTCGGCGATCTATCGTGTTGCGTATTGCCATTATTCCATGCCGGCTTCGTCTTTCCATTATTCGATGCGGTCTTCGTCCGACGCCGGAATCTCACTCGGGCTCCCGTCGTGAGACCCACGTACACGACTCCGTCCCGTTCCGTGCTTATGCGTACACGGGGAAGGTCCCGGGCGTTCTGCGGGAGGATGTATTCGGGCGGGCGGACGTCGATATTGACCGATTCTCAACCGTAAGGCGAATGCTTCAGAGCTATCCGAAACGTTTCGAAGACGACGGCACCGACGTGACGATCGACCTCCATGGTTGTTCGGTCGAGGATGCCGTGTACGCCATCCGTCGTACGGTTCAGGAGGCCCACGGCCGCGGAAGGGCCCGCGTCGTCGTCATCCACGGCAAGTCGGGCGCGCAGGAAGGGTCCTCCAAACGGACGATCAAAGGAGAGCTGGAACGGCTGATCGCCGATGGGGATCTCGGAGCGTGGCTGTCCGGCACGATCGGCGACGGCGCCGGCGGGCGCACGACGCTCTGGCTCACGATCGGCCCGCCGCGGAATCCGTCACGCATCAAGGTACGTGACGTGGTGAGAGGCTGACTTAGATCGGAGCGGGCCTCCGCATTGGAGGGGCCCCTTACTATCGCCCACGAATTACGCCCCGTTCGTCGGAGATGATGATTTCAACCCGCCGGTTCTGTTGGCGTCCCGCCGTCGTATTGTTTTCCGCCACGGGATAGGCGGAGCCGAGGCCCTCGGTTCGAACGCGATTGCCTGCAATACCCTCCTCCATCAACGCCGCCTTCACGGCCTCGGCGCGGCGCCTGGAGAGTTCGAGATTGAGTCGGTCGGATCCGGAATTGTCGGTGTGACCTTCCACGAGCACCTGGCGTTCCGGGTAATCCTGCAGAAAAGCGGCGAGTTGTCCGACGGCCCGCTGTCCGCTCTCCTTGAGATTGGCCCGGCCTACGTCAAACAGGACCTCGGAGAGCGTCAGCATCAGGCCGCGTCGGGTCTCGCGTGCTTCCATCTCGCGCACTCTCTCGTCGAGCTCGCCGGCTCGCGCCTGAGCCTCGTCCGCTCGTTCACGCGCGCTGTCGGCTTCTCGCCGCTCGGTCTCCGCTTCGAGCTGCGCCTTTCGCGCGTCGCGCTCACGCGCCTCGAGAACGACCTGCTGGCGCTCGACCTCTGCTCGCCGGATGGCTTCCTCACGGCGCTTCAGCCGTGCCAGTTCTTCGGCGATGGCCACGTGCCGCGAGGTGAGATAGGCATAATGTTCCACTTCCTCCTTGTCGGCGCCCTCGGCGAGCAGTCGTTCACCTCTTCGAAGCGTGGCCTCCGCACGATCGAGCGATTCGGCGCCTCCGGCGACGATCGCCGAGTCGTTCGAGGCGACGTTGACGGACGTACGCGCCTCGTCGAGGAGCGGATTGTTGCTCGGAGGACCGCCGCAGGCCATAAGCAGCAAGCCGCACGCTGCGAACGTCAGGATCAGTGCGAGTTTCCAGTCGCGCATCAGGATGTTCATCGTGCTCACCGGAATTGGGAATTGAAATCGTTGATCGTGCCGTGGCGTACGTGAGGGTTCGGCGCCGGCGTACGCGTGGGCTTCGACGCCCGCTCGGCGTGGGCCTCGACGCAAGCACGGGGGCATCGTCAGTTGTCTCCTCGAGCGATTTCTTCTCGGAGCAGCCGAATGCTCTCCTGGAGTTCGGTGACGGTCGCCTGGGTCCTCACCGACCGCGCCTTTACGGCAGCGAGCTCGGCGTCCACGGCAGCCTGCTCGGCCAGGCGCCGAGCTTGATCGTGCCTGCGTCGCGTCAGCGCCGCCTGTGCTTCATCCAGCTTTTGCTGCGCCCGGCGATACTCGAGCGCCGCGAATTCTCGCGCCCCGACATCCTCAGCCTGTCGGACGGCCGATCGCGCCTGGGTCATCTGCGTGTTGGGGGGAGGCGCCGTCGTCTTGCATCCCCCCATAGTCAGCAAAATCAGGAGCGCGCCGGTTGCGGCGAATCCTGTCCACTTGAACCGGTGTGTAGCGAGGCGTTTCATGAGTCTCCCTCAGCGGATGAATGGTCCATCGACCTTCGTCCGGCTTGAACCGGCGTGCCGATCTCGACAGAAATTTACCGCTCTTTCGGCGGCAGGTTTGTCTAGAACTTGCGACATACGCGCATGAATTTGACCAATGTCGTAACGTCGCCATGCGACGGCGACGAAGGACGGATCTTTCGCGTCCGGATCAACGAGCTCGCGCCTTCACGACGGCCGAATGAACGTCGACGGCGTCGTGCAGGACCGGTCGGACGTGAACCGGTCGAAAAATAGGGGATTAATTGCGTAGACTACGGTGTGAGACCTGTGACTCTCGACTCGCATTCGCCGCCCTGATCATCGACCATGCCCCTTCCTTCATTCACATCACCTATCCCTTCTGGGTCGACGACGCCGTGGATTGGGACGAACGTTACGAGTCGGACGGCGAGAAAATGCTGCTGGCGATCGAAGTGGCGCGGCGAAACGTGCTTGAGCAGACGGGCGGACCGTTTGGCGCCGCCGTCTTCGAGAGCGCGAGCGGCCGGCTTCTGAGTGTCGGCATGAACATGGTCGTTTCGCAGAACAATGCCATGCTGCACGGCGAGGTCGTCGCCTTCATGATGGCGCAAGCCAGGCTGAGATCGTACACACTCGGCGGGCCGGGTCAACCCGAACACGAGCTTGTGACGTCCTGCGACCCGTGCGCGATGTGCCTGGGCGCCACCTTGTGGAGCGGGGTGCGGCGCGTGATCTGCGGCGCCCGCCGAGAGGATGCGGAGCTGCTGGATTTCGACGAAGGGCCCGTTTTTCCGGAATCATATGCGTATCTACGGAGCCGCGGCATCGAGATCGTGCGCGGCGTGCGCCGCGAACAGGCCGCCGCCGTGCTGGAATTCTACCGGAACCAGAACGGCACGGTGTACAACGGATGAGCAGGTCCTACTCCTCCGG
>CAZMXY010000307.1:0-3674 GCA_964570345.1 uncultured Rhodothermales bacterium | reverse complement strand
GTTGTCAGGCGGCACGAGGCTCTCTAGACGCTGATCCTCGTCCGCTCTAACGCTTGCATAAATGTCCCTGCCGGACCCAAAGACGCTTCGCCGCGCGCTCGATAGGTACCCCGAGGTGGTGCAGCGCCAGGGCGTGGATCGCCTACCGGAGCTCGATCGCTGGTACCATGAGGAGCTCCCCGGCGAAATCCGCGGGCGGAAGCCGAGCTATCTGACGCACTCAGAACTGGTGCGTCTAACGGAGTGGAAGATGGCACGCGGCGTCTGGCGAGCGCCGAACCTGGTGCTCGTTCGCAGCAATGACTCCACGACTGTTGAGGAAATCAGCAAGGCCGCGCTTGAACTGATTCCGCACGCCAAAGCGCCCATCTCGAAGCTTGCAAAGCTCAAGGGTGTCGGACCAGCGACCGCTTCGGCGGCAGTAGCAGCGGTAGCGCCAGAGATCTACCCATTCTTCGATGAGTTGGTGGCGGGGCAGATCCCCAGTCTCGGGCCGGTTGCGTGGACCATGAGCTATTATGCTCGTTACGCTGAGGCGCTCCGGGCCGAAACCAAAAAGTTGGGCCGCGATTGGACGCCCGTCCGATTGGAACGTGCACTGTGGGCGCACGTCGGGGGCAAGGCCGGTATTGCTGCCGCCTAACAAGCCGTCAGAGGAAGTTCGGTGGGCCCGCCTTGGCCGGGACTCTCTGCCCCGTTTCACGTCGCGATTCCCATCGCGGGTTATGCGCGGACCGTTGTATCGCCCAACGGAATACCTCCCGGCAGAGTGCTTCTTCAATCACTCAAGCGCGGCTCCGCCCAGGAATGAATTCGGTCGATCAAACGTGCCTGAGATGCCTGATGCACGTCGGACCCGTGGATCAGAATTCATGTGAATAGCCGGGCTCGTGTCCGCTTCGGGTACTTGGCCCATTTATTTCGGTGCAAGCGCGATGTCGTACAGGAATAGTCCGCGGCCCACGCCCGGCATGTCCGTGCTCCTGGCCATCTGAAAGGCGATGTAGCGCCCATCGTCGCTGACCACGGGATTCGATGCCTTGTATTCACGAGTATCGCTAAAGAACGTGAGCCGCTCCATGGTTCCGGACCCGTCCAGCCGTAGCTTGTAGAGATCAATATACTTGTCCCCGCCGCCGCCGTGACGGTCGCTCTCTACCAGTGTATGGATTCCATCGGGAAAGATGCCCTCGGGTTCTTCGTATGCCGGCGAGTTCGTGTAGTTCGTCACCTCACCCGTCTCTAAGTCGAGGCCCATTACCTCCGCGTTCGTGCCCATCTCCTCGATGGCGTTATATCTGTATGCAGAGAAGATGACCTCCCGCTCATCCGGCCTCCGGAAGTTTTGCGGCTCGATGTCGGCCTCGAAGGAGAGATCGCGACTGTCGAGCACGAGCTTCTTGTTGGCAAGCGCGGGCTCTCCGCTCGAGTAATCGATCTCCGCCATCCAGAACTGAGCGACACCCTCCGGCAGATTGCGCGGCTCCAGTAAATCGTCCGTATCGTAGTAGTCCGCTCGGCCGATCATCCAGATGATGCGGGGGGTGGTTCGAGAGACTGCCGCTCCTTCGAATACCTCGGTTCCGAGCGGGACCGGCGGCTTCTCCATGTTTTTATCCAACACCCAGAGCTCGGAGTCGCGCCAGCGGCTCTTGTACGGATCCGCCGGGTTGTATTCGCGAGGACCGAAGAGCAAAATGTCTCCGTTGCTCAGATACATCGCCCGCAGAAATCCTTCATGATAGAAGTGCCGGGTCAGCAGACTGATATCGCCCGTCTCGAGTTCGATTTCGTACACATCTCCGAACGTCTTCTCTATGAACAGGAGCTTACGTCCGTCATGCGACCACTCCGCGCGTTCGCCGAAGTTTGTCAACTTTGAGATGTGGGGCGGGAGGTCGTCGGCGGGGGAAGCGGCTCCAGGCCCGCTAACCGCGTCGGCCGGTGCCGCTGCTTCACGAGAACGCGATCCACCCGTCTCATCAGGATCTCGGGCCTGGTCGTGAGTCGCGCATGAAGTGAGAGAAAGCAAAAGCAGGGCGAGGGCGATAAACGGCGCTGTGTGGAAGTTGGACATGGCAACCTGTAAGACAGCGTAACGTCAGCCACTTTCGATTCATTCGCAGGGAGGCCCGTCCTTACTTTGAAAGGCCGGAGATACGCTAGAAAGCCGACGCCGTGGCAAACGCAGCACGTCCAATCTATTCATGATGGCCAGTGAAATTAATCGATCGAAGATCCATCTGCTTGGATGATGCGTTGCTGGCGAGGATCAGGGACAGCCAAATAGGGAGTGGGTGCCGGCCGCTTATCGCCGAACCGCTCAGCTAACCTGACAGTGCTACGGACGAAGGGCACGACGACTCTGCCGGTTTTCACCGCTGCTGATTACACCGCTACGGCAACTTCCTCTAACCGCGGGGTGACGTCGCCGCAGACCACCAGTTCGTTAATGCGCATGCGAAGCTCAGGGGCATTCGGCTATTCCGGCACTCCGCTCGCCAGGAAGCTCGGCATCAAGGTATCGAATCGCGTCCTGCTGTTAGATGCCCCTACAGACTTTGCGAGCCTTCTCGAGCCACTCCCGTCCGGAGTCGTGTTCGAAAGCGATGCGAGTCGGCGCGTTGACATCGTCTTCGTGTTTGTTACCGAGAAGGCAGTGCTTGCCAGGCACCTGACCGATTTGAGAACACAGCTAAGGCCCGATGCGGCCATTTGGATCTCCTGGCCGAAGAAATCAGCAAAGGTCCCTACCACCGTGACCGAAAACACGATTCGCGACCTGGCCCTTCCCATCGGTTTCGTCGACGTAAAGGTCTGCGCAGTCAGCGAGGTGTGGTCAGGTCTCAAGCTAGTCCTGCGTAAGGAACTTCGTTGAGAACGTGCTCGCTTCCAGGATCTGCTGCGACGTATGGATTTTCTGAAGTGAGTGAGTGAACTTCCGTTACGACTTAGAACTTGTAGCGAGGGCGATTTGCCGAGCATATTAGCAGAGCGTGAAAAGCGTTTTTCCCAGATAGATCCGCGAAATTCTGGAGGAGACGAGGTTTCCCTCTTTCTCCGGTTGAGTATCTTCACAGCCATGGAAACACAGCACTTTGTGACCAGCTTATTATGGAGGAGTTTGAAGGCATAGCGCTTTCGTCTTATTCTGCGCCGAAGGTTCTTGACGTCATTCGGTCGATCCAATGGCGCACGGTATCCGGGAGGCGACAATGAGCTTATGGTACAAAGTTCTCTACCAGATCGGGTTGACTCCTTGGGAAGAAGACCCCACGAAGGGTAAGGCCGCGGAACAGATCGCAGCGCTGTTCGACCGTGAGGAGAAAGACCAGCAACCGCCGTTCGGGTCCGTGCTCGACCTCGGCTGCGGCAGCGGGATCTGGTCAGTCAACCTCGCGGCGCGTGGTTGCCAGGTCATGGGTGTCGATATCGTTCCGAAGGCGATCGAAACCGCGCGTGAGCGCGCACAGGAAGCCGGTGTCGCAGTGCGCTTTGTCCAGGGTGACGTAACTTCGCCGACGTTTGCCACTTCACGCACATGGGCAAGGTGATGCACTGGGCGAACGGCGTACGTCGTGACGTGGTGAGGCTCTTGAGCGAGAGGGTTCGTGCACGGTAGAAGCGAGAAGATGATCGAGATCCGTCTGACAGCGGACGGGAAGGCGGTGCGG
>CAZMXY010000306.1:0-3696 GCA_964570345.1 uncultured Rhodothermales bacterium | reverse complement strand
GGGCATGGATCTGCACCAAACGCAATACCTATCCCGACGGCCGCACGTACATCGGCCAGGGCGTACAGCCTGACGTACCGGTTGCGATCACGGTGGATGACATCCGTGCCGGCAGAGATCGCACTCTAGAGGAGGCGGTGAACCTGCTCCGTCTCAAGGCGGCCGCAGAGCATCGAGCTCATGAGTGATCAGGGCAAAATATCAGTATTCTTTCCGGCGTGCACGGCCACTGAACTGCGCGTATTTGCGCATTGCCGTTGCCTGGTCGGCGCGAATCATGAGCGGATTCCTGCTCGACAGCAATCTCATTATCTACGGTGCGCAGCCCACAGCCCGAGAGCGACGCCGCGGCCGGTAGGGCGCTACCGTAGAGCGCCGCTCGAATAAATCGACGACGGTCGAGCGTGGACGTTTTCGTGGCGTTGCTTGTTTATCAGAGTTTCCCACCGGGGCGAGATTCGCTCTCAGGCGGCGGAGAGATAAATCGCGTAGAACACCAGCCCGCTGGCCGCGGCCGTCAGGATGTGCCAGAGCCCGTGACCCCACCGCGGCAGAGGAAAAGTGCGTCGCTTATCCATCCTCCAGAACAGGAAGCCGAGCGCGAATGTGATTATGGACCCGAGAAGGTAGGGCCACGGCGTCCAGTTTCCGCTGAACGCCATCCGAAGCAGCAGGAGTACGTAAGCCCCGCCCAGGAAAATCCCGATTTTCAAGTGCATGTCATGGTGATACCGGGGCGTCAGCACGTAGGCGGCCACGCCGGCCGCGACGAACATGATCACCGGTGTCAGCCAGTCCGGCGAGCCGAAGAGCACGGCCGCCGCGTAAACGGCGAGTGCGGAGTAGACAACGTAAATGGCCGTCACGTCGAGCATCCCTCCCCAGCTCGTCGACATGGCGTGGAACAGCGAGGATCCGATGAATAGATAGATCATCGCGAAGGTGAATACGTAGATGGCGGGGGTGTCCAGCAGCACGCCGGGAAAAACGCCCGCCGCGAGATACGCCAGGTTCGTATAGGTATTCACAGGCTGCTGCGGCAGCGAGGTCAGGCCGTTCTCACATCCGCAGAGGTACGCCTCGTGCCATTTCCCCGCGCATTCCACGTACCCGTCACTGACGATATGCGGATCAATTGACCGGAAGAGTATGACCAGAAGGATGGCCGCGAAGAACACGGCCCCTCCGGTCACGGAGAGTGCAGTCAACATGTGACCACCGCCGACCCGTCCGGCGAGAAATGCGATACCGGAGGAGGTCAGGAAGTTAATGGAAAGACGTCACAGTCGTTCGCCCGGCGACTCGCAAACTCCGTGGCCTTCACCACGCAAACCACGGAGCACATTCTCGCAATAACGGATGAGATCGCGGGTGTCCGTTCTTTTATCCATAACAAATAATGACTTACGCCGGATTAAATCAATGCTCTCTTCTAGTCGATTGCACTTGATCCGGCTCGTCGGATGCTCAGCTGAACGCCTTTCCTGTATGAGACGGCAATCGTTGTGCGTCCGTCGTCCCTTTTGCTGATTTTGTGTCCGGCGATCGTAGCGTCGGCCTCGCAGCCGCCGGCCGGCGAAACGAACAAGGACATCGGTGCAAGGCTGTTCATCAGTGAGCGGACGGTCGAACGGCATGTGAGTAATCTCTTCAACAAGCTGAGCGTGTCGTCGCGAGCGGGTGCTACCGCCGCTGTTTACAAGCAAGGGCTGCTCGAATGAGCTCCTGAGTGAAATCCCCCATTCGACGGCCCTTTGGAAATTGCGTGTTTCCCCGGAAGCGCAGCGCCAGAGATGGCCGGTATTCTTTATGGTGTGACAGATTTGAACCACCATGAGGAAGGCCATGAACAATCGATTTCGCGGAACCCTTGATGCTGCAAGCGACCTGCGCGCTCGTCTCCTTTCGGGGCTGTCCGTCTCGGAGCGTCGAGTGGACATTGCCGGCATCTCCACGGCGGTGCTGGAGGGGGGCGACGGACCGCCGCTGGTTCTGCTCCACGGGCCGGCTGAGTTTGCCGGAAACTGGATGCGGGTGATGCCCGATCTGTTGGCGACGCACCGCGTGATTGCGCCTGACCTCCCCGGCCACGGCGCATCGGAAGCCACACGCCGGGCGCTGGATCCCGACCACGTGCTCGCGTGGCTCGACGAGTTCATTCAGCAAACATGTTCGTCTCCGCCGGCTGTAGTCGGACATACGATTGGCGGCGCCGTCGCGGCGCGTTACGCCGTCGACCATGGAAGCACGTTGAGGGAACTCGTCCTCGTAGACGCGTTGGGCCTCGCTTCCTTCGCACCCGATCCGGCATTCGGAGAGGCAATGATGCAGTTCGTCGAACGCCCCACCGAGGACACGTACGATCGCTTCATGCAGCTTTGTGCGTTCGACCTGGACCATCTGAAGGGCGAACTCAAGGAGCTCTGGGAGCCTTTCGCAGCTTATAATCTCGAGCTCGCACAGACGCCGAGCACGATGGCGGCAATGAATGCGCTCATTGAGGGCTTCGGTATGACTGAAATCCCCGCCGCGGATCTCGCGAAAATAGGTTGTCCGGTTAGCCTGATCTGGGGGCGGCACGACCGCGCGACGAGCCTTTCGGTCGCGGAGGCGGTCGCCGAACGCCACGGATGGCCGCTGCGCGTGGTCGAAGACGCAGCCGATGACCCGGCTCGTGATCAACCCGCCGCGTTTGTTTCCGCGCTGCGCCAAATCCTCGAAGTCCACGTGGAGGTGGGAGCATGAGCTCGGCTTTTCTCGACCTTGCATCACGTGGAAGTGAAACCGTCAGGGTGTCCGAGCTCCAGCTCGAAGACCTGGCGTCCCGTTGCGACGGCACGCTGCTCCGTGCCGGTGACTCTGGATGGGATGAGGCCGTGCAGATCTGGAACGGCATGACGACGCGCGTTCCCCGCCTCGTGCTCCAACCGAACTCGGTCCACGACGTGGTCGCGGCCGTTCGATTCGCCCGCGATCACGGGCTGCGGCTCGGCATCAAGGGCGGCGGCCACAGTATCGCCGGCACGGCCATTGCCGAAGGCGGTCTCACCCTCGACATGTCGCAGATGCGGAACGTGACCGTCGATCCAGAGGCGAGGCGTGCCCACGCCGACGCCGGGTGTCGGCTGAGGGACGTCGACGCGGCGACCCAGAAGCATGGTCTGGCCACGGTGCTGGGATTCATATCCGACGTCGGCGTAGCCGGACTGACGCTCGGCGGCGGGCTTGGATACCTGACCCGCCGCTTCGGCTGGACCGTCGATAATCTCGAGGAAGTTGAAATCGTGACGGCCGATGGTCAGATCCGTGTTGCTAACCGCACTCTGAATCCTGACCTCTTCTGGGCGTTGCGGGGTGGTGGCAGTAACTTCGGCGTCGTGACGCGATTCACGTATCGCCTGCATGAGGTCGGACCACAGGTGTTCGGAGGGCTGATCGCGTGGTCGTTCGATCGGGCGGCTGAGGTCCTGCAAGCCTATCGGTCCCTTACGTCCGAGGCACCGAGAGAACTCGCGGTATGGCTGATGTGCTTGAACGCACCGCCGGCGCCGTTCGTACCCGATGCGTGGAAGGGTGAGCGCGTGTGCGCGATGGCCGTCTGCTTCAGCGGCAATCTCGCCGATGTCGATCAGGCGCTCGCTCCGATTCGGGAACTGAGCGATCCGGTTTTTGACTTGCTCGCCGAGCAGCCGTACG
>CAZMXY010000305.1:0-3737 GCA_964570345.1 uncultured Rhodothermales bacterium | reverse complement strand
GGCAAGGGAGCGGATGCAGCGTCATCTGGACGGCGTACGCGAAGCCATTGTACGCTGGGATCCCGAACAAACACCCCTATCGTGAGGACGGGCGGAGTCCGGCGTCATGCGCATGATCGACGAAAGGCCGGCCCGATTGAGCGATAAGCTTTCGAAGCAAATCGGCCGTTACCGCTGGCGCATCGTCGCGCTGCTGTTCTTTGCCACCACGCTGAACTACCTCGATAGGCAGGTCCTCGGCATACTGGCTCCCGACCTGCAGGATTCGATGGGCTGGTCCGAGACGGACTATTCGACCATCGTCACGGCCTTTCAGATCGCCTATGCGGTGGGTCTCGTGACGACCGGTCGTCTGCTCGATTACATCGGCACAGCGCGTGGGTACGCGGGTGCGCTCAGCCTGTGGAGCCTCGCGGGCATGGCTCACGCGCTCGCGAGGTCCGTTTTCGGCTTCGCCTCCGCACGATTTGCCCTCGGCATCGCCGAATCCGCCAACTTTCCGGCCGCCATTAAGACGGTGGCCGAATGGTTTCCGAAAAAGGAACGCGCCTTCGCCATCGGGCTCCTGAATTCGGGGACCAACGTAGGAGCCATTCTCGCACCGATCGTGGTGCCCCTCATCGCCGTCGCACTGGGTTGGCAATGGGCCTTCATTCTTACCGGCGCCGTCGGCTTCATCTGGCTGATCTTCTGGCTCGTGACCTACCGTCGCCCGGAAGAGCACCCACGACTCTCTGCGCCGGAGCTGGCCTACATCCAGGCGGACGACGAGGTAAGATCGACTGAGCGCATTCCGTACCTGCGCCTGCTGCCGCACCGCGAAACGCTGACCGTCTGCCTGCTGAAGTTCGTGACCGATCCTGTATGGTGGTTCTTTCTCTTCTGGCTTCCCAAGTTTCTTCGCGACAATTACGGCGTCTCACTGCTCGAATTCGGGCCGCCGCTGATTACCGTCTATGTCGTCTCCGACTTCGGCAGTATCGCCGGCGGGTGGCTTTCGTCGCACTTCATCAAGAAGGGAAGGAGCGTCGATTACGCGCGCAAGACCACGATCCTCCTCTGCAGTTTCTTCGCCATACCTATCTTCTTCGCCTCGCAGACGGAGAGCCTGTGGGTGGCCGTGGCGCTCATCAGTCTCGGCACGGCGGCGCATCAGGCCTGTTCGGCCAATATCTTTACCGTGATGAGCGATGTCTTCCCGAAGAGCGCGGTCGGATCGATCGTGGGCCTGGCCGGCATGGCCGGTTCCATCGGCGGCGCGCTCGTCTCCATCATCGTCGGGCTTGTTCTCGATATCACAGGGAGCTATATACCCATCTTTGCCATGTTCAGCTTCGCCTACGTGACGGCCTGGCTCGTGCTGAAAATCGGTATCCCACGGATCGAGCCCGTTCAGCTGTGAACACGATCGGGATAGGAAGCTATCCATTAGAGCCCTGTTTATCGGTGGCACCGGCGTCATTTCGCTCCGCGTTCTCCGCGCTGGTCCGTGAGCGTGGGATCGAGCTCCTTCTTCAGAATCGAGGACAGTCAACGCGAGAAGGCACCGGGGGAGCCCATACATTGTGCGCGGACATTCACGACAAAGAGGCGGTCGAGGCCGCAATCGGGAGCCTTCATTTCGACGTTGTCGCAAATTGGATCGCCTTTTCACCCCGTTACATCGAGACCGACATCGCGCGCTTCCGGGGACGAACGGGACAATATACGTTCATCAGCTCGGCGTCCGTCTTTCAGACGCCGCCCGGAGTGGCGGACTCAAATGGGAATCTCCGGAACGCGCCCGTCCGCCGGATCGGCCCAGCGGTCATTGGGGATGAGCGGAGTCCAACCGGGCCGCAGGGGATCCTGGTCATACGGATATGGTCCGAGTTGCTCGAACATCTCGTGATAGGCATCGAGCTTGTCGCGATCGAGGCGTACGCCGAGACCCGGTCCGGTTGGTACGGCGATCGCGCCATCTTCGTACGTCATTTTCCCCCCTTCTATGACGTCGTCTTTCAAGTGATGATAGTGAGCGTCGGCGGCGAAAGACAGATTGGGCAGGACCGCGCCGAGGTGAAGCATAGTGGCGAGCTGAACGCCGAGTTCCCCCGACGAATGAACCGACACACCCAGTTGAAAGGTCTCGCAGATCCCGGCCGCCTTGATACAGGGCCGTATGCCGCCCCAAAACGTCGTGTCTAGCAGGATGACGTCAACGGCCGTGTTCAGGATGTTGGTGCTGAGCTGCTCGAAGGTGACGACGACCATATTCGTAGCCAGCGGCGTGCCCACCACCTCTCGAGTGCGGCGTAATCCGTGAAGCCCGAAAACGGGATCTTCGAGGTAGTCGTTACGGATCCCTTCAATGTTCCGTCCGAACCAGACGGCTTGTTCGACGGACCAGACGCCGTTGGGATCGAAGCGAAAGCTGTCGCCATCCAATGCTTCTGCCAGGGCACGATAGCACTCCAACTCGTACTTCGGGGCGAAAACACCACCCTTGAGTTTATGCGTCTTAAAGCCGTAGCGCTCCTTCAGGGCGAGGGCCTCGTTTACCAACTGTTCATCCGTTCGGACTTCCCCGTTTCCGTTTAAAGAGTCCGGATACCGAAAGAACAGATACGACGCGAACGGCACTCGATCCCGAAGCCGCCCACCCAGGATTTCCGAGACCGGAACGTCCCATTGCTGCCCCAGCAGGTCGAGGCAGGCAAACTCCAGCGCGGCAACGAGTTGCGTACGGTTGTTGTAGAGCGATGCCGTCGGGTTGGCGACCAGGAAACGCATCTCTTCGATTCGGGCCGGGTCGCGGCCGACCAGGTACGGCTTCAGCGCGTGGATAGCGGCGGTCGCACTCTCCCCACCTCCGCCCATCTCACCCAGGCCGACGAGCCCTTCATCCGTTTCGACTTCGACGATCGTGCGTACGAAGCGTCCCCAATGGCATCCATTTGCGTGGCGGAGCGGCGCTTCGATCGGAACCGTCACCGGCGTGGCCCGGATGTCTGTAATTCGCATGTGTTTGATTGGCTTTAAAGGTAGAAGCCGGGGTGTCGGAACGATTTCCTCTCCAGCGCGCCGGACAATTCGCAAGAAAGATATAAAATCATTTGATGACTTGCGATAGGTGTACTATCTTACAATTTAAATCTAAGCCTCTCCAAACGCCGGGTGATTCGTCATGATCAGACTGCCACTCTTCCTCATCCTGCTCGGATTAGCGGCCGCAGGCTTCTCCGACTTTGCGTACGCGCAGCACACCGTGAGTGGAACGGTGGCCTCCAGGGATGGGGCTTCGCTTCCGGGAACCAATATTACCGTCAAAGGAACCGCGTCAGGCACTGCCGCTGATGCAAGCGGACGGTATTCCCTTTCCGTTCCATCAGCCGACGACACGCTGGTCTTCTCCTTTGTCGGATACGAGGCGCAGGAGGTGCCCATCGACGGGCAGAGCGTGATCGACGTCGTTCTGGTCCCAAGCGCCTATTTGGATGAAGTACTCGTCGTGGGCTACGGCGCGCAAGAACGACGAGACGTCACAGGTGCAATCTCATCCGTAACGGCTCGAGACATTCAGGAGCTTCCTGTGACTGATGCCGGTGACGCACTTCAGGGCCGGACCGGCGGTGTAGTCGCTCTCAGCGAGGGTAATCGGCCGGGGCAAGGTCTTACCATGCGCGTCCGGGGCCGCCGATCCCTTACCGCCGGCAACGATCCCCTCTTCGTCGTGGACGGTATTCCCGTTGAAGGCG
>CAZMXY010000304.1:0-3755 GCA_964570345.1 uncultured Rhodothermales bacterium | reverse complement strand
AAGCCGTACTGCCACTTCTTCGCGTAGCGCAGGATCGTCATGTCGGCCATGCCGATGTGCATCGCCATGTTGACGAACCAGGCGAAAAACGTGACGTGCCAGAAGGTGAACTTGCTCTGCCCCTCGAGCGGCACGCCCGTCCAGATCTTCTCGTTGGCCACACTCCAGAATTCGCCCGGCGAGGTGACCCCGAGCTGCGGGAGAACGGCCACGCCGCAGGCTACGAAGACGAGAAACATCCACGGGGCGGCGATCTTCGAGAAGCGGGCAATCTGCTCGAAGCCCAGAATCGCCAGCAACGTCACGGCGCCACCAACCAGCAGAACGGTCACGACCCATCCGACGCTGTTCGGATACAGGTCGTTCAGCCCCGGCATGGTCATGTCAAACGGGATGCCGACCGCCGTGGCGGCGACCGAAATCATCGATCCCGCCAGAAAGCAAAACATGAGGGCATTGACGATGTTGTAGGCGAAGAGCAGGTTGGGGCCGGTGATCTTGCGCAGCTTCCAGTAGAGGTTGAGCCGCGTCTTCGTCGCAATCGGCGCGCACAGGAAGGCCCAGGATAATACGGCTAGAAGGTTGCCGACGAGGAGCCCCAGGATCAGATCTCCTGCCGCGACGCCATGGGCCACGAAGAGCGGTCCTATCACGAATTCGGTCCCGGCGACGTGCTCACCCGCATAGAGCCCGATGAAGTTGCCGGGTCCCTGCACGCGGTCCTCGGTCACGGGTTCGCGATCGAACTCGTTTATGGCGTCGAGGCGCTCAGCGAGGGTCATCTCGTCCGATTCGTCTTAGCTCGCGGTCGGCGGCTTCGAGCGCCGCATCGTCTATCTCGACAGGAATTACGCCGGCCGTTCGCTCAAGCGGAAATCCCATGGCCTGGCTCAGCCACGGGGAATTCATGAGCGCGGGTAGATGCCTTTGCAGAATCATCCGCGCCTCGCCGTCGGCCAGCAGCGCGACAAGTTTGCTCTCGGGGCTGAATTCACGGACGACGGCCGATCGGACCTGCCTGAGATCCGTGTCCACGGCCTCCAGCCCGTCGGGGCCGATCTCGCCGGAATCGCGCGCGACGTCCCCGAACGTCACGTCCCCCAGATTCTGAAGCTGCAATCTGCGCACGAGTTCGGGGAAATGGCGGATGAGAACGGCGCGTGCCGCATCATCAGCCATTAGCACCCGCAGGGGCGTTTCGACGCTGAAGGACTGCGCGGCCTCGTATCCGTCGGTCGGATAGGAGAACGCGTACCGTCCGGCGCCCAGTTCAACGACCACGTCGTCGCCGTCCTGCATTGGACCTGAGATCCCCATTGCTCCGGCGAGCGGTCGATCGCCTTCGACGACAGTTTCGAGATCGGCATTCGGCAGCCGAACGGTGGCGCGTGTGTTCGGGGGCACCGAGACGGCCAGCCGGAACCGTCCGTCCGCCAATTCCCACGAAGACTCGATTCGACCGTACATGGATTCCACAAAGGCGCGAGCATGCGTGAGGCCGCCTCCGGGATTCGGCGCGAAGAGGATCCGACGGTAACCGGGCGCCGCCGCGTCGATGCCGGCCACCTTTTCGTAAAGCCAGCCGCCGACCGCCCCGTAGGCGTAGTGGTTGAAGGAGTTCATGCCGGCATCCTGAAACGTGCCGTCCGGTCTGAGTCCGTCCCATCGCTCCCAGATGGTCGTCGCCTCCATGGTGACCGGATACAGCCACGACGGATATTCCGTACGGAGAAGAAGCCGGTAGGCTTCGTCCAGGTAGCCGTGCGTGCTGAGTACGTGCGTCAGCTCGGGCGTCCCGAGGAAGCCGGTCGTCAGGTGTCCGCGTTCGCGTACCTCTTCGGCCAGGCGGCCGGCGGCTTGGGCGGCGAGATCCGCCGGGAGGAGGTCGAAGGCGAGCGCGAGGACGTAGGCGGTCTGAGTATCGGACGAAAGCCGCCCGCGCGGCGTCACGAACTCGTCTCGGAAAGACGCCACGATGCGCCGCCGCAATTCGTCGTATTCGTTCGCATCCGCCTGTTTTCCGAGCACCTCTGCCATTCGAGCGAGGATGCCCGTCGAATGAGCGAAGTAGGCCGTAGCGATCAGAGCGGTGCTCGTCGTGGCGCCCGGATAGGCCGGATTGTTCGTGCTGTAGGCGAGCCAGTCGCCGAAATGGAAGCCCGTATCCCAAACGTAGGTATCGCGATCGGTCGCGGCCTGCTCCCGCATGTACTCGATCCACGCCTTCATGCTCTCGTACTGCGTTTCGAGCACCCGTTCGTCGCCGTAGCGCTGGTAGACGGTCCACGGCACGATCACACCGGCATCGGCCCAGCCGGTCGCGCCGCCGGCGGAGCCCAGCACGTTGGGAATGACGTGCGGAATGCTGCCGCTTTCGAGCTGATCGGCAGCGAGGTCGCGGAGCCATTTCGTAAAGAACCCCGCTACGTCCATGTTGAAGGCCGCTGTGGATGCGAAGACCTGGGCGTCTCCCGTCCAGCCCATCCGCTCGTCGCGCTGCGGGCAGTCGGTAGGCACGTCAACGAAGTTGCCCTTCTGACCCCAGACGATATTGTGCTGGAGCTGGTTGATCAGAGGATTCGAGCTCTCAAAATGGCCCGTCGGCTCCATGTCCGAGTGGAGGACGATGCCCGTCAGGTCATCCGCCGTCACCTCGCCGGGGTAGCCCTCCACGGCGACGTACCGGAACCCCTGGAAGGTGAAATGAGGCTCGAAGACTTCCTCACCCTCCCCTTTGAGGACGTACCTGTTCGACTGCTCTGCCGCCCGCAGATTCTCCGTGTAGAAGTTGCCGTCCTTGTCGAGTATCTCCGCGTGGCGCAGGGTCACGGTGGTACCGGCCGGTCCACGAGCCCGCAACCGGATCCATCCCACCATGTTCTGACCCATGTCGACGACGGTATCGCCTTCGGGGGTGACGAAGACCTCGACGGGCTCGATTTCCTGGATCCTTCGCACGGGCGGCCCGGCTGGAGCGATCAGGATTTCCTTGCTGTGCTCGAGTGTGCGCACGCCGGACCAGGCGCCGTCGTCGTAGCCGGCACGGCTCCAGCCATGCTCTTCGAGACGGGCGTCGTAGATCTCCCCGTCGTAGATGTCGGATGCCAGGATAGGACCCGTCGACGCTCGCCACGATCCGTCGGAGACCACGAGCTGTTGACGGCCGTCCGCGTACGTGATCCGAAGCTGAAGCAGCAGCGCAAGACGATCGCCGTAGACATTCCGGCGCTCGTCCCACGTCAGACCACCGCGATACCACCCGTCACCGAGCACGACGCCGACGGCGTTTTCGCCGGTCCGCAGGAGCTCCGTTACGTCGTAGGTTTGATACTGGAGACGCTCGTCGTAGCTGGTCCAACCGGGCGTGAGCACCTGGTCGCCGACGGGGCGCCCGTTGAGCTGCGCTTCGTAAAGGCCGAGACTGGTGACGTATGCCCGCGCTTCCGCGACCGTTCCGTCGACGCGAAACTCCGACCGCAGCATCGGGGCAGGCTGCGGACGAGAAGTGTCCTCCTCCCAATCCGGAGTGATCCACGCTGCCTGCCAGTCCGACGGCTCCAGGAGTCCGATCTCCCAGAACGCCGGAGCACTCCAGGCAGAGGGCGCACCGCCGCCGTCCCATGCGCGCACGCGCCAGTAGACCCGCTGCCCGGAACCGACAGGCGGACCTTCATAGACTACGTGGATGGACCGGTCGGACGCGACGCGCCCGCTATCCCACAAAAGACTGTCGGCACGCTCTAACTGCTCACGCG
>CAZMXY010000303.1:0-3759 GCA_964570345.1 uncultured Rhodothermales bacterium | reverse complement strand
ATCCTTCATCACGTGGGGCCGGCGACGAAGGGCGTTGGTACGTTGCCGACAATGTTGTGGTTGGCAATCCCGCCGTTACGGCGGATAACTGGCTTGGAGTGGATGGCGATGAATTCGTACGACTTGATGACCCCTGGCCGGCTATGGCTATCGACCAGCAAACGGCCGAAGAGGCGTACCATTCTGTCCTCGAAAATGCAGGGGCCACATTGCCCAAACGCGATGCCGTGGATACGCGGATTGTTGATGAAGTCCGCAACGGCTACGCCAAATATGAAGGTGAAGCCTACAAACAAGGTCACTCCGTGCCCGATCCATCAAAGAAGAGCGGCATCATCGACTCGCAGGCGGATGTCGGGGGCTGGCCGGAACTAAAGAGTGCCCCTCCACCAACTGATACCGACCATGACGGCATGCCCGATGAATGGGAAACGAAGAATGGTCTTAACCCCAACGATTCCTCTGACAGGAATGAGATTACAGACGATGGTTATACCATGCTGGAGAAATATCTAAACAGTCTTGGTGATTCGGCCGGCTGAGGCCGCACGGCTCGGACCGGCTAAGGTCATGCACAAGTTGCGCGAGTTTGCCCTGACGGTGATTTACGACAGAGGATGTTTCCTGACGGGAAAAGCCGTTGGCGCAGCGTGGCGCTACGGTCGTAATCTCGAAATCCAGCATGTTTGGGCTGGAAAATAGGTAGAATTGCTTACGATCCCAGAATAAATTGCACCCATGTCCATGCCAGGCCAACCGTCCGGCTCGGCACAGCCAGGTGCGTTGCCGGTGAGGGTGAAGCGGGTGGCGCCGGGGGAAAGATCAAGAATCTGCGGGAACGTTTTTCTGAGGCCTCCCGACCCGGCGCCCCTCCGCAATATAATTCAATCCCCCAATGTGAGGTGAGTCGATGGCCAAGACGTGGATACTTGTTTCGCTGACTGTCCTATTTCTCGTCGGCCCGACGCATGCCCAGACACGGGTCATCGTCACGAGCGACGGAGAAGTCGACGACGAGTGCTCCCTGGTCCGGTTCCTGCTCTACGCCAATGAGTGGGACATCGAGGGCATCGTCACGTCGAGCTCCCAGTACCACTGGCGCGGTCACCGGTGGGCGGGAGATGACTGGGCCGATCCGTATCTGGATGCATACGAGGAGGTCTATCCGAATCTGGTCAAGCACGACAGCCGGTATCCCACACCCGAGTACCTGCGCGAGCGCACCGTCGTCGGTAACGTCGACGCAGAGGGTGACATGGATGCGCCGACGCCCGGATCGGAGCTGATCGTCCGTGTTCTTCTGGATGAATCGGATGATCGCCCCGTGTGGCTGCAAGCATGGGGTGGCACGAATACCATCGCACGAGCCCTGAAGACCATCCAGGAAGAGCACCCCGAGAAGATGGACTACGTGGCCGACAAGATCCGCTTCTTCTTCATCTGGGAGCAGGACCCTACGTACCAGGAATATATCCGGCCCAACTGGGGGCGGTACGACATCTTGACCATCATCTCTGATCAGTTCTGGGCCATAGCGTACCAGTGGGACGAGATCCTGCCCCCGCAGACGCAAAAGTACTTCACCGCGGATTGGATGAAGCAGCACCTCCTGGAAGATCATGGTGCGCTGACTTCTCTTTATAAAGCCCACGCACCTGGAAGCCATGGCCTGTCGGGTGATACGGATTTTAATCCCGGAGATTTCAGGTCCGAGGGTGATTCGCCCGCGTTCCTGCATGTGATCGATACCGGGCTACGGAACCAGGAGCAGCCCGATTGGGGGGGATGGGGTGGCCGCTACGTGAGAGTTCGCGACAACACCTGGCTCGATCCGGTCCCCGAGCCGGGCTACCGATATCCGAGGGGGAGATGGTACACGAGAACGGCGTGGGGGCGCAACGCCATGCGCGAAGGCGATAAGGACATCGTGCTCTTGATGGAGTACTTCAAGCCCATGTGGCGCTGGGCGGATGCATTCCAGAACGATTTTGCGGCTCGAGCCGACTGGAGCGTGAAATCGTACGAAGAGGCGAATCATCCCCCGGTAGTTCTGCTGGCGCACGCGGCAGAGCTAAAGGCGCGGCCGGGAATGCCAGTGGAACTGAGTGCGCGGGGGACGAACGACCCGGACGGGGATGAGGTGGTGTATCGCTGGTGGCAATACCAGGAAGCAGGATCCTACGACGGCACTGTTGAAATCCGGGATGCAGAGTTACAGGATGCCTCCTTCATGGTGCCCGCCGGTGCCGGCAAAGGGGATACCATCCATGTTATTGCCGAAGTCACAGACACCGGCACACCACCATTAACCAGGTACCAGCGGGTGGTTGTAGAGGTTGAATAGCCACGACGAGGAGACCCTCGAGCCTGCCTGGGCTCGCGACTACGAGCCGCCATCACTCTCCGGCGGCGAGAGCGTCGGCGTCGTGCGCTTCCTCATGTCGGTAGAAGATCCGGGCCCGTCGATCGTGGAAGCGGTCGAAGGCGCGGTCGATTGGTTCAGGGACGTGGCCATCCATGGCTACCTCTACGAAGAGTTCGTCGACGAGGAGGGTAGGGAAGACATGTGGATCGTGCCGGATCCAGACGCCGGCCCTCTCTGGGCGCGCTTCTATGAGCTGGTCACGAACCGCCCGCTCTTCCTCGGACGCGACTCCGTGTTTCGCTATCGGATGTCCAAGATCGAGCGGGAGCGCCGAACCGGATATCGCTACTACGGCGGCTGGGCCGAAGCGGTGCTCGAGGAGGAGTACCCGGCGTGGCGATCCCGGCACGGGAGTTCGAGCCGCCCGTAGCACGCGCATCGCAGGACCGATCCGTCTCGCGCCGCTCGTCGCGCTCGATCACGCGGCAGCTGACGAGCGCTCGCTGTTCAAGGACCTGCGGGCCAACCGGTTGGAGCGAGCGAGTGCGGTTTGAGCGGATCGGATACGGGTGCTGCAGGCAGTGACCAGCCATTGTTCTTGTGGAATTCGTTAGCAGGCGAAAAATGAATCCTCTCCATCCCCTCACTAGATTGATCGTGTTCGCGACGGCGGCCACCTTCCTCTCGGCCGGCTGCTCCAGCGGCGAGGACGCTTTCGGGTCGTACGAGCCATCACTGGTCATTGATCAGCCGATGGAGGCGCCGGAGTGGGCCTTACTGCAGCGGGAGCTCCTGTCCGCGAATGCGGAGGGTGCACGCGTATTCGCCGACGAGTTTCTCGACGAACGCGGCTACCTGACCCACTCCCCACGTTGGGGCGGCAACGACGGTCCGGACGACGCGATGGAGAACTTCTGGAACTGGACGCTCGCCTACGCGCTGGGTTCGTCGGAGTCCATTATCGAAGACTATGTCGCGGCCTGGGAAGGCCACTTGCTTCAATACGCCGAGGCCCGGGTTCCCGGCATTCCGATGGCGGAGGGCGGGATGTACCATCGAGAGTTCATCACGTCCTTCGACTGGGAGCACACGGGCGAAGCGCTCGCGGCGTTTCACTTCTACGGGCTTTGCCGGCCTCATGACGCGAAGTACAAGGATCGTGTCGTCCGCTTCGCCAACTTCTACACTGGCGACGATCCCGAGGCGCAGAACTACGATCCGGAGCACAAGATCATCAGGAGCCTGCACAGCGGCAGCCTTGGAGCCAAGATGACCCCGGCCACCGAGCAGGATTGGGGCGGGCTTCCCGTGGACGGCGAGCCAGAGCGGCTGACGCGGTACTCGACCGCCTCGAACATCGTTGGCGATCATCCGCTCAACCTGGTCGCGACTAC
>CAZMXY010000302.1:0-3786 GCA_964570345.1 uncultured Rhodothermales bacterium | reverse complement strand
TATATGCGAGTATTTGTTTTTAAAGGAGTAAGCCCCTATTCTGAACACGTATGGCGCGGGATCCGGCCCCACATCCTCCTCCGGATGCTCCGTACGCGCAGTGGACCTTTGGTAGTACGGAACCGCGCGCTCGATCCCCACGGCCATACTCCGGGCAACTAATTGTCCGCTACAACCCCCTGCCCATGAGGTCACTTGTCTCGCCCGTGCACGGAGAGCAGATTAGCCGTCTTCTCGACGAATTGATGGATCTCAACGAATCGAAACGGGCAGACCGGCTTGAGGCGATTCGCGGAGAGGATCCGGACCTCGGTGAAGAACTCGAAGGCCTTGTCGCCACCGCCGAAGCGCAGGCCGGCGATGACGTGGCGAACGTCGACCGCCTGCTGGCGACGGAGGCTGCACCGGAGGAGGTCGAGGAGGATATGACGGGTCGCCGCGTCTCGCACTTCAGGATCGCCGAACGTCTCGGTAGTGGGGGGATGGGAATTGTCTACCGCGCCGAGGACGTCAATCTTGGCCGCACCGTTGCGCTCAAGTTTCTTCCGCGGCACCTGCGACTGGACGAGAAGGCCCGCGCGCGCTTCGTGCAGGAAGCTCGCGCCGCCTCACTGCTCGATCACCGGAATGTGTGCACGGTCTTCGAGGTGGATCAGGCATCTGACGGCAGAACGTTCATCGCCATGCCGTGCTATGAAGGGGAGACGTTGGAGGCAGTGCTCGCCCGGGGAAATCTTCCGATAGAACAGGCCCTCGATTATACCCGGCAGATACTGACGGGCCTGGGAGCCGCTCACGACGCGGGTATCGTGCACCGGGATATCAAGCCGTCCAATCTTTTCGTCACGACGGACGGCACCGTCAAGATTCTCGATTTTGGACTCGCCAAGTTGGCCGCGGTCGACATTACGCGCACCGGCGCGGTGCTGGGGACGGCGGCGTATATGTCACCGGAGCAGGCTCGCGGCGACGCCGCGGATGCGAGGACCGATCTGTGGTCATTCGGAGCCGTCCTTTATGAGATGCTGAGCGGCAAAAAGCCGTTTTCCGGCGCTTACGAGCTGGCCGTGCTGTACGCCGTCATGCACGTAGAGCCGGAGCCACTGCCGGATCATATTCCTCAGCATGTGCGCCAGGTCGTCGAGCGATGCCTCGCAAAGGATCGGAATGAGCGCTACGATCGCGCCGCCGACGCTGCGGAACCGCTTGTGGAGACGGCGGTGCCGGGCGTCAGGCAGACATGGTCTCCGCGGCGAAATATTCGGTGGTTGGCTCCGGCGGCAATGGTCCTCATCCTGGCGCTTGCACTCGGCATCACCGGGACGCTCGCAGGGTCGTCCGTGCTGCAGGGTCTTCAGGCGATCGTGGGCCTGGAAAGCGACGTCGGTATGGTCAGGCACCTGGTCGTGCTGCCGTTTTCAAGCTATGGAGGGGATGACAGCAAGGATGCCATCGCGGAGGGACTATTCCAGATCCTCACAAGTACACTTTCAGTGGTGGAGACGCCCGAAGATGCCCTCTGGGTCGTCCCGGCGTCGGACGTGACCGAGCTGCGTGTTCGCAGCGTAGTCCAGGCCCGTGAGGCGTTCGGGATCAAGCTCGCCGTCACGGGCAGCATGCACTGGTCCGGCAGCGACGTGCAGCTCACATTGAATCTCGTCGATGCCGTCTCGCTTCGGCAGATAGGATCGGAGATCATCTACGCCGATGCCGGAGACGTCCGTTCGATGCACGAAAAGGTCACCGAGGCCATCGCCGCGATGATCGGCATCGAACCCGCTCTGGCACGCGACGCGTTCGACGACGGAGATTCGTCCGTACCGGGTGCGTACGAATTTTTCGTCAGCGGAAAAGGGTATCTCCAGCAGTACGATCGGGAGGAAAACCTTGACGCGGCGATTGATCTTCTGAAGCGGGCGACGGCCCTCGATCCTCGGTTTGCCCTGGCCCATGCGGGGCTGGCGGAAGCCTATTGGCGCAAGTACGACCTCGAGAAGGATCCACGGTTCGTCGAACCTGCGGTGGCGCATGGTGACACGGCATCCACGCTGGGCGAGAACCTGGTAGCAGTCCAGATCGCCGTAGGCATGGTGAAGCTCGGCCTCGGCCGGTATGAGGAGGCGCAGCAAACCCTCTCCCAGGCCGTCCGGTTGGACGAGCGGAATGCGGACGCGCACCGGGAGCTCGGACGAACGTACGAGAGGCTGGCCACCGTTCGGGATCCGGAGCGGAATATCCACCTGGCCGAAAACCACTTAGAACGCGCCGTCGCGCTGCGTCCCGCCTACTGGGCCGGCCATCATTATCTTGGTGTCGTGTATTTCCGGAGCGGCAGGTACGAGGAGGCGGCCACCCGTTTCGGTCATGTCGTGACGCTCGCGCCCGGCAATCCACGTCCCTACGCATATCTGGGCAGTATTTATGCATTGCTCGGCCGGCGGGACGATGCGCTCGACGCGTTCGAGACCGCCCTCGAGCTTCAGCCCGAGTACCGCACGTACCTTAATCTCGGCACGCTCTATTATTACCTCGAGCACGACTTCGCCGGCGCCGCCGAGCTGTACGAAAAAGCAATCAGCGAGAATGACACTGATTATCGAATCTGGGGCGCGCTCGGGGAGGCTTACTATTGGTCGGGATCGGCCTCCGATAGGGCAGGGGCGTCATTTGCGGAGGCCATCCAGCGGGCTGAGGTGGAGCGCTCGATCAATCCGCGTGACGCGATGACGATCGCTCGGCTGGCGGTGTACTATGCCTACCAGGGCGAAACGGACCGGGCGCGGCGGACGATACAGGACGTGCTCGAGGCGGGGGAAGGGGATGGCGACGTCTACGCTCACGCGGCGGAGGTCCACGCCCTGGCAGGAGACACCGAACGTGCCGGCTTCTTCGTAGAACGGGCTTTGGAGAGCGGATTCGATCGGTTTTACATCGAACGCTCGCCGCTGCTCGCCGATTATGTACGGAGAGAGGTGGGCATCTTTTGACGACGGACAATGAAATCACCGTACAATCAATTCTCAAAAGGAAGGGTGCAGCGATGAATGAGACACAGACGATGGTCGCGGAAGAAGAGACCGTAACGACGACCGTAACCGTCGAGGAAGTCGAAGACGGTCGGTGGCTGGTGCGGCCGGGCGTAACGAAGGTCAAGCCTGGCGAGTCGGTGAAATTCGACCAGGCCACGAAAGATTTCTACGTATTTATCATGGATGACAGGCTTTTCGGCGGCGCCCAACGATTCAAAGTTTCCGCGGAGACGGGGCCGCTCACGTACGAAGTGGCAACCCGGGAGCGCGGCCTCTTTCCGTATGTCGTCCTGGTGGATGCCGAGCCCGAGATGAAACTGGCCGAAGGGAGTGCGCTTCCCGTATTCGTCGTCGACTACTAGAGACATCCCCTGGCTCGAGGCAGGAGAAATCAGTTCACGCGCACCATCCGGAGCGTCGAACCCGCACAAGCCAGCGGCAGGAACGCGCGCACTGTTAGAGGACGAGAGAATTTGACAGCGTATCGAATCTCGTCTGAGCCCCAACCTCTGTCGAATATCACGTCCCAGAGCACGTCCGCTTGATGGCTCCCGGCGTAGAGTGGCAGCGCATCATCCGCTCCAGGCACATTGTTGTCCACCGATATTTCGGAATCGATCACGAGATCGTGTAGCGAATCCCGGAAGTGCGTCTCCCGCGGGCCCCCGACGCCGGCGATGGCGGAAGCATGAGGGCGAAGGTGATGATCTCGGCCCGAGGCAGGCCAGTCGCGCGACGACATCGAGACCGGCCTGGG
>CAZMXY010000301.1:0-3799 GCA_964570345.1 uncultured Rhodothermales bacterium | reverse complement strand
CGAGCCACGCGTTGATGAGGCGATCGCGGTAGTTCGCGATCTGCAGCGCTACGCATGCACCGGCGGCCGAAGATTCACTCGGGAGGAGATGAATGAGCGGTCTCTGTCGATGAGGTCGTCGCGGCTTGGGGAATGAATGATGCAATGGAATTTTACGGTCGCTCAACGTAGGGGTCGAAATACAATCCGATCTCTGCAATCAGCGGATCCGCGAGGGCCCTTTCGATGACGAGACGCACGCGCTCGGCGGTGACCGACTCCTCGAGCCGGTCGAGCTTCCGGTGACCGATCGTCGTGCCGCTGCCGGCGGTTCGCCACGCGGTGCCGTCCCAGATTTCGAAACGGTACGCCGCGACGCGCTGGCCCATGGCGATCGGCTCCTGGATCTGGATGACGTTGAACTCTACAGGATCGCCCATCTCGAGCGTGAGACTTCCGGTCGTGGCACCGTCGGCGGGCGCCCAGTACGTGTCGATGTCGCCGTCCAGGACGCGCTCGGCCGCGAATGAAGCGTCGTCGCCGCGCGCGTGATCCGCCTCCGCTCGCGCGCCTTCGGCGAGGTTGACGCGAAAGATCCGATCCAGTGCCGAACGCAGCTCACGCAGGCGCTCGACATCGGCATCGTCCAGTCGCCCCGCCCTGTTCGGAGGGACGTTTAACAGGAGCACGCAGTTGCGGCCGACCGACTTGAAATAGATTTCGAGGAGGCGGTCGAGGCTTTTCGGCTCTTCGGCCTCATGCCAGAACCAGCCCGGACGAATCGACGTGTCACACTCACCGGGCACCCAGTCCGGCCCTCCCTCTTCTCCCTGATTCAGGTAGTCCTGAATGCCGTGCTGTCCGACGGATACCTTTGTTCGATCGATCGTCGACCAGTTCGTCTCGCCGGCGAAGCCGTGCTCATTGCCGATCCAGCGTACGTCCGGGCCCTCGTCCGAGAAGATCACCGCTCCCGGCTGAAGCTGGCGAACCATTGACCAGTAGCCGTCGAAATCATAATCCATGTCTGCGGCGTCCTCGCCTTTGGCTCCGTCGAACCAGACTTCCGCGAGCGGACCGTACTCCGTCAGCAGCTCACGAAGCTGGCCCATATAAAAGGCGTTGTATGCTTTTTGATCACCGTACGTCGGCTCGTGCCGATCCCACGGCGAGAGGTAAAGACCGAGCTTGACGCCTTCTTCGCGCGCCGCCTCGGATAGCTCACGGACGACATCACCCGCTCCCTCGCGCCATGGACTGCTGCGGACGGAATGATCCGTGTAGCGGCTGGGCCAGAGTGCGAAGCCGTCGTGGTGCTTCGCCGTGAGAATCACGGCTCCAAAGCCGATTTCCGCGGCAGCGCGCGCCCACTGCGCGGCGTCGAGCCGCTGCGGTACAAAGACGGCCGGATCCTCTTCTCCCGTTCCCCATTCGCGGTCCGTAAACGTGTTTACCCCGAAGTGCAGAAACAGCCGCATCTCATCGTATTGCCAATCGAGCTGACGGGCTGTGGGAATGGGAAGCAGCGGTGTCGGCGGGGGCACCTGTGCCGCGGCACAGGACGTGATCAGGGCGGCGAGCACCGGAAGGAAGAATCCGAACCGCTTCATGGTTGCGTTCCGTGAGGATTTAGGGCGGGGTGAATGGAGACGTATGAACAGTCGGCGTATGAACAGTCGGACGGCGTCCCCGGACAATTTGCTTGTCGCCGACGCATCTGCGATTCATCGGCGCATCCGCGATTCATCGGTGCATCCGGGATTCATCATCGCATCTGGGATTCATCATCGCGCAGGTCATGGCCTTCCCGGTGGGCGTTCGTCGTAGAGCGCCGCGATCCCGCCGTCCAGACGGTAGACTTCCTGGATTTCGGCACCTGTGAGATTGCGGTCGAAGATTGCGAGGTCATCGAATCGACCTACGTAGTTGATGCCCAGCGCGATGACGGGTTCGCCGGCATTCCAGGTGAACGTCTGTACTCGATCCGATAATGTGCCGACTCTCTCTCCGTTGAGATAGGCCGTGAGTACGCCGTCCTCGCGGCCCGTGTTGAAGTCTTCGAAGGTCATCGCGACATGAGTCCATCGGCCTCGCGAAAACGACGCATCGTCGATTTCGATCATCGGCCGCTCCTCTACGGCGATATCCTCCCAGTCACGTCCGGACGGATTCCACACGTCCAGATCGGCGAAGGCGGCGAACCGGAAATGCCGCGGCGTGTCGTCACGTGTGAAGTCCACAAAAAGGGCCGCATCGTTCCAGTTCCTCGACGTGACGAGGAGCGGATCGCTAAATCCCGGCGCTAGGTCTTCGTCCGGATCGAGGCTCAACCAGAACGAGAAGGTCCCGCTCCAGCTGGAGTCCCGGTAGGCGACGTTTCTATCTCCGTTGAAGACGACGACGACCGGATTCCGCGCGATGGAAAATTCCAGCCCGTCACCATAGCGGCCTCTAGCGGCGGTGTGCGTGACCTCGGCCGGAAGGCCGATCGTTCTCTCCGCGCGGTCGTCCCAACTCGGTGCGTGATACAGAACCGAGTCGCCGAGAGCGAAGTCCGCGTCGACGTGCCCGTCGAAGGAGGCGTGAAACATAAGGGCTTCTCCCAGCGATTGGGGACGGTTCGGTCCCGCGGCGCACCCTGCAACGATAACGCACAGGATCGCGAATCGCATTCCGTGACACATTGAACAGGCGATCGCGGACGGGCCGAAGTAGACGGTGTTCATAGTACATTCGTACCGTTCGTGTTTCGAACGTTGCTGCCGGCGCAGTCGAATATCGCTGGATCCGAACGACTATGTATCATAAACGCCACGCCGGCGTGCACAATCCGGAGGAACCAATGTTCAAAGATAGCCAAACGTTCAGCAGCTTTTCAGTCGACGACTTGCAGCGAGCGAAGGATTTCTACGGCCGCACGCTCGGCCTGGACGTCTCGGAAGGACCCATGGGGCTTGACCTTCTTCTCGCCAACGGCAGCAGGATTTTCGTGTATCCCAAAGTCGACCATGTTCCGGCCACATTCACGATTTTGAACTTTCCGGTAAATGATCTCCAGGGAGCCGTCGACGGGCTCACCCGCATGGGGGTGCGTTTCGAGGTCTACAACCAGCCCGGGCTCAGAACGGATGCGAAGGGCATTTTCTCCAACGAGGACATGAAGATAGCCTGGTTCAAGGATCCTGCCGGAAACGTGTTGTCGTTAATTCAAGAAGTCTAACTCCCACACCGTCTACAACCAGAGGAGCATGAAGCGATGGAAGCAACCAAGAAACAGGAACCGATGATGAAGGCCGAACCGCAGAAAGAACACGAATGGCTGCATAAGCTCATCGGCGAGTGGACGTACGAGAGCGAGGCGGCCATGGGGCCGGATCAGCCGGTCGAGAAGGTTACGGGATCCGAGAGCGTGCGCTCGCTCGGGGGGATCTGGATCATCGCCGAGGGCGAGGGCGATATGCCTGGTGGCGGCACCGGGACGAACATCATGACGCTCGGCTACGATCCGCGGAAGAAGCGGTTCGTGGGCTCGTGGGCCGGATCGATGATGTCGAACCTCTGGGTCTATGACGGTGAGCTTGATGCCACGCAACGCGTCCTCACGCTCAATTGTGAGGGGCCCGATTTTGAGACGGAAGGGAAGATGGCGAATTACCGCGATGTCATCGAGTTCAAGAGCGACGACTACCGGACGCTGACAGCCTACATGCAAGGCGCTGACGGGACGTGGAACGAGCTCATGACGGCGCACTATCGGCGGCAGAAGTAAAGGGATTCACTATGAACGAGAACACTACTTTCTTCAGGGTCGGCGTCAACC
>CAZMXY010000300.1:0-3803 GCA_964570345.1 uncultured Rhodothermales bacterium | reverse complement strand
TTCGGCGGACCGGCGGCGCACATCGCGATGATGGAGGACGAGGTCGTCACGCGCCGCAAGTGGATCGACCGCCAGCATTTTCTCGATCTGATCGGCGCGACGAACCTGATCCCGGGCCCGAACTCGACCGAGATGACGATGCACGTCGGCTACGAGCGGGCGGGGTGGCCGGGCCTCTTCGTCGCGGGTTCGTGCTTCATCCTTCCGGCCGTCCTCATTACGGGCTTTTTCGGATGGCTCTACGTGGAGTACGGGTCGCTGCCGCAGGTCGAGCCGTTTCTCTACGGCATCAAGCCTGCCGTGATTGCCGTGATCCTCGGCGCCGTCTGGAAGCTCGGCAAGGAAGCGATCAAAGGATGGCGTTTCGCGGTGATGGCCGTCGCCGCTGCCGCGGCCGTTCTTCTGGGCGTGGGCGAGATCACGGCCCTCCTCGTCGGCGGCGTCGTCGGCACGCTCTGGCTGCGTGCCGTCGGCTACGACAGCTCGCGGACGGCGCAGCGATTCGTGCCCATCCTCCTGCTCCAGAACGCCGGCGCAGCGGCCGGCGGCGGTGCGGCGGCAGGTGCGGCGGCGGCGAGCGTATCGCTCTGGAAACTGTTCCTATTCTTCCTGAAGGTCGGCGCCGTCCTCTACGGCAGCGGCTACGTGCTCGTCGCCTTCCTCGAAGGCGGGCTCGTGCAGGACTACGGTTGGCTGACGCAGGAGCAGCTCCTTGACGCCATCGCGATCGGACAGTTCACTCCCGGTCCCGTGCTCTCCACTGCGACCTTCATCGGATACGTCATCGAAGGCATCCCGGGCGCCGCCGTCGCGACCCTCGGCATCTTCCTGCCCTCGTTCTTCTTCGTATTGATCATCAATCCGATCATCCCCCGACTGCGCGAATCGGTGTGGCTTTCGGCGTTTCTCGACGCCGTGAACGTGGCCGCCGTGGCCCTGATGGTGGCCGTGACGATCCAGCTCGGCGTCTCGACCCTCACGACGTGGCAGGCCTGGCTGATCGCCGTGCTCGCCGCCGTCGCCACGCTGCGATTTCGCCTCAACGCAGCGTGGCTCGTGCTCGGCGGCGCCGTCCTCGGGTGGATGCTCCTTCAGATCGGATAGACGTTCCGGACGGCGGAGACATTGATCATTCCTTGATCGGACTCCGTCTATGTTTTGGAGGTCGTGAGCCTCGACAACGCGGGGCAGCCTCGCCGCAGGCAACTTCTTGTCGCTGTGACGTATATTATAAGAGACTCTGTACGTATATAAGGTCCCGATCAACATGAGCTTGCTATCCAACAAGGACGAGTCTGAGGCCAAGAAGCTGACGCTCCGGATCGAAGGGGCGCTCATCGAGCGTGCCAAGCGCTATGCCAGCGAACGTGGCACATCGCTTTCTCAGTTGATTGCCGATTTTTTTCGGGCCATAACGGTCCGCGAAACACGTGCAGAGAAGGATGAAGATGATGATTGGATGCAGGATCTACCTCCAACCACCCGCTCGCTGGTAGGTATTGCTGCCGAAAGCAACCTTGACGAGGACGATTACCGCCGCTATCTCGCCGACAAGTATCGATAGTCCGGGGCCATGCACGAACCCTCCCGGCCTGGACCGCTATTGCGCGTCCTCTTCGATGTGAATGTCCTCCTCGACGTGGTCCTCTACCGCGAGCCTCACGTGCGAGCAGCGGCCAAGCTACTCGCAGCCGTCGAGACGGGCACCCTCAATGGGCTGATTTGTGCGGTTACTATTCCGACGATCCATTACATCGTCGGGCGGGAGCAAGGCCGAGAACGGTCGCTGGACGGGATCCGACGCCTGTTGGAGCTTTGCGAAGTGGCGCCGGTTACGCGGGCTGTTCTGATAGAGGCGTTGGAGATCGGATTTGTCGACTATGAAGATGCCGTTCAGCACGAGGCGGCGCGGCATGCGTCAGCCGATGGTATCGTGAGCCGAAATCTTGGAGACTTCAAGCCGGCGACGCTCGCCATGTATTCGCCGGAGCAGCTCTTGTACGCGATTCGGCCGCAGCACCTATGAAGATGGCGGCCGGCGCACCGACTATTCAAGCCCCAGCTGATCCCAGCTCTCCTCGATACGGCCCGGCTCTCCCTGGTCGGAACCACGAACGTCGGTTAAGGCATCGCCGAGCTTGGCGGCCCCTTGCTCGATGAGCCTCGTAAGTCGCGCGACGACGTCGGGATGCTCATCGGCCACATTCCGGGATTCTTCGACATCCGTCTCCAGATTAAAGAGGGAGAGCTCGATCTGCCGCTCAGCATATTCGCCTACGTCTCCACCCTGGCCTGCCTTTCCCAAGCCCAGATAGCTATGAGGAACGTGCAGTTTCCAGGGACCGCTGCGAACGGCCTGCAACTGACGATCCTGATAGTAATAGAAGGCTTCGTAGGGCGTCTCGGCTTCCGAGGCTCCGGACAGGATCGGCCAGACGTCGTAGCCGTCGATGACCCTGTCGTCCGGCAGCTCCGCCCCGGCCAGCCCGGCGACGGTCGGCAGCACATCCATCGACGTGACCATGACGTCCGACACCCGACCTCCGGGAATCCGGCCCGGCCAGCTGACAATGGCGGGCACCCGGTGTCCTCCCTCGAACGTCGTGACCTTTCCTTCGCGCAGAGGGCCGGCGGAGCCGCCGTGATCCCCGAAGATCAACCATGGGCCGTTGTCGGAAGTGAATAAAATCAACGTGCGACGACGCAGGTCCCTCTCTTCCAGGGCGCCAACGATCTGTCCCACCAACCAGTCGATCTCGCTGATTACGTCACCATAGAGACCGTGCTCCGTACGGCCTTCGAAACGCTCCGTCGCGAAGAGCGGCACGTGCGGGAAATGGTGGGCGAGATAGAGGAAGAACGGCCGATCTTGATTCCGGTCGATGAAGTCGACCGCGCGATCGAGGTAGCGATCAACCAGAGCGGCCTGGTCCGGCTCCCGCTCCACGACCGTCGTATCCTCAATGAGCGGTAGCGGCGGGAATTGTTCGCGCACCTCCTCCCGCGGGTTGTTCTTCGGGTCCGGACTCATGTCGTTGGAATACGGCAACCCGAAAAATTGATCGAACCCGTGGCTCGTGGGCAAGAAGTCGGGGTGCGCTCCGAGGTGCCACTTGCCCAGTGCGGCCGTGGCGTAACCGCGCTCTCTCAGGACCTCCGCAATCGTTAATTCATCCGAATTGAGGCCGATCTTCGCTTGCGGGAAGATCACGTAGGGTAGACCTACTCTCATGGGGTACCGGCCGGTCAGGAGGGCGGCCCGGGACTGGGTGCACGCAACGGCGGGGACGTAGAACGACGTGAAGCGCATCCCTTCTTCGGCCATCCGGTCCAGATTGGGGGTCTCGAAGCCTTCGGCGCCGTAGACGCCCACGTCGCCGTAACCCATGTCATCGGCAAATATGATGATGACGTTTGGCCGATCCACGTCGGACTGATCCAGGGACCCGGGAGAGCGGGAACAGCCCGTCACTAGAGCGAAAACCGCCGCGAGGAGCATCAGCGCATACGATCCTGTCGTGCTACGCATGTCCTTCGTATGAATCGTGTTTGGTGGCAGCAGTCTCATCAAGAGTTGTACGTCGTGAGCCTCGACAATCCGCAGCCCGGATCGACATTGCGCATCCTCTTCGATGTGAGTATCCTTCTGAACGTCGTCTTGCCCAGACTTAATGAGAAAAACAGAAGTCTGCGATTCTTATCTAAGTGATTGGATCCACGTTGGATGATTCTTTCGTTTTATCGCCATCCGCAGAAAGTACGGATATGAAGACGCTGATAACGCTACCCGCACGCATGATGGT
>CAZMXY010000299.1:2147-3805 GCA_964570345.1 uncultured Rhodothermales bacterium | reverse complement strand
ATCCAATCGCCCCAGGTATCGGCCGGACGCGGATGAATTAAAGCCGATCAAAAAGAGAACGGAACTATATTTTGTCGTAACGCCGGAGTCGGGATCTGCCGATGGGCATATAAGGCACGAGAATTTGGTAGTCGGCTTCCCGGCGGCTTTCCTCCGGACCCTTCAATCTTCAAAAATCCGTTCACGCAGACCGACGGTATCTCCTACATGAAAATACGATTGTGCCTTTCACTGCTAGCCGTTCTCGTGACCGTCTCCTTAGCTGCATGTGATTCCGGCGACCCGATCGACCAGCCGGAGCCGCGAGACGTGGCCGGGCGCTATTCGTTCACCGAGTTCGAATTCCGACCCACGTCGTCCGCGGTTCAGCCCATCAACGTGCTCGATACGCTGGAGACCAGCCGTACACACCTCGACCTTTCGAGCGGAGGCAACTTCATCTTCAGGTACGGATTCGTGGCCGGGGATGAGTACTTTCTTGGCGGTAGTTTCACCGTGACGGAGCGCTCGGTACGTATCGACGGCGCCCGCGAGCAGCGCGAGAGCTACAATAGAATACTCCTGAGTGAGGACTTTACCCTGCGAAGAGACGAAACGAGGTCGGGCCTCTTGACGGCTGAAGTCCCCCTAACCGTTAATCCTGCCAATTTTTCGCGCCGCTACGTGGGAATAACCGCCCTGGAAGGCACCTTGCATCTGCGATTAGAACAGCAATAACCCAACCATGGACGTCCTCCGCATCATCGCCGCCATCATTCTTCCGCCCCTGGGCGTGTTCCTACAGGTTGGACTCGGGGCCCACTTCTGGCTTAACGTCCTCCTGACGCTGCTGGGATTCATTCCCGGGGTGATTCACGCCCTCTGGGTGATCTTGTCGAGATGATCGGCGAGACGCAAAAAGGCGGAAGGGCAGGCCCCACTCTCGTCATGCCGCCTTACTCTTCCTCCTCTTCTTCCGGAGGATTGGCATCAGCCGGTCGAACGTCCCACGCAAGCATCGATTCGACGTCGGCATAATCCTCCTCGTCACTTTCGTCGACAAATCGGTAGTCGCCTAACTCGTCTCGCTGCGAGGTCGGAACGCGAAACCACTTAATGCCCTCGCGATCGACGAACTCGTCCGGAAACGGGCTCTCGACGCGGTACGAAGGGTGGTAGGATCGATAGGTCTTTTCCGCTTCGTACAGTGCCGCTCGCCGCGCGCCGGCCTTCGTGCGGCTTTCGCCGGCCACCCGAAAGGGCGCCACGATGATGGTCGCCCGATAATATTCGTTCTCCAACTCGCTATATTCGGGTCGCATCACCTTGAATTCTTCGGGATGCGGATAGGCGCTTCGTTCGACGGTCTCGTGCAGCATGTCCTGGTCGGGTATTCACATGTGGATTGTGATCGCGTCCACGCCGGAACGGGTCTACGATGCGCGCACAATAACTATAAAGTCGCTCCCGGGGTTCGGAGTTCGCGAGAATTCGCTCCGGGTGAATGTTAATTTTTTGAACAACGCCTCCAGAGGCTCTTGATTTTGGACGAAAGGCGTTCCTTATTTCACGTCGCGGCTCGAGTTCCCCCTACCTAACGATTCAAAGACTATGACCCTGCCTTTCCCGTTCGACGTTGACGCCCAGGAGGTCCCCCGCATGCCGGCCGCCTTTGAAGA
>CAZMXY010000299.1:0-2047 GCA_964570345.1 uncultured Rhodothermales bacterium | reverse complement strand
AGGCAAAGTCGTTCTAAAATGCCGGTTACGGGCACACTTTTATCCTAAGATCGTTATAAAACGGGCAGGCGCTTGTAATCTTTTTACTTGTGAATAAAAACGGCTTGCATAACGGTCCCATCCTCAATTTATTAATAGACGCACGCGCCGCCAACCGTCGACGGTTTATCGCTCATAGATGCGGTAAGCCGTTATTAGTCCTGTACGGACGCGCCTCGCGTAACGAAGCACCTGGGAGACAAGGGAGCCGGGGCGTCTCCCCTTCGGGCGCTTCCCCAACGTGCCGCAATTTTTCGGCACGCTCCCGCGCCGCGCGTCCGACTACAAACGCGCGCAGCATCGCATTAATTCCAACGTAGATCCCTCGGAGGCGATATGTCCAGCATGCCATCACCCGCCAATCGGTCCGAAAAGCAACAGGCCGACGTGAAGATCCGCGAGGACCTGCGCTGCGGCCTCGCCATCGAACGCGTCTTCGCACAGCCGGACGAACATCCGTTCGATTCCGTCGAATGGGAACGCCGCGACGCCGCCATAAAGAACCAGAAGGGCGACGCTATCTTCGAGCAGAAGGACGTCGAATTTCCCAAGGCGTGGAGCCTACTCGCTACGAACGTCGTGGCGAGCAAGTATTTTTACGGCGACCTCAGCCGCTCCGGCGTCGACCCCGCCCAGGGAGGACGCGAATCGTCCCTCAAACAGCTCATCCACAGAGTAACACGGACCATCTCCGACTGGGGGATCGAACAGAACTATTTCGCCTCGAGAGAGGACGGCGAACGGTTCTACGACGAACTGACGTGGCTATGCGTCAACCAGTACGGCTCCTTCAATAGCCCCGTCTGGTTCAACGTCGGACTCCACCACCAGTACGGCGTGCGCGACACGGGCGGGAAGACGATCTATGCGTGGGACGAGAAAAAGAAGAAAGTCGGTCCGGTAGATCCCTACGAGCGGCCGCAAGCTTCCGCCTGCTTCATTATCTCCGTCGACGACTCTATCGATGACATCTGGAAGCTGATGGGCGAGAGCGCCCGGCTCTTTAAGTTCGGGTCCGGCGTCGGCGCCGACTGGTCGAAACTGCGTTCCTCCAGGGAGAAGCTCTCTGGCGGCGGCCAGCCGAGTGGTCCGGTCAGCTTTATGCGCGTCCAGGACGCCACCGGCGGCACCATCAAGAGCGGCGGCAAGACCCGCCGCGCGGCGATCATGCAGACGCTTAAGGTCTGGCACCCCGACGTCATGGAGTTCGTCGAGGCCAAACAGGACGAAGAACGAAAGGCATGGGCCCTTATCGAGGAAGGCTACGACGGCTCGTTCAACGGTCCGGCCTACGGCAGCGTCGCCTTTCAGAACGTCAATCAATCCGTTCGCGTGACCGACGAGTTCATGACGGCCGCGGAAAGTGCGACGGGCTACGGCCTACGCGCCGTCCTCGACCGCGACGTGATCGAAACGATCGACGCCGCGTACGTCCTGCATAAGATCGCCGAAGGCACACACGTGTGCGGCGATCCCGGCATGCAGTACGAGGATACCATCCAGAAGTGGCACACCTGCAAGAACACGGCCTCGATTCATTCGAGCAATCCGTGTTCCGAATACATGTTTCTGGACAACTCGGCCTGCAATCTCGCCTCGCTCAATCTTCGGAAATTCCAGAACGAAGACGGCTCCTTCGACGTCGAGCGCTTCCGCGCGGCGACCCGCATCTTCATCACCGCGCAGGAGATCCTGGTCGACAACGCCGGCTATCCATCGGCCTCGATCGCCCTGAACAGCCACGACTATCGCCCGCTCGGCCTCGGGTTTGCCAACCTCGGCGCCCTCCTCATGGCAATGGGCCTCGCTTACGACAGCGACGAAGGGCGCGCAGTCGCCGGAGCGATCATGGCGATCGAGCACGGCGAGGCGTACGCCCGCAGCGCGGAGATTGCAGCCAACGACCGGATCGGTCCGTTCGCCGGGTTCGAGAAGAACCGCGAGCCCATGCTCGAGGTCATGCGCATGCACGCCGCGGCCGTCGACGACATCGATCCGAGCTGCCCCG
>CAZMXY010000298.1:0-3842 GCA_964570345.1 uncultured Rhodothermales bacterium | reverse complement strand
TCGGATTATTCCTGGATCAGATCCAGTAATTGCACGAGTCGGTTCCGCAAATGCCGGCGGTCGACGATGAAATCGATGAATCCGTGCTCGAGCAGGAATTCGGAGCTTTGAAAGCCCTCCGGAAGATCCTGTCCGATGGTCTCTCGGATCACCCGCGGACCGGCGAAGCCGATGAGGGCTTCGGGTTCGGCAAGATTGAAGTCACCGAGCATGGCGAAAGAGGCCGTGACGCCGCCCGTAGTCGGATTGGTCATGAGCGAGACGTAGGGTAGGCCCTCCTCGTGGAGGCGGCTCAGATGTGCACTCGTCTTCGCCATCTGCATGAGGCTGAGGGCGCCCTCCATCATGCGGGCGCCGCCGCTCTGCGAAATGATGAGGAGGGGCGTCCTTTCCGTGTACGCCCGCCGAATGGCGCGCGCGATGGTTTCTCCGACGACGGAGCCCATCGAGCCGCCGATGAACGAAAAGTCCATCGCGGCGGCGGAGAGGCGCCGGCCTCCCACGTTACCCATGGCCGCCCGCACCGCGTCGTTCAGATTCGTCTTCTTCCGTACGGCGTCGAGCCTGGCCGAGTAGTCTTTTCGATCCTTGAAACCCAGCGGGTCGGTAGAGATCAGGTCTTCGTCATAGAGGTCGAACCGGCCGTCGTCGAAAACGATCTTGAAGTACCCCAGGCTGCTCATCGAAAAATGATAGCCCGACGTCGGCACGACGAGATTATTCTCCTCGAGCTCCCTTCGGTTTACGATCTCACCCGTCTTCGGACACTTGACCCACTGGCCTTCGGGCATTTCGTTCTGCTCCTTCAGATCGGTGAGGATGCCCGCCTTCTGTCTCTTGAACCACGCCATTCCGTGAATGTCGCTTAACGACTCAAAGCTTGGATCTCCATTCCGTTGCATGGCAACCACTCAGCATAGTACGCGCTAGAGCCGGATGCATTCCCGTCGGAATGCCCGGCATCGAGATCCTTCAACTCTCAGGCCGAGTTATCCCGCTCTACGATCCTTCAACTCTCAGGCGAGTGCCCGGCGTTACGATCCCTCAACTCCCGGCCGAATGCCTGGCCCTACGATCCTTCAACTCTCAGGCGAGTGCTCTCCGTCTCGCAATCTTGGAACCCCCAGCCGAATGCCGACGTGTCGCGATCCTTCAAATAAATAATAGGTGATCCCGCGATGGCAAACCGGCCGGTGTCGTGTGACGCCGCGGGCCCGGATGCTTGCTAGAACGACAGCTTCTCGAAAGCCGACGCGGTCGGTCTCTTCGCGACGAATTCCTTCAAGTAGAAGGGCTCGAATTGCGACGGGTCGGCGGTTCGACCTTCGGCTAACCGCTCCGCGCCGAGGCGGGCGATCCACGCCGCCGCGGGGTGAGCGGCCGCGTCCGGCAGCAGCTTGACGTTCCGCCTCGGGGCTTTCCAGGCGCCGGCAATCTTCTCTCCGCCGTCGCCCGCCAGCACGACGTCCCCTTCGACCGCGCCCAGCCAGTCCGCGACCTCGCCCACGGCGACGGCGACGGTCTCGCGATGGACGTCGAGCGATCCGTCCTTCCGCTTCTGAAAAGCGGCGGCGAACACCTCGTCCCGGCGGGCGTCAAAAGCAGCCACGAGCACGTCCGACTCGGAGATCGCCTCCCGAGCGGCGTAGGCCAGCGCCTCGAGGGAGGGCACGGGTACGAGCTCGGCGTCGACCGCGACGGCCAGCCCCTTCGCCGTGCTCGCGCCGATGCGGAGTCCGGTGTACGAACCGGGACCGGCCGAAACCGCGACGGCGTCGAGACGACCGGCATCGAGTCCGGCGTATCGCAGGGCGTCCGCGAGGAGCGGAACGAGGTTCTCGGCATGGGCCCGAGGCTGTCGGAGCGCGAGCTCCACCACCACGTCCTCGTCGATCCAGACCGCTACGCCGCAACGGGTCGTGGCCGTTTCAATGGCGACCAGGTTCAATGCAATGCGGGTTCTTGATTATTTTTTTACGGGGTGTATTTTAGACGAGGCAGCACCGTGGGGGTTCTGCCCGGATGTGGACGGGAACGGTGTGCTGCGGACGGCCTCTCTCTCCACGCGGCGCCCGACCGCGTTCCGATTCACGGGTTTCCTGCTGCGGAATTTCGAGTTTCGATCGCACGACGCCTCCGGTACGCGATGCGCGCGGCGATCATAAATATGGAGCAAGGTTCATGGACGTCTACGATGCCGATCACATCAGAAACGTAGCTCTGGTAGGGCACCAGGGGAGTGGAAAGACGATGCTGGCTGAAGCCATGCTGTTCGCCAGCGGCGCCATCCGACGGATGGGCTCGATCGAGGCGAACAGCACCGTCAGCGATTATCATCCGAGTGAGCACGAGCGGCAGATGTCCGTCTTCAACTCCCTGCTTCATGCCGAGTGGAAGGGCCACAAGATCAACATCATCGACACGCCGGGATATCCCGATTTCATGGGGGAGGTGATCTCGGCGCTACGGGTCGCCGACACGGCCATCTTCGTCATGGATGCCGTCGAGGGCGTGCAGGTGGGTACGGAGCTCGCCTGGACCTACGGCGAGATGATCGAGAAGCCGTCGATGTTCGTCATCAACCATCTCGATCAGGTGGATGCCGATTTCCGGGCGCTCACCGATCAGCTCAAGGAGCGATTCGGCCACGGCGCGACGATCGTTCAGATCCCCGGAGGCAGGGGCACGCGATCGATCATCGACGTCCTCCTGATGAAACAGCTTACGTTTCCGCCGGGTGGAGGCGGCCCCGAAATCCGTGAGATCGACGAGGCGTTTCGGGAGGAGGCGGAGCAGCTTCACACGACGCTCATCGAAGACATCGCCGAAAACGACGAGGGCTTGATGGAGCTCTACTTCGAGAAGGGCGAGCTGTCCGAGGACGAGATGAGACAGGGCCTCCACGAGGCCATCATCAAACGCGAGCTGTTTCCGATCTTCGTCACCAGCGCGAAAGAGAACGTCGGCGTGTCGCGCCTGATGAGCTTCATCGACAACGTGCTGCCGTCGCCGGTCGAGATGCCGCCGGTGGCCGTGGAAGGGGGGACGCCCTTCGAGGCGGATCCCTCCGCCGATCCCATCGCGCTCGTGTACAAGACGATGGCCGAGCAGCACGTCGGAGACTATTCGTTCATCCGCATTTTCTCGGGGACGTTCGAGCAGGGGATGGATCTGGAGAATGCGCAGACGGGAAGCACGGAACGGCTCGGTCAGCTTTACGCGATCAACGGCCACGAACGCGAGCCGGTCCAGAAGATCATGGCCGGCGACATGGGCGCCCTCGTAAAATTGCGGAATACGCACACGAACAATACGCTGCGACCGAAGGGCTCGAGGGTCATCGTCAAGCCGATCGAGTTTCCGGAGCCGCGGTACCGGATGGCCATCCGGCCGACGCGCGAGGGGGAAGAAGACAAGCTCGCGCAGGGCCTTCACCAGCTCGTCGAGGAAGACCCGTCGCTCATCATCGTCCACGACCAGCACCTGCGGCAAATCACGCTGGGAGGTCAAGGCGAGATGCATCTCGAGGTCGCGCGGTATCGCATGAAGCATCGATTCGGCGTCGACGTCGAATTCTATCGTCCGCGCGTCGCATACCGTGAGACGATCACGTCACAATCCCGCTCGAACTACCGCCACAAGAAGCAGACGGGCGGCGCCGGGCAGTTCGCCGACATCTCGATCATGGTCGAGCCCCTGCGCGGCGCCTTCGCGCCGCCGCCGGACATCTCGATTCGCAACGAAGCCGAAGTCGAGACCGACTGGGGATCAAAAATCCACTTCGTCGACGCCATCGTCGGCGGGGTCATCGACATGCGGCGATTTTTCGGCGCGATCCAGAA
>CAZMXY010000297.1:0-3850 GCA_964570345.1 uncultured Rhodothermales bacterium | reverse complement strand
CGATTCAAAGCGAGTTACGATTCGCCGATTGACGACGCCATGGCGGCCATTCCACGTGCCCTGCATCTCGTGCCGAACTTCAATCCACTGGCTCATTTGACGTCCTCCCCGTTCATGTTAGTTGTGCTCTACACCGTAGATCCGGTTGTACCAGAACCGGCCCATAATGCGCCCTCCGACGTTATCGATCTCTTGACGCACGAAGTTGATGTCTCGATTGTATATGGCGAACTCGACCCTGGAATTTTCGTCGAGACGTATCATGAATGAATAGTTGCTGTAGCCCCAGGGATTCACCAGGCTCTCAAGATTGTGATAGGGAAAAATGGGCTGACCATTTCGGAGGAGCATCCACTGGAGACCGGGCGTCTCCACCTCTGAATTGTCATGTGCGAATAGATCCGTGAACTGCGCAAAGCACTGCAGCACGCCGCAATACTGCGGGTGGATCTGAAAGCTGGCCAGAATCGCCCGCTCACCTCGGCGGGGCAACTTATCTGCCCTGAGAAAGCCTGAGACGTCGAAGTATTCGGCATCCAAAGGAATGCCACAAATGTCGCAGCAACCACCTACCATGATCTACTCGATGAGTCGCAGTCGCCGTGTTCCGAGGATTTTATATCCCTGCAGCACGAAGTACAGCGTGCCCGGGCCGCCGGACAGCTCCTGCACTTGAAATAGAATTACGGATCTTGGCTCGAATACGATGGGGCGCGGATACGTCCGAAAGGGGCGGTCCCCATTGGCAATTCCGAGTCCGGCCACGTTGTGAATCGCTTCATTTTGGAGCGCCCTGCTCGTTCCGTTATCTACAATCGAGTAAAGAAAGCTCACATCGGAGGGATCGAATCCGCAGGATTCGAAGGCGATCGCGAGCTCCTCAGGCGGAATGGGCACCTCGTTTTCGATCCGGGCCAGGACTACCGGATTGATGCGGAATCCGTGCCGCAGTGCTCGCACCGGCAGGGAGGAGAGGGGTACGTCAAGCACGGCGGATGCGACACGCGTCGACGTACTGAATCCGTTCGACGTATTTCGCAGCACGATAATATCGCCGGGTCGAAGCGCACTCGCTTCGGCGCCGGGCAGCCCGAACTGCCCCTGGGGTGCCGCCTTCTCTGCTCTTGAACGCCCCTTCGGAGCAGCCAGGTCGCGCAGATCAATGTCGAGACGACCGGCGCGGTCGCCTTCGTCGGGTAGAAGGACCGACCCATGCAGGCGTGCGACGTTCGGCGCCACCGGGTCGAAAACGGCTATATCGAGCTTCTCTCCCGGCGTACCCGCGACCTCGACTGTGCTTGCGCCCAACCTCGGTCGCTCCGGTCCGAACTGAGGCGTAACTATCAGCGTATCCGCCGTTCGTCGGTCGGTCTGGAGAGTCGGACTCGAGATGCCGTTCGTGAGGTCCACAACGACGAGTGTGCCAGGCTCTCCCAATTTGAGCTTCTCGAGCTCAAGTGTGAGACGTCCGGTCTGATCCAGCTGGAGCCCACCTCGCTGCACAAACGGAGAGCCGTCGACGAGCAGCTGAACCTTTGCGTTCGGCGCCCCAAGTATGAGGAGCTCAGGACGGTTCCTGCCGTTGCCGTCCCCTCCGTTGTCGCCGGGCCCTTCCTCCGCCGAAGAACGCTCTTCCTCTGCTGCGCTTTCGCCACTGCCTCCTTCAGACGCTTCCGGGCCGGTCGCCGTTACGATCACCGCCGGCAGCGACGCCGTCACGACGGGCACGGGTGTCGTCGGGAGTCGCTCCTCGTCCGGTACGACATCGTCGATACGCCCGATTACGTCCACGACCGGCCCCAGCCGTTCATGCTTGAGCAGGCTGTACCCGATCGCGGTTACGACGAACGTGCCGACGGTGCTGACGTTGATCACGCTCTGGTGAACCTTGCCCGTCTCACCGGTGAGCTCGAACGTGACCACGTAATCGAACGGCACTGTCCGGACACTGGAGGTCGGGGCAATTTCTTCGTAGACGGCCGGCGTCTGCAAGGGGCCGGAGAATGGATCCATCACAAAAAGCCCAATTTCTTGTATCCCTGAAAATCAACGTACAGGCGGCCCCGGCCGAAAACCTCTTCTATGCGTAAACGAATCGTCGAACGCGGAAGAAAGTCCATCGGCCAGGCAAGATTGCGAAACGGACGATCGCCGTCCGCGATGCCCAGGCCGGCGACGTTGTGGACAGGTTCGTTCTGCCATTCGCGGCCGGAGCCTGTGTCCACGATGCTGTATAGGAAATTCACGCGGTCCGGCAGGTTGAGTGGTTCAAACAGCCGCTCGACCGTTACGCGGGGAAGGGTGTTCAACTGACCGTTGGCGAAGGCGAGGCGTAGAAGGGAGCGCCGAATACGAAAGCCTTCTTTCAGCACGTCGCTCGGGAAGTCGCTCAGCCGTATCGTTCGCACGTCGACATCGTCTCCTGGTCCGATCCCCGAATCGAGAACGATCTGAACATTTGAGTCGTCAACTCGGAGACTATATCCGATGGAGGACGCGACGAAGCCGCCCTCGATATTGATATTGACCTCCGTCTCGGCGATGCGTCCCGGCCGGCCCAGCAGGTCTACCGTTGCGACATAGTCGAACGGTACAAGTCGGTTCGACGGCACGACCCCGCCTTCGATCATGCGAATCGTCCGGTCGGACGCCAGGCTCAGACCAAAGCGCTGCATCGCCTTTCTGTAAAGTACGCGCAGCTGCTCTTCGGCAATGCCCGCCGCGCCCAGTATCTTGTAGCCGTGCAGCGCAATGTACAGCCTGCCCTTTACACAGCGTGATTGCTCCTCCACTTGAAGCCGGACGGACGAGCGGGGAAGAAATGCGAGCGGCTTCCCGAGCATGCGAAACGGCCGCTCGCCATTCTCTTTACCTAGACCGGCGATGTTGTGGACGGGGAGGTTTTGCAGTTCCCTCCCTGAGCCGGTATCCACCACGTTGAACAGAAAACTGAAATGTTGGACTGGGCGAAGGGTTTGAAATACGCCGAGCCGATTTGCGGTGGAGACCTCGAGAGCAAGGTCGAGAGGCCCATCGCCCGGAAATGCTACCGGCTCGAGCGCCGGGTTCACTCGAAACCCATCCATCAACGCGTGCGGAGGGACATCGGCGAGCGTGACGTCCTGCAGCGTTCTATCACCACCGACGAGTATGGCTGCTGCCGTGTCGGCCTGCAGGCCGTATCCGACGGCCACAGCGACGAAAACGCCTTCCACGCTGATATTGATCACATCTTCGTGGAGCCGCCCGACCTCTCCTTTGAGATCGAATGACGCGACGTAATCGAACGGAATGATCCGGACGACCTGCTTGTCGCGCAGCTCCGTAGCAACGCCGTTGACGGCCTGGACCCGTGCTTGCGTGTCGGTCATGACGTCCGTTGTGTGGATGGCGATGTACGCTGCCGTAACTCGAGAGCCTCCTGCGTCTTTCTGACGTCGAAGGGTCAAGATTTCGGTTTACTGGACGTCGCGTGTCAGGAAACCGTCGACGACCACCCAGGCCTTGGCCGGGCCGGTGGCGCCGTTCAGGTCGGCCGTACCGCGTGGAAACTCGATTTCGACGCGAAAATTCTGCTGATGACTGATGAAGACCGGCTCGGCAAAACGGAAGGTGGCCTCGGGCGTCGGGTTGCCGTGCGTCAGCCCATGGAGGTTGGCCGGTCCCGCACCTGCCGGGAAGAACCAGGTCGGAGCCTGAATCATCACCTTTTCCCCGACCATCAGCGAAGTCACGGAGTTGTAGATGAAGTCAGACAGAAATTCTATGTCGCGCTTCCGCTGCGTGTCTTTTCCACCCTCGGCGACGGGGGGCTCGACGACCACCCGAAGCGCTCTCGCCTCGTACGTGT
>CAZMXY010000296.1:0-3853 GCA_964570345.1 uncultured Rhodothermales bacterium | reverse complement strand
ACTTCCGGCTGGGCCATGGGACCAGCACTGGCTGAGGAAGTGCCTGAGGTCATCCGCTTTGCTCGGCTCCACCCCGAGTACGATAAGGCGGTCATCTCTAATCCTGCCCAGCCGGACAAGGTATTCGAGGAGGAGTGGGTTTACTATGCCGACCCGTCCTTCTTCGGGATGTTCTCTTATCCCCTCGTGAAGGGGGAGCCGGGCCAGGTGCTCTCGGAGCCCGGCACGGTGCTACTCTCGGAGACGACGGCCCATAAGTACTTCGGGGCCGAGAACCCCGTAGGGCAAACCCTCGACGTGCAAGGGTGGATCGCCGGTGCCTTTCGCGTCAGCGGCATCTTCGAAGACGTACCCGCTAATTCGCACCTCCAGTTCGACATCCTCCTCCCGATGGTCGATCTGCTCCAGCGAAGCCAGTTTAGCGACCCGAAAACCGGCTGGAGCTGGGCGAACTTCCTCACCTACGTCCAACTCCGCCACGACGCGGACTTGTCAGAGGTCGAGCAGAAGTTCACCGGCGTGCTGATGCGCCATCGGGAGGAGCTGGATTTTCAGGCGGCTACCGCTGTCGCCCAGCCGCTGCGGGACGTTCATCTCAACAATGATATTCCTTCACCGATGGCCGCCATGGGCAGTTACCGGGCCGTTTACTTCTTCACTCTCATCGGTCTCATCACGCTCCTGATCGCGCTCGTGAACTACGTCAACCTCGCCACGGCACGGGCGTTGGGCCGGGCGCGCGAGGTCGGCGTTCGCAAGGTGGTCGGGGCCGAGCGGAGACAACTCGTCACGCAATTTCTCTGTGAATCGGCCCTCACGAACGGGTTGGCGGTTGTGCTGGCCATGGCACTCACCGTCGCACTCAAGCCGGTCGTGAACAACCTGGCCGGGACGAAGCTGACGCATGCGATGTGGGTGAGTCCGAACTTCTGGGCTGTCTTCATTGCTGTGTTCTGTGTCGCCACGCTGCTGGCCGGGCTCTACCCTGCGTTCGTCCTCTCGTCGTTCAGGCCGGGGGTCGTGCTCAAGGGCAAGGCCGGCTCCTTCGCTTCCAGTGCGTGGCTGCGGCGCGGCCTCGTCGTATTTCAGTTTGCCGTGTCCATTGCGCTTCTCGTGGGAACGACGGTCGTGTACCGGCAGCTCGACTTCATGCGCACCATGGATCTGGGCATCGACCTGGAACAGATCCTTGCAGTACCCAGTCCCCGGGTACTTCCGGAAGGCACCAACCGGCCGGAGGCCATCGCGACCTTCACCCAGGAGCTGCGCCGGCTTCCAGCCGTCCGGCAGACGGCCACCTCCGACATGGTTCCAGGCACGGGCTTCAGCTTCGGGACGCGCAGCATTCGGAAGGCTGCGGCCGATCCGTCCACGGAAGTGGCCGGGGTCGCAACCTATATCGACACGAGCTTCGCCCGCCTGTACGGACTCGAATTGATGGCCGGGGAAGGATTCGTGAACAACTGGACCTTTACACCGGATAGAGCGACGAGGCCCGTCGTGACCAACGAAGCCATGCTTCGGGCGCTCGGTTTCAATACGCCGGCGGATGCTCTCGGCCAGGAACTCTCCGTATTGGGTAATACCGTTCGGATTGTCGGCGTCTTCAAGGACTTCAGCTGGTCATCGGCGCACGAAGCGCGCGAGCCTGGCATTTTCTTCCCCATTCCCAACCGCGGCGGAGCCCAGGTCTCGGTCAAAGTACGCACGGAGCACCTGGCTCAGACGATTGCCGACATTGAGCGGATCTATAAGCAGCACTTCCCCGGCGATCCATTCCGCTATGCCTTCGTCGACGAACAGTTCGACCAGCAGTACCGCAATGACGAGCGCTTTGCCACGCTCTTCAGCCTCTTCGCGGGTCTGGCTATTGTCATTGCTTGCTTGGGCCTCTTCGGCCTTGCCTCGTTCACCGTCCGGCAGCGCACGAAAGAGATCGGCGTGCGCAAGGTGCTCGGCGCCACGGTGCCGGGCATCGCGGCGATGCTCTCGAAGGAATTTCTGGGGCTGGTCGTGGCGGCCCTCGTAATCGCCGCCCCCGTGGCGTACTACGTCATGCGCCGGTGGCTGCAGGACTTTGCCTACCACATAGAAATATCGTGGCCGATATTTCTAATAGCGGGCGTGACGGCCCTCGGGATTGCGCTGCTGACGGTGAGCTACCAGTCGATCAAGGCAGCGCTAGCTGATCCGGTCAGGAGCCTCCGCTATGAGTAGCCGCTTCTCCGCAACGAGTAGAGCGCGATGTCCTATGGTACATCGTATTCCACGTGTCGCTTGTGCCGTCGGCAGGGGACCGGGTGGGCGAGTGTTGCCTGCTCATTGCCCTGTACCTGGCGCACGAGCTGTCGTACGACCGCCATTACGACAAGTCGGATCGCATATACCGCGTCGTCGTGGAGTACGGCCTCCAGGGAGAAGGCCGCCGGCAAGCATTCACCACGACGCCGCTGGCCGAGGCCCTGGTGCGGGAGTATCCGGACTTAAAGCAAGCGGCTCGAATTGCGCCGGATGTGTTCGAGGCGGGAAGCAACCTGGTTCGGACGGTAGGAACCGATCGGAATCGATATGAAGAAGGATTCATCGACACGGGCGTCCTGGAGGACTTGCCCACGAATACATACCTCCGGTTCGACTACCTCCTTTCCATGGAAGGGCTGGAGGTGAGCAAGATTCCCAACTGGAGCTTCAGCAATTATGTGACGTACGTACAGCTCGCGGCGGACGACTGAAAGAAGGGAGGTTCCGCGGCTGGGAGATCGTCGACAACACGGCGCGGCTCTGCACGATGAATCTGTACCTGCACGGCATCGGGCCGGATATCATCGAGAAGGGTGAACATCCGCCCGTGATCATTGCCGATTCGCTCATCTCCACGCCCGAAGAGCGGTTCGACCTGGTGCTGACGAATCCGCCCTTCGGGAAGAAGAGCAGCGTCACGATCATCAACGAGAAGGGGAAGGCCGAGCAGCAGACCCTGACCTACGAACGCGATGACTTCTAGGCGACGACGTCACCCGGCGACGGCAGGCTCGATCTCGTCAATTTCCGTCGCTGTTTCCGAATGCATGGAATCCCACAGATCCAGAGCTTGCTGGAGGTTGAGCCAGAACTCAGGTTCGGTGCCTGTAAACCTGCCGAAGCGAAGCGCGGTATCGGGGGTCACGGCACGCTTCCCATTGATAATCTCGTTCATCCTGGGATACGAGATTCTCAGCCGCTCTGCAGCTTCCTTCTGTGTGATGCCAAGCGGCGTCAGAAAGTCGACCTGGAAGACTTCACCAGGGTGTGTAGGGCGACGATTCTTTGGCAGGCGACGCATTGTCTTTTCCTCTACAGATTGTGCGAAGTAGATGCTCAGTGATAGTCGACGATCTCTACGTCTCCGGCACCCGCATCTGTCCAATTGAAGCAGATGCGATACTGGTCGTTGATTCGAATGGAATGCTGACCTGCGCGGTCACCCTTAAGCTTCTCCAAGCGTAGACCTGGGAGCGAGAGGGACTGGAGGGAAACAGCCGAATTCAATCGATCCAAGATCTTTCCAGCCTTTTCATGCAACTGTGAAGGGAGCGTCTTCCTGGCCAGCTTCGTGTCTTCGCCATCGAAAATATCTTCCGAGCCCTTGTCGTTAAAGGAGATGATCAAGGTTCCACCACCCGATGGTTAGTGGTTAATGCTTAACGCAAAGCATAATAGTTTGTTCGCTTGTTCAGAATAAAACGAACGCGGAGATGCGCGCGGAGCATTATAATCAACAATCAGTACCGGGTGAATCAACATGCATACTCCAGGGACACCGTTTCCCCGCCTTTTGCTGGTCGTCGCGCTCGGCGTTACGCTCTGTGCTGCG
>CAZMXY010000295.1:0-3860 GCA_964570345.1 uncultured Rhodothermales bacterium | reverse complement strand
CGTGAATCGCAGTGATTGCGCCGCTGACAGGCCGCTGCTGCCGAAGAGCTATAGCGCACGGATGAGCTTGGGAGCTTGGGCGTGAGACGACCGTGCTAAAGCGCCTTAGTATCGAGCACAGAACGTCACGTCAGCTTAACAGACGACCGAGGGAACTCCAATGCACAAAACTATTTTGACTGGGCTTTGTGGCATCTTTGTCGTGTTTGCCGGATTGCTGTCCGTTTCGGCCGACGAACGTGTGCCGGACGAGCAACTCTTCATCATTCACTACACCACCGGGACTGCGTGGCTGCCCGATGCACCATTCTCCGACCAACCTCACGCACGGGAACATTCCGAGAACTTGAGACGGCTGCGAGAAGCCGGACGCTTGATTCTCGGCGCCCGTTATGATGACAAGGGAATAATACTCCTCCGCGCTCCGTCCGAGGCAGAGGCACGGGCGCAAATCGAGAGGGATCCGGCGATCGGTGCAGGTGTATTCACCTATGAACTCTCGCCGTTCCTCCCGTTCTATGACGGCTGTGTAGAGAGGCAGCGCCTGTCCGAGTAAGGCGAAGGAAAAGTCTGACGCTGCGCTCAACCGGACGTGTCTAGCGCTCGTCTTGCGCCGCGCCGGCTAGGCAAGCCGGCTACGCGCCGCAACTGATGCCGAAGTCGTTGCATGGCCCTGAACGATTGCCTCATGATGAACGACAAAAAGCGAACGGTCTTAGGCGTTGGTGTCGTAACAGTCATCTTGGCAGCGATGTTTTTTGTGCCGTGGCGGATCGAGTCGTCGGATGAGCTGAAATGGGCGCCGATATATCGGCAGCCGGTGACCTACTCACAGACGTACGAGACACGTAGTCCAGGCGCTCGATACGCGTACGACGAAGCCAGAATCGACGTTGGGTTCTTCCTATTGGAAATTCTGGCGATAGGGGCGGCGAGCGCAACAGGGTACGTACTCGCCTCCGGTGACGAGAAGGATAATCACGATTGACAGAAGCCAGGTTTTCGCCGGATCTGAATCGTTTGCTGCGGTCGGGCGCATCCTCGACCATACCGCCGCCACCGAATCGTTGCTTCCTGTCCAATGCCAACACCCTCTCCGCTGTCGTTGCCCGAGACATGGAACGACGTCGCCACGGGCTACTCGGACGAGCTGATTCCGCATTTTTCGCTTTACGCTCAGGACGCCCTCCGACTTGCAGGCCTCCCCCGAAATGCGCGAGTCCTCGACGTCGCTGCCGGCCCGGGAACGCTCACTCTTCTCGCAGCTCCGGATGTTGAGCACGTCGTCGCAATCGACTTCGCCCAGGGTATGATTCGGGAGCTCGAGCGCCGTGCCGCTGCGTCAGGCCATACGAATGTGGAGGTGCTGCAGGCGGACGGTCAGGCGCTCCCGTTCGAGGACGTCTGCTTCGACGCGGTGTTCAATATGTTCGGCCTGATCTTCTTCCCCTACCGCACTGCCGGTTTCCGCGAGGCGCGCCGCGTCCTGAAGCCGGGATGCCGTGCCGTCTTCTCGAGCTGGGCGCCACTCGACGGGGCGCCCCTCCTGCGCTGCTGCTTTGAGGCCCTCGGAGAGCTCCTGCCGTCAATTCCATTCGGAAAAGGCAAGGCTCCGCTAAGTGACGTGTCGGAGTTTCGCGCGGAGATGGAGGGGGCCGGGTTTCGCGACGTAGAGATCCACACCGTAACGCACAGCGTGGAGGTCCCGTCGGTGTCCGCCTTTTGGACCTCGAACGCGCGCAGCTCGGCGCCACTCGTCCTCGTGCGGAAGAAGCTTGACGCAGCCCGATGGGATGGGATCAGCGCGCGCGTCGTGGAGACGCTGCAGCGCGAGTTCGGTCGCGGACCTATCGAGACGAGGTGGCCCGCCAGGCTTGGCGTCGGCGTTCGGTAGTAGGTTCGCAACGCTCGATGGACGAATTCTTGGAAAGCGACCTCTCGAATTCCCACCCGTCGATGAATGGATCCAATTGCATGAGCATGACACCTGGCGCGAGCCGAATCGTCGGTTTCTCGCGCGTCGTTACTGTTCTTCAATAACGGACAAGACGTTGCCGGCCGGATCTTTAAACCACGCAATTACCGGTCCGCCGCCGCGAAAGATGCCCTTCTCGTCTGTCTTAAGGTCTCCTTCGTACTGTTCGAAACGCACGCCGCGGCCGGCAAGCTCGTCCACGGCCTTTTCGGCGTTTTCCACCGGGAAATTGAGGATGGTGAAGCTTGCCGGCGTATGATCGACGCCTTTCGGATAGATGAGAATCTCGGCACCTCCGGCGACGTGCAAACGCAGCGTCCCCATGCCGCCCTCTTCGACGCGCAGTCCGAGCACGCGGCCGTAGAATTCTTTCGCCTTGGCGACGTCGTCGACGGAAAAACTGCTGAATGCTTGGGAGTCTCTGAACATCATCTCGCTTGTCGATTGGTTGGTACGTCGCGTGGTCGCACGGACGATTCGACGGCGCCCTCGTATTCGTGCCGTCGGTGAACGCGTCGGCGACCGCAATGTATGCGGAACCGTCACACGTCGTACCGATCGTGACGGCGTACCCAACTCATCATTGGGCCGTCGCTGCGACCGGCCGGCTCCTCCCAGTCCTCCTGTCGTCCGAGCGGCGTAAGATCGAGAAAATTGTAGGTTCCGAGGAGGATTTCGGCGCCGCGTGCGTACGTCGTGTACGTATGAAAAACGCGGCCGTCGTCACGGAGGAAGACGCTCGTTCCGTGGCCCTCGATTGAGCCACTCCCGTCGCGGCCGCTCAGGTCTTGATAGTTATACTCGACGGAGTCCTGCGATTTGTCGATGGTCACGTGAAAGTCGTAGTTGAAGTCGCTGCCGTACGAAGAGTACCAGGGAACGGTCCAGCCCATCCGGTCCTTATAGTCTTCGATCTTGTCGAGCGGCGCTCTGGAGACCATCACCAGCGAGGTGTCGCGGGCATGGAGGTGCGAGAGGTGCCCGACGTTGTCGGCCAGCAACGAGCAGCTCGGGCAGCCCTCGTCCCAGCTCGGGTCGAACATAAAGTGATAGACGACGAGCTGCCGACGACCCTCGAACAGGTCGAGCAGCGTAGCTTTTCCCTCCGGCCCCTCGAACACGTATTCTTTGTCGATCTCGACCATCGGCAACCGGCGGCGTTCGGCGTTGAGTGCGTCCCGCGCACGCGTGAGTTCCTTCTCCTTGGTGAGCAGCTTCTTACGTTCAGCAAGCCATTCGTCTCGGGAAACGACATTCGGAAGGTTCAGCTCGATCTCAGTCATGATGACTCACCCTTTGAGTTGGATGGTGGCTCAGGTTGTTGGTGGATCGTCCGTGCGTCTTTTTTCGCACGAAGCTTCATCACGGCGAACGCCGTCAGACCGCCAGTCGAGGTCGTTCCGGCGACGATCATAGCCGCGGTGGTGATGCATGCTGGACACATCGTGTTTCCTTCCTCAGGCCTCTGCCCGCAGTCCCCTTGATTTCGTTCACACTTTGCCAAACATCGTGAAGGAATACGGGAAGTGTTAAGTGCATAGACGCCATATTCAGGGGGTGTTTGTGCCAGTCGTGCTCCGTATACTTGGACCAAACTTGCTCAAAAGCCCATGAAGCGTGTAGCTGTCCTTGTATATGAAGACGCGGTGTTGTCCGCCATTTCCGGTGCGCTGGACATCCTGATCGGCACGAATGAGTTCCTGCGGGCGTCCGGAGAGCCGCCTGCATTCGAGGTCGATCTCGTCAGCGAGAAATTGAAAAACATTCAACTTCACCTGCCGGCCCAGTTTATCTGCCAGAAGACCTTCTCGGAAGCGACGGAGTCTGACCTGATTGTCGTTCCGGCCTTCAAAGGCAGCCCGGAAGCGGTATTGGAGAAGAACCG
>CAZMXY010000294.1:2564-3872 GCA_964570345.1 uncultured Rhodothermales bacterium | reverse complement strand
GTGAGTTCGAAGGAACCCGGTGCCACAATGGAACCCGGTGCCACAATGGAACCCAAACTCGGCTTTTGGCCAGACGAGCGCCACAAGAAAATCCAAAATTAACGATGGGCGATTGGGCGTCTGAGCATTCGATTTTCACGAACGCGGGCCGGAAGGACGCATAGGCATTCTGGTCGGACTTGTGTAACCACGCTAAAATGGAACCGGGGGTTGAGGGAGATCGAATTAGATGGTCCATTCGCCACGGGCACAACGGGACGCACGATCAGCACAGGCTTTACGCAAGAGTGGACACTCACCGAAGTCGTTGAGGGAAGCCGGTTTGTCATCGCGGGCTTCACACCAGAGGGAGACGGGGCCCTCAGCTTTGCCTGGGAGTTTGAGGATGAAGGCACAGGAACGCGCATGACGCAACGAATTAGCGCCTACGGGCCTCAGGTGGAGGAACACCTGGAGGAGTTTCGTCAAATGGAAGCGGGCGCCCCGAGAGGCATGGCCCGGCTTGCTGCAGAGTTGGATCGCCTCGCCCAAAAATCCGGCGTCCCCGGACCTTTGGACCAACGGAGGCTAACTCCTGCAAGTTGGCGAGGACCGTCCCGAAGGCGATAGCCAGGGCGCGCGAACGGGCACAAGCAGCCGGCGTCCAGGTGCAATTCGTCCAGGGCGATGTCACGCCGGCTTCCGGTTTCGTAGTGCACATCGAGTGCTTCAATTACCTGAACGACGCGCAGCGAAAGGCGGTTGGTCGCGAGGTGAGCGCGGTCGCAGCGCCCGAGGCTACGATGCTCATTCTCGCCTGGGCGCCGGGGGGAGATGGCCGCTGCCGCCGGGTGCGAGCCGCGGTGACATTGAGGCGGCCTTCCCCCGGGTGGAACGTAATCGACGAGGATGCCTTCGCCGCCAAGTCCACCCTGCCATGGTGGCTGAGGAACGCTGACCTACGCTTCTGGCGGCTCCGCCGTTTGCCACAAAGCGCATCTGAGCCGGACGACGCGACGGACGACGAGGGCGATATTAGAAGGGGTCTTCTGTGAAGGCTCCGGCCCAAATCGTGCTATTTCGATTTCCGCAGACCGATCTGGCTGAAGGCAAGCTAAGACGGGCACTTTTGCCGGCGCGGGTGCCCGGCTTATTGATTGCTGACTTCGGCAAGAGGCGGCGCGATTCCCGTCGTCGGGAGGATCTATCGCGCATCGCGCCAGAGAAACTCGGCCACATTTCCCGTGACTGCTGGCGGACCCCGGACTTGACGGTCTTGCCTCGCACGAGCAGCAGCGTTTACTTCAATACGTCGGCTCTGCTGCCCTG
>CAZMXY010000294.1:0-2464 GCA_964570345.1 uncultured Rhodothermales bacterium | reverse complement strand
TTGCCTGATCTCAAACGGAACAGAGTGGCGCGGTGCGCTTGTCAGCTACGAGTCATCCACAGGAAACCGTTTCAAAATGAATCGAAGGGATGCATTAAAACGGGCCGGCTTGCTGGCCGGCGGGGCGGCCGCTACGCCGATGCTCATCAGCTGGCTAAGCGGCTGTCAGAGATCGCCGGATTGGATCCCGACCACGCTCACGGCGGAGCAGCATAGTCTCATCGACACGCTGGTGGAGCTCATTATCCCCGAAACCGACACACCCGGTGCTCGAGCGGCGCAGGTCGACCGATTCGTGGACATTCTCGTAACGGAAGTGTTACCGGCCCGAGTCCGGCAGGCTTTCCTGGACGGCCTTGACGAATTCCAGGAGAGAGCCCGAACCGAGTACGATACCGATTTCGTAGACCTCACACAGGAGCAACAAACCACGCTCTTGGAAACCGTGGCCGAGGAAGACGTCACCATCCGTGAGCGGCAGCGTCTGGAGGACGAGCGTCTGGTCTACTACTCGATGATGAATTTTCCCACGGGTCCCGACGAGCCGGCACCCTTCTTCACACTTCTCAAAGAGGCCACCGTGTTTGGCTACTATACCTCCGAGATCGGCGCCACGCAGGAGCTACGATACGTAGCGGTGCCGGGCCGCTACGACGGTGACGTTCCGTTTCCCGGCGACACGATTGACCGATCGTGGGCGGTTTGACGAGGATAAAGGACCATGAACCGATTCGCCTACATCGCGCAGCAGGTTGAGGAATATGATGCCATCGTCGTCGGCTCCGGCATCTCCGGCGGCGTGGCAGCCAAAGAGCTAACCGAGCGCGGGTACAAGACCCTCGTGCTCGAACGCGGTCGCAACGTGACACACGGCGCGGATTACAAGTCGGAGGGCAGAGCGCCCTGGGAGCTGCCCAACCGCAACCGTGTATCCCCCCAGGTAGCCGAGGAGCATTACGTCACGAATCGGGACTACATGCTCAAACAGGCCACGCTTCATTACCTGATGAATGACGCCGAGGTGCCGTACATCGAGGAGAAGCCGTTTACCTGGGTGCGCACCAACGTCGTCGGAGGGCGTTCGCTGATGTGGGGACGGCAGTGCTACCGTTGGAGCGACCTCGATTTCGAGGCCAACGCGCGCGACGGCGCCGGCGTTGACTGGCCGATCCGCTACGCCGATATCGCGCCGTGGTACGACCACGTAGAGCCCTACGTGGGCATAAGCGGAGAGAGTCTAGGTCTGCGTCAGCTGCCCGATGGACGTTTCTTGCCGCCCATGGCGATGAACGTGGTCGAGCAAAAGGTCCGCGACGGCATCAACACCTCGTTTTCGGACCGAACCATGACCATCGGGCGCGTGGCGAATCTCACGCAGTCGATCAATGGCAGGGTGCAGTGCCAGTATCGCAACGAGTGCGACCGCGGGTGCTCGTACCGCGCCTACTTCAGCAGCAACGGCGTCACGCTGCCCATGGCCGAAGCGACCGGCCTCCTGACGCTTCGGCCAAACAGCGTCGTCCACAGCGTCGTCTTCGATGAAGAGCGCGGCCGTGCAACGGGCGTGCGCGTGATCGATGCCGAGACGAAGCAGATGCGGGAGTATTACGCCCGAACGATCTTTCTGTGTGCCTCTGCGCTTGGGTCGACGCAGATCCTGCTCAACTCAACGTCAGACCGCTTCCCGGCCGGCCTCGGAAACGACGGCGGTGTGCTCGGGCGATTTCTGATGGATCACCATTTCCGAGTCGGCGCTTCGGGCGAGATGCCAGGCTTCGAAGACAGGTATTATTACGGCCGCCGCGCCAACGGTATTTACATCCCGCGATTCCGCAACCTGCCGTGGAATAGCGCGACGCGAGCGAGCGGCTTCGAGCGCGGCTATGGTTACCAGGGCGGGGCGTACCGTCCCGGCTGGGGTCGCGCCATGGACCAGAACCAGCCCCTCTTCGGCGCCGAGCTAAAGGCGGCGCTTCGTGACCCCGGACCCTGGATCATGTCGCTCACCGGCTTCGGCGAGGCATTGCCGCGCGAAGAGAACCGGGTCGAGCTCGACCAGGAACAGACCGACGTGTACGGCATGCCGCTGCTTCGCATTGACTGCTCGTGGAGCGACAATGAGATGGCGATGCGCCGGGACATGGCCGACCAGGCCGCCGAGATGCTGGAAGCCGCCGGCTGCAAGAACGTGACCACGTTCGACATGTATCAGGAAGGCGGATACGGGGCAGAGCCGGGACGGGGTATCCATGAGATGGGCACCGCCCGGATGGGGCGCGACCCGCAGACGAGTGTTCTCAACGCGCAGAACCAGGTCCACGGCGTACCGAACGTGTATGTCACCGACGGCGCGTGCATGACCTCCGCGGCATGCCAGAACCCCTCGATCACTTACATGGCCCTCACCGCGCGGGCTGTGGATCACATGGATCAGGAGTTAAAGCGGCGAAATCTATAACCGTCC
>CAZMXY010000293.1:0-3912 GCA_964570345.1 uncultured Rhodothermales bacterium | reverse complement strand
AGGAGGCCGAGAAAGCCGTCTCCGCCGGCGTGATGCAGAGCAATGCCGACAATGCGGAAGTACTGACAACCCCGAACTCACGTAATCCCTACACGACCATCACGGACTGGGGCGAGTTCAGGATGAGCTCGGCCATGGAGAGCCTGCTCGAAGGGTACGAGGATCCGAGAATTGGCGTCTACTTCAGTCCTGCCGTGGACGGCGACACGGACGCAGACGGTAGCCCTTATGAAGGCATGAGAAACGGCCTGCCTCGAGTCGAGAAGGGTCCTGTCCTCAATCCCAAGTACTCCGACATGGGCGTCGACTGGTTGAATGATAACCGAGGCGGCTCGAATCCGCCCATCAAGGTCATGAGCGCCTCTGAAGTCTATTTCCTCAGAGCAGAGGGTGCGCTCGAAGGCTGGAATATGGATGGATCGGTAGAGCAACTTTACAACGAAGGCATCCGGATGTCGCTGAGCGAAGAGAGAATCGGCACAGCGGGAGCAGAGATCGATGCATACGTCGCAAGCAGCAATCAGCCGATTGCACCTCAGGATGAATGGAGCTCTCCGCCTATGACGGATATTCCGGTTGCCTTTGACGCCGGTGGAAGCAAAGAGAGGCAGCTCGAGCAGATCATCACGCAGAAATGGCTGGCGCTCTACCCGGATTCGTGGGAGGCTTATAGTGAGCATCGGCGAACCGGATATCCACGCCTGTACGCTATTATCAATTCCGCAAATCCCGACATTCCCCCGAATGGCGTATTCCGGAGGATGACGTTCGTCGACGGTGAGTACTCGAGCAATCGCGAGGCCGCGGAGGCAGCCGTCGGCCTGCTCTCAGGTCCGGACCGGAACCATACTCGAGTCTGGTGGGACGTAAAGTAAGGAACTACGGCGTTCCAGCCCGGTCTTCGATTGCCGAAAGAGATCCCGGTCCTGGATAGACGTCGGACTATGAAGAATTGCCCTCGGCGACAAAACCCATGTGGTTGATGCGCGCCGAGGGCATCTTCTATCTAAAAAAGAATGCCTTGTCGTAGTACCTGCCGGTTGATGGTCGTTTTTTGTGGAGGATGGTGGCTCCTTGCCGGCTGCAACCTCGGGTCGGAGGATTCAAGAAGGACGCTTTTCGAGCGCGTGCATTCGTCCTCGTCTAACATCGAGTTCTCGAACGACCTCTCCTTCTACGAGGCATTCAACATATATACCTACAAGGACTTCTATGCCGGAGGCGGCGTAGCCCTCGGCGACGTCAATAATGACGGCCTCGTGGACGTCTATCTCGTGGCCAATGAGAAAAGAAACAAGCTCTTTCTCAACAAAGGTAATTTCGAATTTGAGGACGTCACCGCCAAGGCCGGGGTCGGCGGCTCAAAACCGTGGTCGACCGGAGTGGCCATGGCGGATGTGAACGGCGACGGACTGCTGGATATTTACGTTGCAAACAGCGGAGTACCTCAAACGGAAGGTCGTGAGAACGAGCTGTTTATTAATAACGGCGACCTGACGTTCACCGAGCGTGCCAAAGAATTCGGTCTGGCGGACCAGGGATATTCCATCCATGCCGCCTTTTTTGATTTCGACAATGACGGTGATCTCGACGCTTACGTAATGAATAATCATGCAACCAAGCTGATTAACCAGTATGATCTACGTAATCTCCGTCGCAATGTGCGATATTTTGAAGGCGCTGACCGCTTCTACCGCAACGACGGAGGATCTTTCATAGATGTATCGGATCTGGTCGGTGTCTATGGTGCTGAGATAGCATTTGGTCTTGGAATCTCCGTTTCAGATATCGACCGCAACGGGACGATGGATATTTACATATCCAACGACTTCTTCGAGCGAGATTATTTATATCTCAATCACGGAGATGGAACCTTTCGAGAAGTTTTGGAAGAGAAACTCAGCAGCATCAGTACGACCTCAATGGGAGGTGACATAGCGGATCTGGACAACGACGGCTTTCCAGAAATTTTCGTGACCGACATGCTTCCCGAGAACGAAGGGAGGCTTAAAACGGTGGCGGATTTTCTGGAGTGGGAGCGGTATCGTTCTGAAGTGGAAATGGGTTATCACCACCAGTTTACGCGCAATACCCTCCAGCAGAACAACGGCGACGGCACGTTTAGTGAAATAGGCCGCTACGCTGGAATCGAGGCGACGGACTGGAGCTGGGGAGCGCTCATCGCCGACTTCAACCTGGACGGTCTGCGAGACGTTTTTGTGCCGAACGGCGTCTACAAGGACATGACGGACAAAGACTACCTGGTGAATGCCATCCGAAGCGGCGCCATCCGGACGGATCAGCAGATTGACCACCGCAAGCTGGTGGAAATGACACCGTCGATTCCTCTTCCGAATTACATGTTCGAGAACCGGGGAGATCTGCGCTTCACCAACCGGGCATCTGATTGGGGACTGGACGAGTTAAGCTTTTCCAACGGCGCGGCTTACGGCGACCTCGATGGGGACGGAGACCTGGATCTCGTGATCAACAACGTCAACATGGAGCCCTTCGTCTACCGCAACAGGGCCGCCGAACTTTTCCCGGAGCGAAACTGGATTCAACTCGTGCTGGAGGGAAACCGTCCGAACACATTTGGCGTGGGGGCGCAGGTCGAGCTGGCCGCGGATGGGCGGCGCTGGTACGTCGAGCAGATGCCGCAGCGTGGATTTCAGTCGTCGATGGATCCGACGCTGCACGTGGGAATGGGAACGGGAGTGCCGACCCTGGACAGCCTGCAGGTTCGCTGGCCGGACGGTCGCGTAAGCCTGCTCACGGACGTGGAGACCGGCCGGCGGCTCACAGTCCGACAGGTGGAGGCTCGCGACTGGGCTGACTTTGCCTTCAATAAATCTTCGAATCCGCCCCGGTCCCTGCTGGAAGACGTAACCCACGGAATTGGGGCCGAGTGGAAACACGTGGAGTCTTCGTACGACGATTTCGCGGGCTCCCCGCTCCTGTTTCATATGCGCTCGACGGAGGGTCCGGCGCTCTGCGTGGGAGACGTGAACGGCGACGGACTGGAGGACGTCTATGTGGGCGGTGCACGCGATGAGTCCGGGGCGCTGCTCGTGCAGCGTAGTGACGGCCGGTTGAAGTCGACCCGTCAGCCCGCGCTGGACGCCGACCGTGCGTCCGAGGACACCGATTGCGAATTCTTTGATGCGAATGGGGATGGAATCCCCGAGCTGTACGTCGCAAGCGGCAGCAGCGAATTTGATGCCGGCAGTCGGCAGCTCGCCGATCGTCTGTACCGGATCGGACGAGAGGGTGAGCTCGTGCTTTTAGAAGATGCTCTGCCGCGGGACGGACATACACCGACGGGGGTGGTCCGGGCGTCTGACCTGGACGGGGACGGAGACCTGGATCTGTTCGTAGGGACGCGTATGGCTTCGTCCGGCCCGGGCGTGGGATACGGCGTTCCGGTGGGGGGGTACCTGCTGGAGAACGACGGATCGGGGCGGTTCGATGACGCGACCGATCGGCTGGCCCCGCAGCTGCGTGCGCAGGAGTTGAGGACGGCCGGCGTGACCGACGCGGCGTGGGGCGATCTGAACGGCGACGGAACTCCGGATTTGATCGTGGCCGGAGAGTGGATGCCGCTGACGGTCTTCCTCAACGGCGGCGGGCGGCTGGAGCGTGCCGATCCGGAGGCGGTGGGGCTGGACGGCACCCGTGGCTGGTGGCAGAGCGTGGCGCTGGCCGATCTGAACGGAGACGGGGCGCTGGATCTGGTGGGCGGCAATCATGGCCTCAATTCTCACTTCCGAGCGGGCCGCGAGCGGCCCGTGGAAATGTGGGCCGGCGATTTCAATCGCAGCGGAAGGATCGAGCAGATTTTCGCTTCTTACAACGACGAGGGCGGGCCGTATCCGGTAGCCCTTCGTCACAACCTGATTCAACAGTTGCCGT
>CAZMXY010000292.1:0-3949 GCA_964570345.1 uncultured Rhodothermales bacterium | reverse complement strand
CCGTATGAGATCCCCGGCTTGATGCCGCCGCCGGCTACCTAGATGGTGAACATGGTCTCGCGGGGGCGAAGAAATGGGCGGATGACGCCGTCGTGGAAGGGCTGCTCAATTTGAAGTACGACCTCCGGTGACTCGCGGGGGCGCTCCCTCAGGCTATCGCCCACCGGCGAAGTTTAAGGCTTTACTCGAATGTCAGGCCAGGGTCGCTTGATGAACCGGCAATTCGATCTGCCCGGTCACTCGGCCAATCCCACATTCTGACGCCTCGTGCCGTTGTATTTAAGATCCTCGAGCTCTTTCATCTGATCGTTGTTTCTTTGAACGGAAGGGCGTTAGGCTTGAGCGGAAAGGCGTTAACCGTTTGCAAGAAACCGGTCGTACGGCATGTTCTCGTTGAAGGCGCGGATGACCCAATCGCGCCAGGGCCACATCTCGCGCATCCCGTCATCCTGATAACCGTGGCTGTCGGCGTACCGCGCCAGGTCGAGCCAGTCCGCCGCCATCCGCTCGCCATAGGCCGGGCTCGCCAGAAGCCGTTCGACGACCTTCTCGTAGGTCTGCGGAGTCTGATCGGACAGAAAGGCGTCGATCTCCTCCGGCGTCGGCGGCAGTCCGGTGAGATCGAACCGTACGCGGCGCAGCCACGTCTCTTTCGACGCTTCCGGGGAAGGGGAGAGCTCACGTTCTTCGAGCCGCGCGAGGATGAAGCGGTCGATATCGCTCCGCGGCCACTAGGCGGATGCGACTTCGGCCACGGCCGGTTTCTCCGGTGGGCTAAACGACCAGTGCGGCTCCCAGCGAGCCCCTTGCTCCACCCATCGGACGAGCACGGCGCGCTCGTAGTCGGAGAGCGTCAGGTGCGATTCCGGCGGCGGCATCCGGTAGGACGGATCGTCCGAGAGAATCCGCCGCACGAGCTCGCTTTTCGACGACTTGCCCGGCACCACGGCGCGTTTCCCCGACTCTCCCCGGGCCGTGGCAATCTCATCCGTATCGAGGCGCAGATCCGCCTCCCGAGCCCGGTCGTCCGGGCCATTGCACTTGAAACACCGATCGGAGAAGATCGGCTTGACGTGGAAGTTGAAGTCTACGCGCTCCGGCAGCCCCTCCGCCTCCGATCCCTCGTGCCGCACGCCTGCAGCACGAAGCAGGCGCCCACGAGAAGTACGCCGGCGGCAGGCATCAGTAGCGGTCGCATAAGAGACGGGATCGGCATGCGACCCGGAGTTTATTCGGCGTTAAAGCCCAAAATCATAATATCGTAAACGGCGACGATTTTGGCAGCAGGCTGCGGGTATACGCCCGAATTCCTGGGGGCCGCCAGCCCTGTCGTCGGCGCTATTGAAACGGCGAAAAGGGGTATCGCCACCTTTGATGCCATTTCGAAGCTGCAGCAGGAGGTCGAACCTTTACAGAGCAGTTCGGAAGACGTGCCGAAGATGGGAGAAAGGTAAATTCGCGCCCTATATGAGCGGCGGCGCATCGACGCGGAACGCGTCTCAGCGGCCGCGGGTCTTGCCCCGCGCTCTGCTTATCGACTCGTTCGCGACTGGACTCCATCGGAATTCTGACGGAGATTACGAGTTGCTCAGCGCGGTCGCATGTACCTCTTCCAACGCCATGTGTGTCTTTTCACTTCGTGAGGTGTGACCAGAGCCACGGGCTTCCATCGAGGCCGCCGTCGTTATCGGCGGGACGAGCCTGATGGGCGGCAGGGGTTCCGTCGTCAACAGCTTCCTGGGTGTGCTGATCATCGCCGTGCTGCAGGCGGGGCTTGCTCAGATGGAGATGGGCGCGACCGAGCCGGTGAAACCGGTGGTGACGGGTGCGGTGATCGTGGTCGCCGTCATAGCTGACGTCTACCGTCATCGCCTGGCCGGACGCGCGTTCAAAATCAGACGGTCTGCATAACGTGCCCCAGCCGCCGCTCCAGGTGCGCCCGCTCCACGGGATTCGCACACGCCGCGATCGCCCGTCGAAAGCTGCGCTCGGCACCGGCGCGATCGCCCAGACGGATCGTCAGCTCCGCCCGCGCCGCTGGAAGCAGGTGGTACCCGTCGAGCTCTCCCTGGGCGTCGAGCTCGTCGATGAGCGCCAATCCGGCGGCCGGCCCGGCCGCCATGCCGACGGCGACGGCGTGATTCAGCGCGACGACCGGACTCGGCTGCCGCTGCAGCAGCAACGCATAGAGCGCGGCGATCTGCGGCCAATCGGTTTCGTCGGCCGATCGCGCCTCGGCATGCACCGCGGCGATGGCCGCCTGGATCTGGTAGGGGCCCGCATAACCCCGCCGCAGCGCCGTCTCGACGAGGACCGTCCCTTCCTCGATCATTGCGCGGTCCCAGAGCGTGCGATCCTGTCGCTCGAGCGTCATCAGTTCCCCCGCCGGTCCGAGCCGCGCGCGGCCCCGCGCTGCATGCAACATCATGAGCGCCAGCAGAGCCTCGACCGCGGCATGTCCGGGAAGCAGCTCGTCTAGCAGGCGGCAGAGCCGGATGGCCTCTCCACAGAGCTCCTCCCGGATCAGATCGGCATCTCCCGTCGATGCGTAGCCCTCGGTGAACACGAGATAGATGACTGCCAGAACCGCGTCCAGCCGTCCCGGAAGGTCGCTGCGGGCGGGGACGCGGAATGGAATCCCGGCGTGGCGGATCTTGTGCTTCGCCCGCGTCAGCCGCTGGGCCATGGTGGATTCCGTCGACAGAAAGGATCGCGCGATCTCGCGGGTAGTCAGTCCGCCCACCATGCGAAGCGTCAGTGCCACCTGCGATTCGAGCGACAGCGCCGGATGGCAGCATGTGAACATCAGGCGCAGGCGGTCGTCGTGCGGCCCATCCTCGCCCGGAAGGAGCACCGGCTCATCAGACGCGGCAGAAGCGGCCGCGGCATCCTGGATCGCCTCGTAGTGCCGGTGGAACGTACGCGCGCGCCGCCCGGCATCGATCGCCAGGCGGCGCGCCGTCGTCGTGATCCACGCACCCGGGCGTGGCGACACACCTTCCGAAGACCAGCGGACGAGGGCCCGCTCGAAGGCCTCCTGGAGCACGTCTTCCGCGAGCGAAAAGTCGCCCGTCAGGCGGATGAGAACGGCCAGGATCTGCGATCGCTCGCGACGATAGACGCTCTCGAGCAGTTCGCGGATGCGGTCCTCGATGATCCGGTTGGCGTGGTCCTGGTCATACATGGTCAGCCTCAGGCCTGCTCGAACTCCATGACAGGCCGGACTTCGACGGACCCTCGATAGATGTGGGGCATCTCAGATGCCCACTTCATCGCCTCGTCGACGTCTCTACATTCGACCATGTAGAATCCGCCGAGCTGCTCCCGCGTCTCGGCAAACGGACCGTCGGTGCTCACTATGTTCGTACCGTTTCCTCGCACCGTCGTGGCGGTTGCGGTCGGCTGAAGGGCCTCTCCTCCGAGATAACATCCTGAGGCCTTCAAGCGGTCGGTGTACTCGAACCAGCGCATGAGTTCGGCCTCGGAAGGTGTTTCTGCCTGGTTCTCGCTTTCGTAGATCAACAGTAGGTAGCGCATAAAGGTCTCCGTTTGGTGGATGCGCGGATTTTCCGCGGCTCACTATACCAACGAACGACAGACAGGAATATCGACATCCGCACCCCAAATCTACACATCTTCGGAGGCGCGACAGAGCTCTCGGCAATCCTCGACTTGCGAATACAGAAGGAGAAGATCCAATCCTTGATGCGCGTGAGGCAGTACGCGCGGCGATTTCCGGCTCGTGGAAGCTAGAACGGCCGTTCGTCTGGGTCTCGATGAGTCCGGCGTAATAGGCGTTCTCGTTGAGCAGCTCCTCGTGGGTTCTTGATGCCACGGCCCATCCGTTTCGCATCGCGACGATCCGATCGGCTTCTCGAATAGTTGAAAGCCGGTGCGCGATGATGAACGTCGTGCGTCCCCGCACGATGGTGCGGAGGGCGCGCTGCAC
>CAZMXY010000291.1:0-4007 GCA_964570345.1 uncultured Rhodothermales bacterium | reverse complement strand
TCGTCGATCGACGTGTGGAAGGTGCACGAAATCGATCCGATGCAGATCGGTCGCGTCCGGAACGGGTCCATGAACCTGGATACGCATCCCTTTCCGCGAGACGACGAGCAGTTCGACGCGTATTTCGTTGCCGGCTACCATCACCTGCACGCACCTATAGCCCTGGACGCGCTGAAGCGCGGCGCCTATGCCGTCGTGGAGAAGCCGCTCGCAACCACGCGCGAACAGCTGCGGGACGTCGCGAAGGCATTACAGGGCACCCGCTCGCAGCTCTTCGTCGGTTTTCACAAGCGGTACACGGCATTCAATACCCTGATCAGGACGGACCTTCAGGTCCACCCCGGCGATCCCGTCAATTACCACGGCTTGATCCACGAGATGCCGCTGCCGAAAAACCACTGGTATACGTGGCCGCATTCGGGCGGACGCGTCGTGACGAACGGATGCCACTGGATCGACCACTTCTTCTTTCTGAATGATTACGCATCCGTCCGTGAACAGTGGGCTTACGAGACAGCAGGCGGCGACGTCGCGGTGGTGATCCACCTGGAAAACGGAGCCTGCTGCACAATGACGCTGAGCGCGTTCGGGAGCAGCCGGTACGGCGAACGCGAATATGTGGAGGTGACCACGAGCAGCGGACTCGCGCGCATCATCGACGGAAAGCGCTACGAATCCGAGAACGCACACCGCGTCTTGCGCAGGGCACGCGAACACGAGATGATGCTGTACAGGAACATGTATCGCCGCATTGCAGGGCACATTGCGGCCGGCAAGGAGGGGGATGCCGAGCGCACGCTTGCCTCCAGCCGCTGCGCGCTCGACCTGCAAGATCAAATTAACTCGGTCGGGTAGCTCGTTCCACGAAACGAGGTACCGCTACGCTCATGACCAGGTGCCCCAACTCAGGTAAACAGGTGACGCTACGCAGGCGAACGGGTACCGCTACGCAGTGCTCAGCTCGGCCGGGGCGATACACCGCTGATCCACGATCTGCGACCACCGCTCGAGAACGGCCGCTCGACCCATGTGCTTCACGGCGACGGCCCTGAGGTGCTCGCACGATGGCCGCGCGTTCCGCTGCCGGTATGCCTCGCAAATGGAGGCGACGATCGCGGACACGTCACCCGGCTCGCAGACGTATCCCAGACCCTCGTCCACGACCAGTCTGGCCAGACTGCTCTCCGCCTCCACGAGAGCGAGGAGCGGGCATCCGCTCGATAGCAGCGTGCCGACCTTGCTCGGGAAGGCATACTTGTAGATTTCCGGCCGCAGGGAGACGATGCCGAGATCGGACTCCTGCATCACACGAAATATTTGCTCCTCCGGTACATGCGGATGGAACGACACCGTCTTTCCGACCATGTCGCCGGCCAGTGCGATCAGGCGGGACTTCGCGGCGCCTTCGCCGATAAACTCGAAGCGGATGCTCGGATTCGATTTCAGGACATGCGCTGCAGCAATGACGTGTTCGAGCCCCTGCAGCGGGCCGTGGTTTCCGGCGAAAAGGACGCGGAAGGTGTCCGGCCGCCGTCGCAGCGCGTCCGGCAACCGGACCTCGCCGTCCTCGCACGTGTACGCGAAATTGTTCAGGATCTCGATGTTCTTACCATCTACTCCGCGTGCACGGATGGATTCGGCCATCTCCTCCGACAACACGATGACGAGATCCGCCGACTGCACGGTCGCCGCGTCCAGTGCGGCCATGATCCGCGCCGTAAAGCCCTCCTTCAGAATACCTCCCGCGAGTGCAACCTCGGGATGTAGATCCTGGCAGTGATAGATCAGGCGGCTCTTTCGTGCACGCGCCACCAGCCGGGCGGCGGTACCCGCGATCACCGGGAGACAGGTTTCCGTCATGGTGGCGTCCATCCTGCGGGCGAAGAGGCCGTACAGGAGCGCGCCCAGGCAGAAGATCATGCTGTTCAACACGCGGGAGACGGCAACTCGCTTTTGCTCCCACAACAGTGGCATTCGCACGTACTCGACGCCGGACTCAACCTCACGCCACGGCCGGCGCGCGTGACGAACGTCGTTGTACGACGGTTGTCCGCAGAAGACGGTTACTTTATGGCCGGCCTGCATGAGCTTCTCTGTAAATGCCTTGAGGATGCGCGCGTAGGGCGCACAATCCGGCCAGCTGTAGCGATAGATGACGTAGAATCGCATCGGCGTGTCGCGGTTACATCACCGTTTTCAGCCATTTGACGTACCGGCAAACGCCCTCGCGAATGTCAATCGTCGCCTTGTAGTCGAGATCCCGCCGTGCCCTGGAGAAGTCCATAATCTTGGTCTGCGTCGTCTGCGATTCGGACTCCCTTCGCTCGGCCAGGACCGGATCCGCACCGGTTACTTCCAGCACGAAGTCCGCCAGATCATCGATACTGATGGTCCACTCCTCCCAACCTCCGATGTTGTACACCTCACCGGGCCTGAAATTATCGACGATGTTTGCGAGCGCGCGCACCGTGTCGTCGATGTAGCCGAAGCTGCGCTGATGGGCCCCATATACGGGAAAAGTCTCGCCGCACAGCGACTTATATACCATGATGGGGATGACGCCGCGGTAGGGAGTGTAGTACTCGTGGGGGCCGTATAGATTGCCGGGTCGCACCCGCACGCATTCCGTGCCGTACATCACCGTGTGGTTCAGACACTGCATCTCCCCGACCCACTTCGTCATGGCGTAGTCGTTCAATTGCTTGATGGGCTCCTTATCCATGACATCCTCCGTCATAACGCCCTCGTAATCCCCGTACACCTCTGAACTCGAGAAGAAGATCATTTTGAATCCGTGCTCCTGTTGCAGCCGGAGCATGTTCTTCGTCCCGATGGTGTTGGTGCGCCACAGGTTGTCGTAGTGGTCTTCCCCGTTCCAGCGTCCATACTCGGCCGCCATGTGGTACGCGAAGTCGAAGTGATGCTTTTCGAAGAGTGGGATGAGCTGCGAGATGTAGGTCACGTCGGCGCGTACGTCCGTGGGGGATGCGGCGTGCTGCAGGTCCACAGTCCAGACTGCGTGGCCTCGGTTTCGGAGCTCACGTGCGAGGTTCGTTCCGACGAAACCGCGTCCACCAGTTAGCAATACGTCCGCCATTCGGGTGTGAAATACGTGCTGATGAGATGGGGCATTTACAAATTCCTCAGCCACGTGCAGATGAGAATATCCGAGGCTCGATCAAATCGAAGATTCGGTTGCCGACACGTGCTACGCGCCTCTTGGTGAATATTCATGCGCTTGTGGACGATAGCGTAGTCGCCAACACGCATTGGAGTGACTTGCCCCGGAGATCGAACTTCGATATGCAATACTTCAGGTTGTCTCATTCGCGAGCAGAAGTGAACCTATTTGCCGCGCAAGTATCCGACCTGTCATGACATTGAGTCAATAGGTGGATGCAATTTCAGTGAAGAGCCGCTTTACGCAGTTGTGAGACATGGCTACTACCGCGTTGGCGTCGTTGCGAATGCATCTTTGATAAGAAACGGTCGCATCTCAGTTCTGTCAATGAACATCCGGCGCACGATTTTCTTGCTTCCGGCTTCGATAGTGGTTTTCGATCCCGAAAATCTGCATCGGTTTACTGGAGGCATCCGTCGTCCTGCCGCTTGTGATCGCGCGAGCGGTGGCCGGACGAGCAAAGATGGGATCCTGATGGTTCCTCAGGCACTTCATCGCCCCATCGACGGACGTCGACTGCCGGGATGTCGCGTTGGGTGGCGCCCGTCATCTCGACCTCGATCCCGCCGGAGAGAATCGGCATGCCTGGAGCGCCGTCGTTGGCTGGTCTAACGATCTGGAGGCGTGGGTTCAGAGCGCAGGGATCTGCTTTGACGGGCGGGGAGCCGTCCATTGTTGATATCCGACAGCATCCGTGCGGGGAGCGGGCGCGTGTCACCCTGGCATATGAAGGCCCCCCAGAAATACGGCTGCGGATACGACTTTTTGAGTTCCAGCTGGGCCGAGCGGAGCGCCTCACCGCAGCCCTCTCCGTCGAGAAGCGCCT
>CAZMXY010000290.1:2273-4031 GCA_964570345.1 uncultured Rhodothermales bacterium | reverse complement strand
GCGAGGTTCAAAAAAGCCTGCTTCACGCGCTGTCTCGAGCCCGTCATGCGCGCCGAATGCTCGCCGGTGTGCAGGGTTACGGAGACGCCCTGGCGAATGGCCTGTGGCTCGATCAGGCGCGCCACGTCTTCGAGGACGTCCCTCAGGCTCAAGCCGCGTTCCTCCGTTTCGGCCGGCTGAATCTCTTCCAGCAGAAGATTCAGCGTGCGATTCAGCTCGGTGACCTGTTCCTTGATGATGCGGATCGATTTCATCCCCGGAACGACTCGATTCTCATCTACCTCGTCGGGAGTGTCGAGAATCTGCCGGAGAAGGTCGAGATGGACGAGGACTGCCGTAATCGGCTGCTTCAGATCGTGTACGACCGCTTGATAAAGGCGACGCGTGTTCCGAAACTGCGCGGACATTCGCAAATCGAGCGCCATTCTTCGAATCGTTTCCGCATCCTTGACGAGGACCAACACACCGGTGCAGTCACTCTCGTCGATTGACTGTGCTTCCAGCCGCAGGTGGCGGTCTTTTCCGTCTACGTCGAACCGGACCTCCCTCTCGACCGACGTCCTATCGCCGGTTTTCAGCTCGTCAAACGTTTCCCTGAAAACGGCCCGAACGGCAGGAGGACATGCCGCGAGTCGCGAATCGTCCTCGCATCCAAACAGCGAACAAGCTCGCGGGCTCGCGAAATCGATCTCCCCCGAGTCGTTCATCACCACGAATCCGATCTCGACCAGTTCGGAGAGTACCTTGATTACGGACCCGTAGCTTAGTCCGAGCTGGGTCTCCATGTGCTTTTTTCCCTGTTCGTTTGATCGCAGCGTCGTAACGGGTGAACACATCCGTAACGCAGCAGACGGTCCAAAGAGCCGGCCGTAAGCGCTACGTTTCGGAAACGATCCTCGCGAGGATTACTCGATGCGAGCTTTGACGCATGGTATATTGCGTCCTCAGCGCGGGCCGTGAATCGGGGTCCCATGCTACGAGCCGACTCCCTGTGATTGATCACGTGCCTTATTTCTCTCTTCAGAATCGCTTCAAGTTTCTTCTCGAGCGATGGGTTCAGCGCGGCATTCGCACGCGGCTGCTCTTCATCGCCGGCGTAATCGTCGCCATCGCACTGCTGGGAGGACTTTGCGCATGGCTCTTCTCGGATCAGTTCGTCCACGTCTGGGACGCCGTCTGGTGGGCTTTCTTGAGATTGACGGATCCGGGCTATCTCGGCGACGACACCGGCGCCTTCGTCCGCACGCTTTCGGTCGTCATCACGGTGATGGGATACGTCGTCTTCCTGGGATCGCTCGTCGCGATATTGACGCAGTGGCTCAACGAAACGATGCGCCTTCTGGAGAGCGGCCTGACGCCGATCGCCGTGAGTGAGCACGTCCTGATCCTCGGATGGACGAATCGCACGCCGACCATCGTGAAGGAGCTGATGCTGTCCGAGGACCGGGTTCGCCGCTTTCTCCGGCGACGCGGCGCGCGGAGGTTTCGCATCGTCATTCTGGCCGATGAAGTCACGGCGGAACGCGTCTTCGAACTGCGCGAATCGTTGGGTGACGACTGGGACGAGCGACGAATCATTCTTCGCTCGGGTAGCTCACTCCGGCTCGAACACCTGCGACGCGTGGCGTACCGGGATGCGGCCGTCGTGATCATTCCGGGCTCCGATTTTCTTCTCGGCGGGGCGATGGCGACCGACGCACGGGTGATCAAGACGTTGATCTCGCTCTCGACCACGACTTATCGAGAGAACGCCGCGGG
>CAZMXY010000290.1:0-2173 GCA_964570345.1 uncultured Rhodothermales bacterium | reverse complement strand
ACGACGCTGTTTCCGAAAGCCATTTTGCTTGGCGTCGTTCGGCTCGAAGACGGCCACTTCGCGTCTCACTTGAACCCGGACCGGTCGTTCGTCTTGCAGCCCGAGGATCGTCTCGTCTTCATCGCGCGCTCGTACGACGACTGTGTACCCTCCACGTACGACGTCACCTCGTCAACGCAGTCGACGGCGGAGGACCAACCGGTCCTGATCGACGAGCCGACTCGACGCGTGCTTATTCTCGGATGGAGTCACAAGGTAGCGTCATTACTTCGCGAGTTTTCGAGCTATGCCGGGGAGTGCTTCGAGGTGGACGTCCTCTCGCGCGTGCCGGCCGGCGAGCGCGAGCCGGCCGTCGCTCGCGTGGACCTGGATCCGGAACGCGTGCGGGTTCGCCAGATGGAAGGCGACTACACGCTCCGAGGCGACATTACGGGCATCGATCCGGGATCGTACGCCAACATCGTCTTCCTGGCGAGCGACTGGATGGACACGGAGGAGGAATCGGACGCACGAACGATTCTCGGTTACGTCCTTCTCCGAGGCTTACTCGAGAAGGAAGAACGCCAATCCGAGATTCTGATTGAGCTGATGGATCCTGAGAACGCCCGTCTCTTCCGGCGCCGGGCGGGTGAGGTGATCATCAGTCCGCTCATCCTGAGCCACATCCTTGCTCACGTCTCGTTGCGACCCGAGCTCAGCGTAGTATTCAATGAGCTGTTCGGACCGGGAGGCGGGGAATTTTTCTTTCGGCCGGCCTCTCAATATGGGGTCGTCGGGGAGAAGATCGGGATTCGAGAAATTCAGGCAAAGGCGCGGACGAGGGGAGAGATCGCGCTCGGGGTTCGATTGGCCGCCGAGTCCGACGGCCCGGTGGGGGGAATCCGCCTCAATCCCGGCGCGAACGACCGATGGACGCTGACGCAGAGCGACGAAATCATCATATTGACGATGACGTGATCTCGCAGGGACTCCGTCAGCTCGGAGGTCGACTCTCGGCAGCCGGCGACGTGTCGCGAGTTCCTGATCCTTCGGTGGGGGCGCCGTCGTCTCCGTCGTCCACCGTTCCTTTTGCGCTCCATATCATTCGGACCGCCCCTCGTGACGGCATGATTCGCTTGCCCGTTCGCCGAGCCCAGACCTGTGTGAATTCGGCTCCGATGAAGAGGATGATCGCCGAGAGATAAATCCAGATAAGTATGACGGCAAGCGAGCCTGCGGCGCCGTATGCACTGCCCGGATTACTTTGCCCGAGGTAGAGGCCCATCGCGAACTTCCCGATCACGAAGAGCACGGCCGTCGTAACGGCACCGGTCCAGACCTCACGCCAGTGAATACGGGCGTCCGGCAAGATTTTGAAGATGGCCGCAAACAGCAGCGTAACGAGGCCGAGTGACACCGCAAAGTCGAGCACTCGCGGTACCCAGGCCGATATTCCCAGAGGAAGGAGCTCCCGCATCTCCGATCCGATCGCCGTGACGACCGTGCTCAAGGCGAGGGAGACGAGCAGCAGAAAGCCCGTGCCCAGAACCATTCCGAAGGAAAGCAGGCGCTTGAAAATGAAGTTCTTGACGCCCCCTCCTTTCGGGTCCGGCGCGACCTGCCAGGCTCGATTCAGCGCGTTCTGAAGCTGCGCGAACGCACCGGTGGCGCCGAACACGAAGGCGATGCCCCCCAGAATCGTCACGAAGAGTCCGTCCGCCGCACGCGCTCGCTCGCTGGCGCCGGCGATCATGGTCGCGACTTGCTCGGCCGTCTCCGATCCGACGACCGTGCTGATCTCACGTGTGATGGCCTCCTGTGCGGCGGAGGCCGAATAGACGAATCCGGCAATCATGACGATCAGAAACAGCAACGGCGGCATCGAAAACACGGTGTAATACGCCATCGCCGCAGCCATTCGCGGGCAATCGTCCTCGCTAAACTCCTTAAACGTCTGTCGTACGATCTGGAGCGTTGACTTGCCGAACTCTCTCATGGACGTGGCCCTCGTCTACGGACCAGCTAGATGCCGGTCTCGGCCGGTCGGCTCAGCGGATCCCTGAAAAGATCCGCACATTGGGCAAACTGATCGGCCATCCCGATCAGCACCAGGCGGTCTCCGGCCTCTACTCGAAAATCACCGGCCGGGCTCCCTATCGTCCGCCGGCCTCGCCTTACCGCGATCACGGTGAGT
>CAZMXY010000289.1:0-4034 GCA_964570345.1 uncultured Rhodothermales bacterium | reverse complement strand
GTCCGCGCCGCCCCGCTCCGATCGTGTACTTGTCGACCGTCTTGATCGGCGTGATTTCGGCCGCGGTCCCGGTGAAAAATACCTCGTCGGCGATGTAGAGGGCCTCGCGCGGAATCCGGCTCTCGACGATCTCGTATCCGCGCTCGCGCGCGAGCGTGATGACGGCGTCGCGCGTGATGCCGGGAAGGATCGACAGGCCGACGGGCGCCGTGTAGATCACGCCGTCGCGCACGATGAAGAGGTTCTCGCCGCTGCCTTCCGCCAGGTAGCCGTCGTAGGAAAGCATAATGCCTTCCGTGTAGCCGTTCAGCACGGCGTCCATCTTGACGAGCGAGGCATTGAGGTAGTTGCCCCCGGCCTTCGCCAGGGTCGGCATGGTGTTCGGCGCCAACCGGTTCCATGACGCGACGTGCACGTCGACGCCTTCGTTGACGGCCTCGGCGCCGAGGTAGGCGCCCCACTCCCAGACGGCGATGACGGTCTCGACCGGATTGTTGAGCGGATTCACGCCCATCGGTCCGACGCCCCGAAAAACGAGGGGGCGGATGTAGCAGGCCTTGAGCCCGCTCTCCTCGATCGTGGTCATCGCGGCGTCCTCGAGCTCGTCGAGCGAGTACGGAATCTCCATCCGATGGATCTTCGCCGAGTCGACGAGCCGGCGCATGTGCTCGCGCAGGCGAAGCACGGCCGAACCGCGTTTGGTCTCATAGCAGCGGATGCCTTCGAAGACGGACGAGCCGTAATGCAGCGCGTGGGCGAGGACGTGCACGGTCGCCTCCTCGTAAGGGACGAGCTTGCCGTTGAACCAGATCGTATGCTCCATAGCTGGGGGGTGTCGTTCGCGATGTCGGTCCTGGGGCGTCGTTAGTGAGGCGAGGGACGCAACGTGAAGGAAAAAGTACGAGCGCCGATTCCAAAGGTTCGTGTGTCGCTTCGTGGGTCTGAACCTGCGGCGGCGCCCCCCCCGCGGCTCGCCGCGGGTCGCGCGCAGATCACGCCTGTGCGTTCAAGTCGCTATTCACTGCGTGGCGCGTCGTGGGTTCGGAGCCGGGCTAGCGCTTGCTCGGCGACAGCAGGAGGCGATTGCCGCCGGCCGCGTCGTAGACGGCGAAGTCGAATCCGCTTTCGACGGCGTAGGCGCCGTAGCGGCCCGTGCGGTCGAGAGCGAGGAAGCCGACCTGCAGGTCCTCGACGTCTGGATTCTTTCGGATGATGCGCTCGACGGCCAGCCGGCACGCCTCCTCGGGCGTTCGACCCTGGCGCATCAGCTCGACGACCAGGTGGCTGCCAGCGACGCGGATGACGGCCTCGCCCCATCCAGTCGCACACGCGGCGCCCACGTCGCCGTCGACGAAGAGTCCGGCTCCGATGATCGGCGAGTCGCCGACCCGCCCCTGCAGCTTGTACTGCGTACCGCTCGTGGTGCAGGCGCCGGACAGGTTGCCGTTCTCGTCGAGCGCGAGCAGACCGATCGTGTCGTGGTTCTCGACGTTGATTTCCGGTGGCGCCGTCCGGCCGTTCTCCTGGAGCCACGTTCGCCATTCCTCCTCCGATTCGGGGGTGAGGAGATTCTCCTTTACGAAGCCCTGTTTGAGGGCGAACTCGAGCGCGCCTTCGCCGACGAGCATGACGTGCGGCGTCTCCTCCATCACCTTGCGCGCCACGGAGACGGGATGCTTAATGTCCTGCAGGAACGCGACCGACCCGCAGCGCCCGCTTTCGTCCATGATGCACGCGTCGAGCGTCACGCGCCCTTTCGCGTCGGGCCGTCCGCCGAAGCCCACTGTGCGCGAGGTCGGGTCCGCCTCAGTCACGCGTACGCCCGCCTCGGCGGCGTCGAGCGCGCGCCCGCCCTCCACGAGGACACGCCATGCGGCCTCGTTGGCTGGAAGGCCGTGGTTCCACGTCGAGATGACGATCGGCATGGCATCGGGTTCGGTTTCCACGGCGCCGAAGGGCCTGGCGGCGGTAAGCACCCCGGCGCCGCCCATCTTAAGGAAGTCTCGGCGATTGGTCATGGGCATGCGAATCAAAACAAGGATTACGCGGCAAACAGATCGACGTATCGTTCGAACAGATAAAGCCTCCCACGCTGGCTGCCCGTAATTTCCGTCAAGATGCCGATCCTCTCCATTTCGTTGATCAGCCTGTAGGCAGACGGAAGGGACAAACCCGTGACTTCCGCCACGCGATCCGCATCGGCCAGTGGCCGCACATATAGCGCGCGGATAACTTTCCGAGCGTTCTCAGCACGGCGACCAAGAGGCTCGACGCGCTCATTTACGTCGCGCTGAAGCTTGAGAATCGCGTCGAACGTGGCAATGCCGCTCTTAGCCGTCTCGATGACACCCACCAGGAAGAATTTAAGCCATTGGGCTAAGTCGTTCTTCTCCCGCACTCGCATCAAGTTGTCGTAGTAGAGGCTTCGATTTCGCTCGAAAAAGTCTGAGAGGTATAGAATCGGTCTCTTCAGAATGCCTCGTTCCACCAGATACAGCGTAATTAGGAGTCTTCCCACGCGGCCATTGCCGTCTAGAAATGGATGTATCGTCTCGAATTGATAGTGTACGATAGCAATCTTCAGTAATTCCGGCACAAACAGATCCTCGTTGTGAACGAAGTGCTCCAGGTCGCTCATTAATTTCGGGATGCTGGTATGGACCGGTGGCACGAACACGGCATCGCTGATGGTCGCACCGCCGATCCAATTCTGACTCGTTCGAAACTCACCAGGCTGCTTGTGCTCGCCGCGCACGCCTTGCATGAGTACCCGGTGTATCTTCCTGATGAGGCGCGACGAAAACGGCAGGCTGTTGAGGGCCGTGACGGCCATGTTCGTTGCTTCAATGTAATTCTGAACCTCCTCCCAATCGTCTCGCTTCTCCGATGGGACGTCCTCACGTTCGAGGAGCGCCTCTTCGATACGGGTTTGCGTCCCCTCGATACGACTACTTTGGGTGGCCTCCTTTGCCACGTGCATGCTGATGAACAGCTCGATGTTCGGGATATATTCCGAGTACATATCAAGCCTCCCGAGTTGTCGGTCGGCCTGACCCAGTAGATGCTGTACCTCCGCGTCGTCGATGATCCACTGTCGGTTAATCAGTGTGGGCTGGAAGCTTCTGTAGTTTCCCTGACGAACGTAGGCTCCCGCATTGAATTCTCTCACCGCTAACCTTTTCTTAGATCTGATCTTATTTAAGTTTATCGCCTGAAACTAAAATAAGGAAGGCTTTTATTAAAGGTTGCTGCGTATTGCGAATCGTCGGTCCCGCGAGGCAGCGCTGGCGTAGGCCGCCGTCCAGCCTGTAGATGCCGGCTGGTAAATCGGAGGCTATCGTTCACGACGAGGCCCATGAGGTTGTCGAGCGTGCGGAGCCGACCCGGACAAACCCCCGTTTCTCCGATAGGCAGGTGCTTTGTCGCGCCGAAGCTCCGTCGCAGCATACCGTGCGATCGTCCAGAGGATCTTGGCGGAGGCCTTCACTGTGCCGCCGAGCGTGCCGGTCACTTTGGAGACGCCGACGCGGCGCCGGTACGATACGGGCACCTCCGCGCAGCGCAGCCCGGCGCGGACGGCCTTGATCTGCATCTCGATCGTCCATCCGAAGGTTTGGTCCTGCATCTCGAGCGCCTCGAGCGCTTCGAAGCGGATCGCGCGGAACGGCCCGAGGTCGGTGAAGCGGGCGCCCCAGATCCGGCGCATCAGGAAGCAGGCGAGGCGGTTGCCGACGACGGCCTGCGGCAGCATCGCGCCGCGCTCGCGCCGGCCGCGGATGCGGGACCCGACGACCAAGTCCGCGCGGTCGTCGACGATGGGCTCGACGAGGAGGGGCATCTCTTCCGGATGGTCGCTGAAATCGCCGTCGACGAAGACGATTACGTCCGGTCGCTTCGCGCGGGCGTAGTCGATCCCCTTCAGGCAGGCGTAGCCGTACCCACGGCGCCGCTCTGTGAGAACCGTCGCGCCGGCCGCGCGGGCGTTCGTGACGGTCTCGTCGGTCGACGCGTTGTTTACGACGACGACCTCCTCG
>CAZMXY010000288.1:0-4071 GCA_964570345.1 uncultured Rhodothermales bacterium | reverse complement strand
TCCAGATCGCCGCCGTCCCTCAGATACGACGTGAGCTCGTGAAAGCCCCTGAGGTATATCACGTCTTTGATCAGGCCTCCTCCTCGAAAGGTTCGAAGCGTGATCGAATAGGCTTCGTGCTCGCCGAAGTCATAATCCGATTGAAGCATGGCGTATAGTTCCGGGAACGAGCAGCCCTCGATGATGCCGTGCACGGCCAGGACGCGGGCGGCGAGCACGCGAAGGCGCGGAACGCTCAAGCCGCCGCACAGGAACTCGGCGAGCACGGCGATGCCTTCCTGCAAGGTTTCGTAGCCGGCCAACCCGTTGTACAACAGCCGAAGCGGCTGCGCGCGCCCGTTGAAATAGGTCAGCATGTGCGTACCCACTTCGTGATGAAGGAGTGCCTCAATCCGCGGAGCCGGCACGCGGGTTCGATGCCCGATCAGGAGCCGCCCACCCGACACCATCAGCCCCGCCGGCATGTCTCGTCGAATCTGAACCGTCTCCGGAAAGTCCGCGCACGCCTTGCGGTAGTGGTTGAACTCTACCGCCGCCACCTCCGCAAAGGCCTCGGCGTCGAGATTCTCCGTCGAGCCGAGATCGTAGTCTCGGTGCGGCAATCGATCCAGAACGTTTTTCGCGAGCTCGAGCAGGCCGTGTCCGACTTCGCCGTAGACCTGGAGGCTCCCGTAGTAGAACTGACGCGTATTGCGGTCGCGGAGCATGGTGACCTTGCGATCGAGCTCCTCCTGCTTCTCGCGGAATAGCCAGCTCAGCATCGGATCCTCAACCTCCTCGATGGGCAGCGCGAATAAACGGCGCTTGAGCAATTCCGGATCGACCGGTAACGGCCGATAGCGCAATACGGGCGCCTTTCGAAATCCACTCTCCTCGAACGCCGTCCACGCTTCGTCGGCGTTGACGGGCGTGGTTTGAAGCAGGAATTCGAACGATTCGTCGATCCGGGCGAGGCCCTCGTCGACCTTCGATACCGCCTGTTCGAGTGCTCTACGCCCGAGGCCGAGATGCGAAGGCGCCTCGAAGGACGGGAGGTCGGAGCCGAAGCGGAAGAGCGCCTTCTTGACGGCTTCGGCGACCTGCCGGCGCAGGTCTTCGAAGAGGAAGGGGTACGTCGTGTCGCGCGCGGCGTCACGGTAGATGGGCGCGACCTCCAGGCCGACGTGAAAGCGTCCCGCGTCGGGCACGGGCTCGACGGGTGCACGATCGAGCGGCCCTGGATCGTCGCGGCAAGCGACATGCACGGCGGCAATCAGGTCGTGAATCACGACGCGCTTCAGCGACACGGCGAGCTCGGTGACGGTCGCCCGCAGGTCCTCGTGATCCGGCGCCGAGATGCGAAACTCGGGCTGCAGACTGAGCGGCTCGTTCCGATCGGCCTCGCCTCCCTTAACCTCTTCCCATATTTCGAGAACGAGGAAGCGCCCGAATCGATCGATCATCAGCTCGGACAGCGTCGCGAGCAGGTCCGTCAATTCGTCGTGATGCTCCGGCTCGTCGGACGCGACGAGGTACGCGGCATGCGCGGTCACGAGGCGGTGCGTCAGGCTTTCCTCGTCGGATGCCGACCGGTGTAGACAGACGAACGGGAGCGGTCGATCTACGTAGAGGCGGCCGCCCTGCGGCAGGCGCACGTCAATGGACCGTCGTTCCTCGATTTGCGCCCTCAGGACGTCGGTCGGTCGGCTCGTCGCGGTCTCGGTCATAGGACTCGGTCCTTTGGCGATAACGAGTGAAGGGCCGAAAGCACGGGGCCGGTGGTCGCATCGAGCGCATCCCGGATCGCTCCAAGCGTCTCTCGATCCGGCTCGCCCGTCCATTCATCCATGAAAAACTTCTTGAATTCGATGGCGAGAGCACAGCCGGTATGCGGATAATGCGTGTGGATCCATTCCGCGAAGTATCCGCCGAAAAATTTGACGTTTTCGCGGACGTCCAGCGCGCGTCCGACGAAATCGACGCTCTGAAGCGACTCGATGAACGTGTCTACGACGGGACCCCATCGCTCGCGGTCCATCGTGCCCGTTCCGACGTTGACCTCCGGATTGAGTTCGACTTCGTCCGGTTCGGCGTCAGGTCCGCCTCGCCGGTGGTTGTACGAATGCAGGTCGTAAACGACGAACCTGCCGTACCGTCGCACCTTTTCGTTTAGCAGCCGTCGAACCGCGTCGTAGAAGGCCTCGTGCCCGGCGAGAGACCGATCGATGAGGTGCGGCGGCGGCGTAACCTTCCACAGGTCGAGGCCCCAGGCGTCTTCCGGCTTCAGGTAAACCGCGCGGTCGGGCGGCCGATTGAGGTCGAGCTCGAACCGAGAGCGCAAGGCGACGATCCTCGTCTCGGCCACGAGAGTCCACTCGCGCGTGAACGGATCCTCTTCACGGAGCCTCTCGAGCGAAGAAAGGGCGCTGATGGCTTTGACCTCGGGCTGCATTGCATGGCCGTCGTGGATGGCCGCGGCGATCAGCGGCCCGTCTCCCACTACGATACTCCAGATGCGGTCTTCCATGCCGAATCAGGCCGCTCGTCGCCCCGAATTTGCGAAAACGTGGTTACGAGCGTTCTAACCGGGACGACGCGGTCAAGGTTACCTGCCGAACAGGGGCCGTTGCGGCATCTTACGACATCGTAGCAGGAGGCGGCTCGTCGGATCCACAGGATTAGTGCACGTAGCTGGCGGCGTTGACGTCGATCGTGGCGCCGGTCGCGTGATCAGCTCGGCCGCTCGCGAGGAAGACGACGGTGGGCGCGACGTCGTCGGGTTCCGTCAGCCGGTCGGTAGCCAGCTCACCTACGAGATGATCGTCCCCGTACCGATCGACGAAGTCCTGCGCCATGTCGGTTTGCACGAATCCCGGCGCGACCACGAAAGCGCGCACGCCGTAGCGCCCCGCATGACGGGCAATCGAGCGGGTCAGCGCCACGACCCCGCCCTTGGAGGCGGCGTACGTCACGTAATCGAGCGTATCGCCGCGGAAGGCGGCGCGTGAGGCTATGTTGATGATCCGTCCGCCGCCGCGCTTCCGAAAATGTGCCACGGCGAGGCGACAGAGCAGCTCCGGCGCGCGGAGGTTGACGTGCATCGTGAGGTCCCATGCCTCAGACCATTCACTCGAGGGGGCCTCGAAGGGTACGTGGATCGCCACGCCGGCATTGTTAACGAGAACGTCGATCCCCTCGAATCGCTCCACGGCTTCCTGAAAGAGGCGTTCGCACTCGCTCGGTCGGGCGAGGTCGGCATGGATTGCGGTGATCCGGTCCGGAAAGTTGTCGCATAACGCGTCGACGGGATCCCGATGCCGATGGTATTGGGCCGCGACGTTCGCGCCGGCGTTCGCCAGGTGGCGTGCGATGGCGTGGCCGATGCCGCGGCTCGCGCCGGTGACCACCACGGACGTGTCGGATAGATCCAGGTGCACCGGGATCAGCCCTTTCGCGGGAGAGAGGCAGGGCGCACCGGCTTTGCCGCCGCGGCGGGGCGATCGGCCGATTCGCGCCGGCGCCGCCAGAGGGGCACCGACGAACACGGCTCGCCGTACATGATCTTGCCGGCCACGCCCTGCAGTTTCTGCGTCGCGAGGACGTAGGCATTCGGTGGGACCAGCCGGCTGCCGCAGCCTTTGATTACCACAGGCAGAGACGCATATTCCGACCAGTCGACCCGCTCGATCGCCCGGACGAAATGGTCGCGCACGAGATCCTCCTCGCGGCCCAGGCCGACCGAACGGGCGACGCCTTCGAGTTTCGACGCGATGAACATGAACGCCCACGTCGGTATGATCGCGTCGACCGAGCAGTAGACGGCGACGTGCCGATCCCGGTACGTCGACCAGTCGTGGGCTTGCACCTTCTCGCGAAAGTCCTTCTCGCGAAGGACGAGGCCCTCGAAGAGAAAAGGCTCGACGTCGAGTTCGACGACGGGTCGCTCGTCCCAGAGATCCTCCAGGTTGAAGACCGTGACGTCGCTGTTTTCAACGCGGTTGACGATGGGTTCCATGGCGTGTCGAAGATGAAGGCGTGTTTACGGTCACCTCTCTTACAATACGCCGGATCGGGAGATCCGCCCGGCTCGCG
>CAZMXY010000287.1:1724-4101 GCA_964570345.1 uncultured Rhodothermales bacterium | reverse complement strand
ACCGCCGGTGATCTCGAGCAACACTCGCCAATTCAGGTGTCGCGCAGGCATTCAACTTACTGCCCTCGCGAGGATGGGCCGCGGCAGGGTTGGTCGGAAGATGGTCCGCTGCGTAAAATCTGAAGCTCAGGCCGCAACGGTGTCCACCGTAACGATCTGTTCGGAAAGGCAACTTAAAGTGTTTGATGCTTGATCGAGGTCCCGATCTCGCCGCGGATGTTGCAGATGCGGCCGCCTGCCATGACGCTACGAAGTATACGAATTCCCTCGCTCATCCTGGCACTGCTCCCAGTCCTGATGGCCTGCGATTCTGATCCGCGTGGGGCGACGGATGAGCGATGCAACATACCCACGGGATTGCTTTTCCAGAGCGTTCCCCTCGATGCCATTCCGGCGCTGACGGATCCTTTGCTCGTCGGAGCAGACGAGGCGGACTACCTGGCCGACAGTGACCTCGTGCTCGGCCTGCTTCTGGACGACCTGACGGTAGCCGTCCCGCACAACATCCTGTGGTGGCACGAAGTAATCAATTTCAACAGCACCGCCCCACCCGTTGCCGTAACGTTTTGTCCCCTGACCGGCTCCGGAATTGCCTTCGACCGCAGCGTCATCGGGAACGCCGAGTTCGGCGTTTCGGGACTGATTTTTCTCAACAACAATGTCATCTATGACCGGCGGGAGCCCCGCTCATTGTGGTCGCAAATGCGCACGGAGGGCATCTGCTTTGATGAGGTGGGTACGTCGCTGCCCACCGTACCGCTGCTCGAAATGACGTGGGGAGGCTGGCGTGCACTCCATCCTGAAACCCGGGTGCTCTCAGATTCCACCGGCTTCGAGCGCAACTACCGGGTCGATCCCTTAGCGCGTTACAAGCAGCTCAATAATTTTGAAGTTCTTTTCCCGATGGCATCGATCGATGTGCGCCGGCCGCCGAAGGAGCGCGTCCTCGGCATTCCCGATGGACTCGCGGGGCTCGCTTTTCCGTTCCTGATACTCGACGACGGGTCGCCCATCCGCGCAATTCACGAGTCCGTCGGTGGACAGCCGCTGGTGGTGTTTTTCGACCCGGAGCGCCAGGCTGCGGCTGCCTACCGACTCACCGGCGCCGACGCCGGGCGGAGGTTCGAAGTGCGCGATGGTAAGATTGTTGACACCGACACCGAGAGCACTTGGGAGGTCGACGGTCGGGCCACGGGCGGTCCGCGCGAAGGTGCCCACCTGACGCCGGTACCCGACGCCTACGTGTCCTACTGGTTTGCCTGGGAAGCCTTCCAGCCGGGTACGGAGATCTGGGGAGAATAGGGAAATCTGAAACGGCGCGACTCTTTCTCTGCCTTCCGGCCCGACTTTTAGACCATCGAGAGCCTTTAATCCCATCGATTAATCGGACCTTAAAGGATCCTTGATCTTCTTGAGACCGAGCATGTTTGCCGCTCCGGTTCAGCCCTCATGCCAACATCCTCGCCAGGGCGATCGAGTCGTCGTCCCGGGTATCACGGGGCTCCGCGGCTGCACGAGCGATGATCCAGAGCCGGACGTGCTCGTGGTCGATCTCGAGTAAGCCAGCATCTCCACGTTCATGTCGACGCCAATTACTCGGCCCGTTGGGCCGACTTTCTGGGCGGCAATGTAGCAGATTTTGCCGCCGCCAGAGCCGAGGTCGAGCACGGTCTCACCCTCTTCGACGTAGCGAGAAGGGTCTCCGCAGCCGTAATCCCGTTCAATGATCTCAGCCGGGAGGACTGCGAGATAGGCGGAATCTTACTCGACGGGGCAGCATAGGGCCGACTCCCGCTGCCGGGCACGTGCGAATAACGCTCGAGCACCGCGCGCTCTACGGTCTGATCCGTTGCATTCATGCTGTGAACTGATAAATGAGGGTTTTCAGGGACGCTGACGGAGCGCACGCCGATTCGTAGCCTCGCTACTGCATTCGTTACAACGCTCGACCGCCTCGAAACGCTGTCAGTCGGCGCTGTTGATCGACCAGTCGTATTCAAATTGCACGAGAGGATGGCTTCGGAGGTCGACGGCCCGTCGGCCCTCAAGAAGTCGCTTTAAGCGCGCATAATCCGGCCGCGACGGAGGCGTGTAGCGGAGGAGGTAATCGCCGGCGTGGAGGCCGGAGCTCTCGAAATCAGCGCCAAACCAGTCGAGAAGGGAGGATACGACAAACCGGCGGCCGTTCGTACGGAAATGTCGAGGGTCGGCTGTGAACTCACGCATGGCCGAATCCAGTTCCTCTTCTATATTCTTCGGCGTGAAGGCTCTCCTTCGCAGTGAAGGGCATAATACCGCAGCGCAGTGAAGCCCGACGTGGATTCGAGGGTCGAGTCGACCCAACTGAAGCCGGCGGAGAACCTCGCGGCCAGGCATG
>CAZMXY010000287.1:0-1624 GCA_964570345.1 uncultured Rhodothermales bacterium | reverse complement strand
CGCGTCGTTCATCGCCAGCTCCAACGGGTAAAGTAGCCGAGTACGAAGGCCGGGCCCGCGGGAAGATTGCGGCCCCCGAGCGGAAGACGGGCGCCGACCTCCAGCGTGCCCGGACCGAGACGCGTGCCGACGCTGGGGAGGAGCTGTACGTAATCGCGCCGAGCCGAGACGATGCGGATCCCCTGGATCCGCGCCGCGCCTCCAGACCATCCCTCTGCGGCGACTTTCCAGCTTACGATTCCAAATTGCCCACCCGCTGCCGCGAAGGCGAACCGCTCGTCTCCCGGTTTCCAGTCGATCTCGTCGTTGCGTTCACGCCAACGATAACCGGCCCAGCCGAGTACGTAAAAGGGAAAGGGATACAGCGAGGCGCCAAGTTCCAGCATGAGCTCCCAGTCCCGCTGGCCTTCACCGAGGGGGATGATCTCGGCGTCCACCGGGAAGTCGCCACCGGGGAGCTTCACACCGCCTCGTACGGCGACGGGCAATCTGCGAAATCCGAATACCTCCGGACTCGCACGCAGATAGAGGCGTGTGTCGCCGAGTCCGATGCGGTCCCGCTCGCCGCCGGCGTTGTTGAACTGCAATCGGTGGACCGGAACCTGCAACCACGCGTCGATCCCCCGAACGAGGCCTCCGGCCGCGGTCAAATAGGTCGAGGTCGTTATCGCGTGTCCGCCCGCGAAGATGCGCTGCTTCTGCGCCTCTGAGTTGTAGACGGTCTTCGTGTCGTGGTGGTAAATGCTAACCTGCACCCAGCCATTTCGCGGAGGCTCGACCCATTGGGCCGTTGCCAGCCGCGCCGCCATGAAAAAGGCCAGCACAATGACGCGTCCCGCCGTCTTTGTAACTGACCTCAAAAACCCTCGCTCGGCGATGTTCACGGATCAGACGACCACAGGATTGTCTCCGGATGAAACGTACCGCCGGCCATCGCGTTCGTGCTTCAGGTGCCCCTTTTCTTCGAGGATGCGAAGGAGCACCCGCACCGAGGAATTGGTCGGTGGGTCCGGCAGGCTGGCCCGGATCTCCTTCGCCGTCGCCCTTCCCCTGCGATAGACGGCATTCATGATCTGGCTCTCGCGGCGGCTGAGTTTCCCGTGCAGCGGCCGACGGATGGAAGACATGTCAAAATGGCTATACCGTTCTCGTTGTGCGAAAAGATTCGCACTTTCCAAAAGGATAGGATCCGCGCTCGCGGATGTCAAGTAGACATGCGAATTTTTTCGCATGTCGTCGGTCCTCGCCTTGCCGAGCCGAGGGCCGAATGAGAACTGGCGGAAGAGATGCTCTAAGCGAGGCAGCCGCAAGGTCCGGTTGACAGCCCCTGTTCTCGTAGGTATCTTTCGAGCGCGTCACAGGGCGCATCCAGTCCGCGGGAAGGGATTATCCCACCTGACTTTTCATTCGCTTCGGCATCTACCTCTCTTCTGCCCGAGTAGCGGACGCGGGCCGCAAAAGAAGGAGGTTGCCATGGCCACGTCACTACCGCCGAACCCGGATCTAGAGCACCTCAAGAAGCAGGCGAAAGCCCTGCTGCGCGCATTTCGACGCAATGAGCCGGAGGCTGCCGAGAAGTTCGACACGCTGCGGTTGAAAGGCGCACCGAAGCTCTCCGACGCGC
>CAZMXY010000286.1:0-4116 GCA_964570345.1 uncultured Rhodothermales bacterium | reverse complement strand
GACTGGTGAGGTCGATGACGTCGCCCTCCTCGCCGTAGGCGACTAGAGCGAGAAGTGGTAGATCTTTCTCAAATCGTATCTGCTCCAGTGCGAGCGACTGCAAATCGGCATTCGCTGCGATCGGTTCGACGAGCTGTGAGACGTCGACCGGGTCCGAGACATCGCGTTCTCGCGGTGTTTTCGTCGAATCGACTGGATGATTCGGATCCTCTTCGTCGACTGGATGATTCGGATCCTCCTCATCGACGTCAGAAGACGGCGCGATCCTCAAGCCGATCGATCGCAGGTACGGCGTCTGCCGCTCGTGCACCCTCTCCTGCAGCCGTTCTCCGCCTCGAAGGGTGAGCTTCCGATGGACGACGTACTTGGCGGCATCCGAAGCCGTGACGCCAGGTCCGCCGAAGGGCCAACCGGTGCCGGTCGCCATGTCGATGCCTAGGTCGAGACGCTCTCCTTCGGCCAGGACATGCGCCAGCATGCGCATCCACGCTGGTGATAGATAGTCGATGAAGCGTTCTTCGTGCCCTGCGACGCCGTAAATCGGCGTGAGCTCCAATCCGCCCAATCCGGCATCACGGTAGGCTTCCATCGCACGGGTCAATTCCTGCACCGTGACGCTGCTACCGTGCCACCACCAGCGCGTCCACGGCTTATTCTGCGCCGTGATAGGAGGCCAATCCGGCAACGTTTCGGTCGTCTGCGCCCGCGACGAATAGAGTGGGACCAGAAGGAGAACGAGACAGGCGAGGACGGTAGCCATCCATCATTCTATCAATTTTTCACCAGGAGATCCAGCCGCTACGACGCCGACGGAGACTTTCCGGATGCGCGACGACGGGATCTCCGGCGACTTCCAAGCCGAGCCTCGCCCGAAAGTCGCCGGTATGATCGCCGCCGCGTTTGCGCATCTTATCGGCCTTCGCGCGGCGAATAGGCCGGCTGCACACGGAGGCCGGTCTCTACTTCGCTCCGCCGATCGTCGCCGATGCGCGCCTTCAACGTCACGGACGTCATCCGCGTCATGTCGCGCGCGGTCCGCAGCGAAATCGTCTTCTCGCGCTCGCCTTTCTCGAAACGCACCTGCCTGGGTACGCTGACGGCGAGGGCATCGCTGCTCTCGAGCCATACGACGATGGGTTCCGGTGTCGGATCCTTCAGGCGCAGCAGCAATTCGAACAGTTCATTGGAAAGGAGATCGGTGCGCTCGACCTCGATCCCCGCCATTTGTAGGGTCGGCGCGGTCAAGGTAAGCGTGGCGGTTTGCGCACTGGTGCCGATCCGGGCCTCAATCGTAGCCGTCTTGTTAGCGGCAACCAGCAGCTTCTCGATCGTAAAAGTATGGGTGGCTGCGCCGTTGCTATTGGCGTTGACCGTGACGGTCGACGGTACGACGGCTGCCGCGTTCGTGCTGCTGAGATGCACTTCGGCGGGCTGGTTGGGGGCAGAAGCGCCAGGTTGACCGTAGCCGGGGCGGACGAGCCGCTCTTGACGGTGTTCGGGACGATCGCTAGCGAAGTGACCTTCGGGCCCTGTACGTCGAACGACCGTACCTCCGCCGTGGTCACAAAGCCGACACTGCACCGGCGGGCAGTCAATACGACGGATACGCGAACCCCGGAGCAGGTGAGCAGCACTCGCGGCATCAGCCCGAATCGCCTCCAACGTCGGCTTCAGGGCGATCTCGACACCATCCTGCTCAAATCGCTACGCCAGGAACCTGACAGACGGTACGCTTCGGCCGAAGCCTTTCTGGCCGACATCAAGCGGCACCTGGCGGGCTTGCCGGTGCAGGCGCAACCTGATTCGGTCAGATATCGATTCAAAAAGCTCATCCGCCGCCACCGATTCGGTGTGGCGACGGCGGCGGCCTTCATCATCCTGCTGGCCGGTTTCGTGACGTTCTACACCCTCCGGATCACGCAAGAGCGGAACGTTGCCCGTGGAGAGGCCGATAAGGCTCGCGCAGCGATAGCCTTCATGGAGGACCTTTTGGAAAGCGGTGATCCAGACAAGGCATTGGGCGACACCCTTACGGTCTTCGAGATCCTGGATCGCGGCGCGAAGCAGATTAATGATGAGTTTCAAGATCAGCCATCGGTACGGGCGACGGTACAAAACATGCTGGGCACGCTCTACCTCAAGCTCGGTGGGTATGAGCAAGCGCAACCTCTTCTCGAGAGCGCCCTGGCTACCCGCCGGAATCTCGGACCGCAGACCGCCCGCGAGGAGCTAGCCGGGAACCTGCGTGACCTGGCCGACCTGCACGGCGAAATGGGCGCCTATGGAACCGCCGATTCGCTCTTCCGGCAGGCATCGGCACTGCGACAGCAGCTGGCGGGCCGCCGGCATCCGGACGTGGCACGGCTCCTCAACGACTATGCCTATATGTTGGCTTATAGCGGCAAGTACCGAAAAGCCGATTCGCTCTTTCAGGAAGCTCTAATGATTTTGCAGGCCGTGCCGGGCGACGAGCGAGAGGGCATCGCGATGAGCCGATTCGGGTTGGCCAGTATTCGAATGAATGAGGCACAGTATGAGGAAGCGGAGGCGCTCTACCGGGAGGTACTCGACATCCGGCGGGCCCTTTACGGCGATCTGCATCGCGAAGTCGCCGCCGTCCTGAATGATCTCGGAAATCTACTCTACGAAGTCGGCGACTACGACGAAGCCGAGCTCTATCTTCAGGAGGCGCTCGACATACGCCGGAAACTGGTCGGCGAAAACCACCCCGAGATCTCGCTGGCCCTGAACAACCTCTCCCTGATTCCCTACGCTCGAGGCGAGTACGATAAGGCGCTGTCGTTGATGCAAGGAGCGCTGGAGATCAAGGAGAAATTGCTGGGCCGGGAGAACCGGGACGTCGCCATGACGCTCAACAACATCGCGTACGTCCGCATGCAGCAAGGCAACTTCGACGCCGCCGAGGTACAGTTTCGGGAAGCGCTCGGCATCATGCAGCGGACGTCCGGCGAGGAGAGCCCCGATGCCGCCCTGCTGCTCGGCAACGTCGGTACCGTGCTGCAGAAGAAAGGCGCCTATGCCGAGGCCGAGCCGTTTTTCCGCGAGGCTCTGACGGTGCGCATCAAAGTCCATGGAGAAGAGAACATGCAGGTGGCCTGGCGACAGTTCAGCCTTGCCGAGCTACTGCGCGACCTGCAGCGCCACGCTGAAGCCGAGTCGCTGCACCGGGCAAGCCTCGATCTCCGCCGCAAACTGCGTGCGGAAGGCCACCCGGAGGTCGGACGCGGACTGATCGGGCTGGGCGGCACCCTCATCGACCAGGGGAAGTTCGCCGACGCGGAGCCGATTCTCAGAGAATGCCTGGCACTCTACCAGGCGCTTCCCGAGGAGCAAGCAGACGTAGCACGTGCCACGAGCCTCCTGGGTGCCGCACTGGCCGGTCTGAGCCGCTACGCCGAGGCCGAACCGTTGCTCATCGAAAGCTATCACGCCCTGAAGTCGACTGACCGGTTACTGCGGTATAACTCCGTCGTTAGGCCTCTATAGAGCACATTCGCGGATGAAACGACAGCTGGCAAATGGACATGTCACAGCGATAGATGAAGAGCCATAAGATCCCGATGAGACTGCCACACCTTGCCCTCGCGCTCCATTTGACTCTGCTCGGTTGCATCGCCGCCCAGGCACAGGGCACCGAAAGCTCGGAAGACGAAGAGAACCGGCGTGAGGCGTGGATCGCCCAGGCGGGAGCCGGCTCAAGCAGAGCGTGGAACTTCGTCGGTCTCTCGAAGGACGTTTGGCGTACGGAGCATCTGTCCTTTTATGCAGCGGCAGGTTTCGGCACCATTCTGGTTGGCGCGGGAGCAGCCTATTACACGAAGCGCGCCGGCAACGGGGTGGTGCTCTCGGCGACGGCCGGAGCCGCTGGCGGTCACGCGAACGCTACGTATCAACTCAGGCTGGGAGGGGGCAGTTATCTGATTGGCGGGGGCAGTTATGGGATATACTTTCTGCAGTATGAAGGGCCACTGGCGGTGATTGCTTACGAGTATCGATTTTAGGGGACGGAAGCAAGGTCGCCAGAAGGTGGTGGAGGAGACCGCCTGAACCCGCTCATAATCTCGCATGGGCCTCGATCCGCCAGACCAGCGTGTT
>CAZMXY010000285.1:0-4121 GCA_964570345.1 uncultured Rhodothermales bacterium | reverse complement strand
ACGTGTCCCGGCTCTCGGACTTGGAACGTACAAATTGCAGGGCAAGGAGTGTCGCGAATCGGTCGAAGATTCGATCCGGTTAGGATATCGTCACATCGACACGGCGCAGGCGTATGGGAACGAAGAAGACATCGGTCTCGGGTGGACGGCCGCCTCCGTCGAACGCGAAGGCCTCTTCCTGACGACGAAGCTACCGTGGTCCAACCTGCCGCCCGCACGCGTTCATACGTCGACGGATGACAGTCTGAGGAAGCTTCGTACGGAGTACATCGACCTCCTTCTCATTCACTGGCCGAACGAAGACCTTCCCCTCGAGAAGACCCTAGAAGCCATGCTCGAGCTGCGGGAGGCGGGCAAGGTCCGCCACATAGGCGTGAGCAATTTTACGCCCGAGCTCGTAGTGCGGGCGGCCGCCCATGCCCCGATATTCTCCAATCAGGTCGAATACCATCCCTTCCTCGCACAGGATGAGCTGAAGAGACTGGCCGAGGATCTCGATTACCTGTTGACGGCCTACACTCCGATCGCCCGCGGCCGCGTTTCCGCCGACGAAACCCTGACGGAGATCGGCCGCCGCCACGGCAAGACGCCGATTCAGGTGACGCTGCGCTGGCTCATCCAGCAGCGAAAGGTCGCGGCCATTCCGAAGGCCGCGAACGCCGAGCACCGACGAGAGGATTTCGACGTCTTCGACTTCGAGCTGTCCGACGCCGAGATGCACCGCATCTTCGGCCTGGCACGGGGAAATCGCATCGTCGATCCGGCCTGGGCGCCGGCCTGGTAGAACGCAAACGGAGTACCGACGACGTGGACGTCGACGTGGACATCGAAATCGGTCTGGACCCGCGCGAATCGGCCGAACGCGCGGATCTGGCCTACGTCAGCGATGCCGAGCCCGGCATCCGGCGCAAGAAATGGGGCAGGGGCTTCACGTACGTCGATCCCGACGGGGAGCACGTCCGGGACGACGCGACGCGATCACGCATCGATGCTCTGGTGATCCCTCCGGCGTGGACGGACGTGTGGATCTGTCTCGATCCCGACGGCCACATCCAGGCTACCGGACGCGACGCGGCCGGTCGAAAGCAGTACGTGTACCATCCGAACTGGGAGGACGTGCGGAACGAGTCGAAGTTCAACCGCACGGTGCTTTTCGGCGAAGCGCTGCCGGACGTCCGCGCGCAGTGCGAATCGGATCTGCGAAAACACGAACTGCCGGCGCAAAAGGTCGTGGCCGCGGTCGTCGCCCTGCTGGACCGGACGCTGATCCGGGTCGGCAACCGGACGTACGCACGTCGAAACGGGTCCTTCGGCCTGACGACGCTGAGGGATCGTCACGTGGAGTTTTCCGGAACGCGGTGCACGTTCGAGTTCGTCGGCAAGCGGGGGAAGAAACACTGCATCCAGCTCGACGACGGCCGGCTCGCTCGCCTCGTGCGCCGATGCCGCGACGTGCCCGGCTACGAGCTGTTTCAGTACTACACGGACGACGGGGAGCGCTGCCACGTCGACTCGTCCGACGTAAACGCCTACCTCCGGGACGTCACGAACGAAGCGTTCACGGCGAAGGACTTTCGCACGTGGGGCGCGTCCGTGCAGGCGGCGATCTTCCTGAACGAGCTCGACCCGCCTCGTGACGCCGCCGAGGCCGACCGCCAGGTCGTCGACGCCGTGAGAGCCGTGGCGGAATTGCTCGGCAACACGGCGACCGTTTGCCGCACCTACTACGTCCATCCCGGGATCCTGGACGAATATCGCGACGGCACGTTCCGCGAGACGTTCGAGAAAGGCCTCGCCCTGCGCGCCAGGGACCATCTCGATCGAGAGGAGGTGGCCTTGCTGCATCTTCTCCGCACGCGGCTCGCCGCAAACTAAGCGTCTGCGGACCCTGTTGTCCAAACGGCATTCTTCGGCCGCGACGCAACCGGTGTTCACCATCTCTTTATCCATTTCCCGGGATTTTTTTCAGCCGGAAGCGCTTCGATCGGTTAAGAGAAGTTGACTATTCGCGCGTGCGGCCTTAAAATGTTCGGAATTGTAACCGATCTCATTAAGGAATATTAACGCAAGCCTCTTTCTGCCATGCGCCACCTACTCTCGCTCGCCGTCTTGTCGCTGGTCCTCGCCCATCCCGCCCTCGCGCAGGAGGCCGTTGAGGCGACAATCTCCGGCGCCGACACGGCATGGATGCTGATCGCCACGGCGCTCGTCCTGCTCATGACGCCCGCACTCGCATTCTTCTACGGGGGGCTCGTCCGCTCGAAGAATGCCCTCAATACGATGATGATGAGCTTCATTTCGCTGGGTATTGCCGGCGTACTGTGGGCGTTGTTCGGATACTCGCTGGCCTTCGGAGAAGGATCAAATTGGATAGGTGATCTGTCGATGGCCTTCCTCAACGGCGTGGGACTCGAAGCAAGCGGGTCGATTCCCCATCTCCTGTTCATGGCCTTCCAGGGGACGTTCTTCATCATCACGGCGGCGCTGATTTCGGGCGCCGTCGTCGAACGCATGAAGTTCACGTCCTACCTCGTCTTCATCTCCCTATGGGGACTCCTCGTGTACGCGCCGATTTGCCACTGGGTCTGGGGGGGTGGATGGCTCGCCGACCTGGGCGCCCTCGACTTCGCCGGAGGCGCGGTCGTACACATGAATGCGGGTGCCGCCGCCGTCGTGGCCGCCTTGCTGCTCGGTACGCGGAAGGACTACGGCAGGCAGGCCCTGCTGCCGCACAACGTGCCGTTCGTCCTACTCGGTGCCGGACTACTCTGGTTCGGCTGGTTCGGCTTCAACGGCGGCAGCGCGCTGGCGGCGGACGGCCTGGCTGCGCTGGCCTTCGTAAATACGATGTTGGCGCCGGCCGCCACGCTCGCCGTGTGGACGATCATCGACCTCGGCCGGACCGGCAAGGTCACGGCCGTCGGAGCGGCGACCGCCATCGTGGTGGGTCTCGTCGCGATCACGCCGGCCGCGGGCTTCATTTCGCCGACGTCGTCCCTCCTGCTCGGCGGTTTCGCGGCCGTTCCCAGCTACTTCGTCATCGTCTGGCGCGCGCGCACGAAACTCGACGATTCGTTGGACGTGTTCGCGGCGCACGGCATCGGCGGCATGACGGGTGCACTGCTGACGGGGATTTTCGCCGAAGCCGCCTGGAACGGCAGTGCCGACGGCCTGCTCTTCGGCAACGCCGCCCAGCTCGGCATCCAGGCCGTTTCGGTCGTGGCCGTCCTGCTCTACAGCGGCGGCATGACGTTCGTCATCCTCAAGGGGCTGAGCTTTGTCATGGTCCTTCGCACCGAGACGAAGAACGAAGGGCTGGGGCTCGACATCGCCAATCACGGAGAAGAGGCCTACACCGATGGGGAAGGCGCCGTTCTCTTGCTCGACGACGAGATTCAGCCCGTGCCGGCTTCGTCGAAAAACGGCGCCGAGCTTCGGCCGTCGATGGCCTGAACCGTACACGCCGGGCGGGGACTCGGAGCCGGACTTTGCCTCCCCGCCGACCCGTGACGATCCTCTTTCCGTTTTTTCAACTACGCACTGCGCATACCCCAATGAAACTCATCAAAGCGATCATTCGCCGCGACAAATTGAACGACGTCCTCACCGCGCTTTTTCAGGCGGACGTCCACGGCCTGACCGTCAGCCGCGTACGCGGCCACGGCGGTGAGACGGAGGCCGTCGAGACGTACCGTGGAACGACGGTAAAGATGGAGCTGACCGAAAAAGTGATGCTCGACATCGGCGTTTCGGAGGCCTACGTCGACGCGACCGTCGACGCGATCCTTTCGACCGCGCGTACCGGTGAGGTCGGCGACGGGAAGATCTTCGTCCTTCCCGTCGACAAGATCTATCGGATCCGGACGGGCGAAGAGGACAAAGCTGCCGTCACGCCGGTGAGCGCCCGCGAGTCCGTTCCCGTCTCCTAACGAGCGCGGCCGTCGGCGTCGTTCGGGGCCGCGATCGGCTCAAGCTTTCGCATCACCCATTTCATTCCGTACACGAGGGAAGCCCGCTCGTACTGGCGCTGCCAGTAGGAAGGATCGTCCCGCCCGAGGCGGCGAATCACGAGTTCGCCGCCTCGGTCCGTTCCCGGCCATTCGAACCCGTCGTCCGACGCG
>CAZMXY010000284.1:0-4178 GCA_964570345.1 uncultured Rhodothermales bacterium | reverse complement strand
TCGGCTATGGCGCCGTATACTGAATCTCGGGTGCTCCCAACTTTTTCAGCATCCTTACATGCGAAGCGACCGCGGCACGCAGCGTCGGGTGATAGTTGTATGGCACCTCATACTTCGCAGCCACGTCACGCACGATCCGCCCGATTTCCCGATAGTGTATGCTGCAGACCTGCGGGAAAAGATGATGCTCAATCTGATAATTCAGGCCGCCGATATACCACGAGAGTAGCCGGTTGTCGGCGGCAAAATCAGCTGTCGTGGCCATCTCATGAATGAGCCATGCGTTCTCGATTACTCCCTCCTCGTCGGGTGTCGGAAATTCCGGCCCCTCGACCACGTGCGCCAGTTGGAAGATGAGGCCCAGAATGAACCCGGCCGTTAGATGCGCCGCAAGGAAGCCGATCAGAAACTGCCACCACGCTACGTCGAGGACGAGCAGCGGAATCACGATCATGTAGGCAATCACGAAGAGCTTCGTCCAGATCAGCTTCACGACTTCGGAGCGCGGGTGCCTCTTGTTCTTGTAGGGCCCGATATCGCGCATAAGGAAGCACTTGAAATCCTTAATGAAGAGCCAGTTTAGCGTGGCGAAACTATAGGCGAATAAGGCAAACCAGTGTTGATAGCGATGAAACCACTTCAAAGGTGCTTCCGGCGATAGCCGAATAAGCGGCGACACGTCCAGATCCTCGTCGATCCCCGGGATATTGGTGTAGGTATGGTGGATTACGTTGTGGGTGATCTTCCAGATGTACCCGTTAGCACCCAGCAGATCGAAACTGTACCCGATGATCTTATTAATGCGGGGGCTGAACGAATAAGCGCCATGCAGCGCATCGTGCGCCACCGAGAAGCCGATGCCTGCCATTCCGACTCCCATCATCACGGAAAGTCCGAGCATCTGCCACGGCGTGAATTGATTGCTTATAATCAGGCCATAACTGCCGAATGTGACGCTCAAGAGGACGATAGTCTTGAGCACCATTCGAGCATCCGCTTTCGAGGAGCTCCCCGCCGCTTTGAAGTGGTCTCCAACCCTCTTTTTGACCTCTTCGATAAAGAGCGTCGCGTTTCGACCTGCAAATCGGACTTTCCCACCTGCCATCGGTTTAGCTGCACAAATGGACGAACAATCTGCGCTCCTCATCGCTGGGCCCGCCCTGCGAATTATGCGCTTCCGGAATTGCGGGGCCGATACTTCGTGAGTCTGCGGCGGTTCCAAAATGCCTCACGACGTTTCGCGAGGGATGGTCGAATTTGAAAAATGGCCGCCACTGGGGCGGAGCGCCGTCAGGAGGGGTGAGGCCTCAGGATCGTGATGCCGGAACGCTGGTTCAAGCCGTCCTAAGCATTTCTGCTTCCACGGAGAGGAGGCGCGTTGACTTGATGCCTCCGCTCGGACGGTTGTACCTTTTGAACTAAACAAATAGAGACGCCCTCAGCCTCACGGTCTGTCCGTGACGGGAATGAACGATGCACGTAGAGATTCGCCAGACGGACCATACGCTGATCGCTGGCCTGGTCGGTGATTGGGAACTGGAACACCCGACCCCGCGCTTCGACCGGCTCGTCGAGGACCGGCCGGAGGCGGGCGCGGTGCAGGCGGTCGGCTTCGACGCCACAGAACTCGGCACGTGGGACAGCAGCCTGCTTACGTTTCTGCTGCAAGGCATGAACTACTGCGAGGCCCACAACCTCGCCTTCAAAGCGGAAAGCCTGCCGGAAGACATCGCACGTCTCCTCGAACTCGCCCGGGCGGTGCCCGAGCAGGAGATCGACCACGAGGAGCAAAAAGCATCGCTCGTCACCCGGCTCGGCCAGAAGGGACTCTCCGCATTCGACTCCTTCATGGCGTCGGTGACGTTCATGGGTGAAGTGACCGCCGGCTTCATCGGGTTGCTTCTGTTCCGGGTACGGATGCGCTGGCGGGATTTCTGGGTCGTGGTGCAATCAAACAGTTCGGGCGCGCTGACCATTGTCACTTTGATCAGCTTTCTCGTCGGATTGATCATTGCCTTTCTGGGAGCCGTTGTGCTTCGCCGGTTTGGAGCCGGCTACTACGTTTCCTACCTGGTCGGGTACGGGATGCTCAGAGAGATGGGCGCCCTGATGACTGGCATCATCATGGCCGGCCGAACGGGCGCCGCCTTCGCCGCCGAACTCGGCAGCATGAAGATCACCGAAGAGATCGACGCCTTCAAGACGCTCGGGCTCTCGCCGGTCGAACATCTCGTGCTGCCCAGGGTCCTGGGCCTCTTCCTGATGATGCCCCTGCTGACCATCTATGCCGACTTTATCGGCATTATGGGAGGAATGATCGTTTCGATCACCCTGCTGGACCTCTCCACGACGCAGTTCATTGGCGGCTTGTTGACGCCGGTGACCCTCGCCGACGGCCTGCTGGGCGTTGTCAAAGGATCCGTTTTCGGGCTGATCATCGGCCTATCGGGCTGTCTGCGCGGCCTTCAGACAGGAAACGACGCGGGGGCGGTCGGGCGCGCCGCGACGTCCGCCGTGGTCACTGCCATCACGCTCATCATTCTGGCCAACGCCGTCATCGACTGGCTCGCGGTCATACTCGGAGTATAACGTCGTTATGGAAGCAGCACCTCCCATCGAAGTCAGAGAGTTGACGATGGCCTACGGGTCGCTCGTCATCATGCGCGACCTGAGCTTTCAGGTGCGGCGGGGGGAGATCTTCGTCATCATGGGAGGCAGCGGCAGCGGGAAGAGCACACTGCTCAAACACCTGATCGGGCTCAAGAAGCCGGCAGCGGGCACGATCCTGTTCGAAGGCGACGACTTCGGTGAGGCCGACGCGCCGGCCCGGAAGCGGATACTCCGCCGCATGGGCGTACTTTATCAGAACGGCGCCCTGTGGAGCGGGTTGACGCTGGCCGAGAACGTGGCCCTGCCCCTCGAGGAGTACACGAGCCTGCGCCCCGAGGCGATCTCGGAGGTCGTCTCGCTCAAGCTCGCCCTGGTCGGCCTGCGCGGCTTCGAGTCCTTATATCCCAACGAGATCAGCGGGGGGATGCGCAAGCGCGCGGCCCTCGCCCGCGCATCGGCACTGGATCCGGAGGTGCTCTTTTTCGACGAACCCTCTTCCGGCCTGGACCCGATCACGGCCAGCCGCCTCGACGACCTGATTCTGCAACTGCGCGAGAGCTTCGGCACGACGATCGTCGTGGTCAGCCACGACCTCGCGAGCATCTTCAAGATCGCCGACCGGGCGCTGTTTCTGGACATCAAGCAGAAGACGATGACTGCGCTCGGCGATCCGGTCGACCTGCGAGACCACCCGCCCAGCGAGGAGGTGCACCGGTTCCTCACGCGCAGCAGCGACGTCGACGCGCCTCCGGCATCAGACTCTCAATCACCATTTATACCCCGTCATGAGCATACGCGCTAACCCGACGGCGATCGGGCTTTTTCTGATCGGAGCCCTGGTGCTGACCGTGCTCGGCGTCGCCGTGCTCGCTTCGACCGGATGGTTTACGCAGCGGTCAACCTTCATCAGCAACTTTGGGGAATCGGTGAACGGACTGGAGGTCGGCGCGCCGGTTAAATTTCAGGGCGTGCCGGTCGGCAATGTAACGGACCTTTTGATTCGGATCGAGCTGAGTGACAAAACCTTCCTGGTACCGGTCCAGTACGAGATCGATCTCACGCGGCTCACGTCGCAGGCCGGCACGTTCGTCGACCTGGCCGACCCGACCGTGCTGCGGCAGCAGATCGACGACGGGCTCCGGGCTCAGCTGCAGATGGAGAGCATCGTCACCGGCCAGCTTTACGTCGAACTCACCTACCGAGAAGATCCGTCCCCACCCGATCTCGCCCAGGACCGGACCGCCTTTCCGCCGGAGATCCCGACGACGCCTTCACTCCTTGCCGCCTTCGGAACACAGGCCGGCAGTCTCGTGGGCGATGTGATGAGGATATTGTATCAAGTAAACGAGATGCTGGAAGAGATAGACATGCAGAGCCTTAACGCGTCCGTGGTGGCCTCGGCCGAGTCCGTCGAGCGCCTGGCCGACTCTCCCGAAATTCGGGCAGCCTTCGAGGACGTGCCGGCGATGACCGCGCAGTTCAACGAGACGATGGCCGAGATGCAGCTTTTGGCCGAGCGGCTCGGCGAGGCGGTCGAGCCCCTCCAAGGGCAAATGGACAGTACAAAC
>CAZMXY010000283.1:1225-4222 GCA_964570345.1 uncultured Rhodothermales bacterium | reverse complement strand
TGCTGCAACTCGAACTCTTCAAGGACGAGCGTCGCGGCGGGTCGGCGTACGCGCATCTGATGCATCCGACGGCCGAAGACTTGACGGAGGAGCAGATTCGGGACGTCGCTCTGTACTACGGCTCACTCGGGACGGAATTGACGGAAACCGGGTCGACTCCCGCCGATACGACGCGTTCGATCGACCTCCCTTGACGGCCCGAGTCGCTACCAGGCTACTCCGTAATCTTCACCGTGATGGCTCGAGCCGCCCCAGAAGCTTCCGTGCCGCCGGTCGAAGAAGATGGCGTTGATGGGTCCGGACGTCCGATCGTCGAACACCAGCGTGTACTCCATCCGGCGCAGCTCGTCGCGCACCCAGGGTGGGGTCTGGTCGTGCAGCAGAAGCCGCCCGGGCCTCGACTCGTGCTCCCCGAACGAGGCGCGCATCTGGAAAGAATTGACGTTCGCGGCCTCGGCGGCCTGCTGAACGGTCATCCCGAACTCGACCACGTTCAGGAAAAACTGCAGCAGATTCTGGTCCTGGCTATCGCCTCCCTGCACGGCGAACGAGAGGAAGGGCTCCCCCTCCTTGAATGCCAGCGTAGGAGTGAGGGTCACCCGTGGCTGCTTGCCGGGCTCCACGACGTTGTACGGGTTTTCCGCCGGATCGAGCACGAAGCTCTGCATGCGCTGGCTCAGCCCGATACCGGTTCGTCCGGCGATCACCGCCGGCACCCAGCCCCCGCTGGGCGTGATCGAGACGACCCATCCTTCCGCATCTGCCGCCTGTATCGTGGTAGTGCCCGCGTAGAACGCCTCCTCGAACGTCATGCCCATCGAACCGCTTCGCTGGTCGTGCGGCGGCGCCGGGGACGGGGCGCCGTCCTCTTCCGGCGGCTCCAGCCCCGTCGTGTGCCAGCGTCGCAGGTAATCGTTGAAGGGATTGATGGCGTCCTGGAACGGGTACGGATCGCCGGGCTTGACGTCGGGATTGTTTCGAGCCGGTTCGATCTCCTTCGCACGCTCCGCCGCATACTCCTTAGACAGAAGGCCGCGAATGGGCTCCTCCGGCGGGAAGGCGGGGTCGCCGTAGTAGAAATCGCGATCGGCGAAGGCCTGGTTCATGGCCTGATAGAGCGTGTGGACGTAGCGCGCGCTGTTGTATCCCATCGCCTTCAGGTCGAAATTCTCCAGTACGTTGAGCGCCTGGAGCATCGCGGGCCCCTGCGTCCAGTGGGTCAGCTTGTAGACCTGAATCCCTTTGTAGTCCGTGCTCACCGGCTCCTCTATCTTCACCTTCCACGCGGCCAGGTCTTGCAGCGTGATGAGCCCGCCTTCCTCCTGGATGCCGCGCACGAGCTCTTGGGCGACGTCACCGGTGTAAAAGCGATCGTAGGCGGCGTAGATGGCCTCCTTGCGGCTTTTCCCCTCGCCCAGCGCCTGCTGCTCGGTCTCCACGAGCTTCCGCAGCGTGGCGGCTAGATCCGGCTGTCGGAAGATCTCTCCGGGATAGGGCGCCTCACGCGCTTCTTCGCCGAGATGCGGGAGCATCACGGCGCGCGCGTACTTCCACTGCTTAAGCTGCTCCTTACTGCGTTCGATCGAGTTGGCCGTCTGGGCCTCGATGGGGTATCCGTCCGCCATCTCGATGGCGGGACCTAGGACGTCCGCGAGCGAGAGCGTTCCGTACTCCGCGAGCATGGTCATGAGGCCTCCGGGTGTTCCTGGCGTGACGGCTGCCAGAGGCCCGAACGCCGGCGGGTAGTCCATCCCCTGGGCTCGGAAAAATTCAGCCGTCGCGCCGGTAGGGGCCACGCCCAGGGCGTTGATCCCGATCACCTTTTTGGTATTCGGATCGTAGATCAGGGCCTGCGTCTCACCGCCCCAGCTCAGCGCGTCCCACATCGTGGACGTGGCGGCGAGCATCGCGGCGGCGGCGTCCACCGCATTTCCGCCCTTCTGGAACGCCGATGCGCCCGCGGTAGCCGCCAGCGGCTTCCCGGTGATCGCCATCCAATGACGGCCGTGGAGCGGCGGCTTCTGCGTCTGCTGCGCGAACACGGTTACCGGAAGAGAAATGGTCAGGAGCCCGGCCAGGGCCGTCCTTCTTGCAATGTCAACCATGGTGACGACGTAGAGTCGATGGAGAGGGCGAGTCGATGGATGGCGCGGCTTGCGGGATCCCACAAAGATAGGGTCTGTTGGCCAGGCTTTCGGCGGCGATTTTCGCTATCATTTTCCCTTCGCTGCATTCTTGGAGCGTAGCGTCCTTCCACAAGGGCCGAGAGACATGTTATGAAAAACGAGTTTGACAAGAGGAAAGTCAGCCGAAGAGAGATGCTTCGGCTTGCCGGCGCTTCGGTAGCGACGGTCTTCGTAGGCTGCGCACCCGACCAGAGGGAATCCGTCGATTCCCTGGCGACCACGGCTCGAAACGGCGTGCCGGCGGCCATGCCGTCCTGCGTCGTCCGGCCGGAACAGACGGAGGGGCCGTATTTCGTCGACGAGATGCTCAGGCGCTCCGACATCCGCACCGATCCCGCCGAGGGCACGGCGAAGGACGGCGTACCCCTCCGCCTCGTCTTCAACGTTTCGAGGATCGACGGCGAGACGTGCGAGCCGATCGCGAATGCGGTGGTGGACGTCTGGCAGTGCGACGCCGTCGGCGTGTATTCGGCGTTCCGAGACATGGGTGGGCAGTTCGATACGCGCGGCGAGCGATTCTTGCGTGGATATCAGGAGACCGACGCCGAGGGGCGAGCGGAGTTCATGACCATCTATCCCGGGTGGTATCCCGGACGGGCCGTGCACGTGCACTTCAAGATCCGCACCGATCCCGCGTCGGATCTCGGCCACGAATTCACGTCGCAGCTCTACTTCGACGACGCGCTGAGCGAGCGCGTGCACATGCGGGAGCCCTACGCCTCGCACGGACCTCCTCCGGCGAAGAACGCCGCCGACGGCATCTTCCGCCGCGGAGGCGATCAGCTCATGCTTGAGGTGGTGGAGGAAGGCG
>CAZMXY010000283.1:0-1125 GCA_964570345.1 uncultured Rhodothermales bacterium | reverse complement strand
GCGAAACGTTCGGCAGCCTGCTCGGGCGTCATCGCCGAGCGCTCCAGGAATTCAGTAAGATGCATCATCAGCTCAGCCCGAATCTGAAGGCTTTCCGCCTCGTCCTCATGGAATCCGATTTCTGAGAATAGATTCTCCTTAGGATCAAATTCTTCTCCATTCATCGTTCACGCCCATGATTAGTTAGTCCTGTGTAGCCGAATCATTTCTTTATAGCGGCGGCGGGCCGCCTGCAGATCGCGCTTACCCGTCTTGCGCTCTTTCTTCTCGAATGCATGGAGGACGTACACTGCCTCTTCCAATGCGGCGACGTACACTATGCGGTATGCGCGCCCTAGTTGGAAAATCCGGATCTCGAAGGCACCTGGACCGACCATCTTAATCGGTTTGAAGTCGCGCGGCTGCCGGCCTTGCTGTACGAGGAACAACTGGTAGCCGGATTCGCGACGAGCGTCCTCAGGGAAACGTTGGAGGTCGGCAAGAGACGTTCCCAACCATACTATACGTTTTGCAGACGTCAAGGATTATACATCTGCTTGATTATAGGTTTCGTACGGTTCATCGATTGTGAACACATCTTCTAAGACACGCAACGTGGTGAACACATAACCCCCTTCGATCCTTATTCGGGAGAGGAAGCGGCAAGAGATTCAAAGCCTGGAATAACTATGCTTGCATATCTCGAAGTTCTATGTAAGTTGTGGAGGTGGACCCTTGAACCTCGAGGTATTGGGTTTGATGATTGCAAAGGAACTCGTCGGGGCGGCAACGAAACCAATCATGCTCTCCATCCTGTCGGAGGGTGAGTCGTATGGTTACGCCATCATTCAGCGAATCCATGATCTGTCCGGAGGCGCGCTCGAACTATCGGACGGCACACTCTACCCAGTCCTCCACCGGATGGAGGATGAAGGGCTGATCACGTCGACGTGGAAGATCTCCGAGGAGGGCCGCCGAAGAAAATATTATGTCGTTACAGCGCGAGGGCAGGCAGCCCTGGCCACCGAAAAGCGCCAGTGGCTGCGAGTCGATGCCGTCCTGGCGCAGCTCTGGGGTTTCGAACCGCGTCTAGCAGGGTAGCGCCCGAAAGCCCATGTATCGGTTCGATCTCGACAAAGCCGTCGC
>CAZMXY010000282.1:0-4247 GCA_964570345.1 uncultured Rhodothermales bacterium | reverse complement strand
TTACCCGAGCGGGCGACGTCGAAAGCGACGGCGCGCTCTTTTCGAGCTTCCGCGCCGCGTACGACGTGCAGGGCCTCATAATATGCGAGGTATGGAAACGGCGAAATGTCGCCGCGTACGAATTCGTACTTCAGCACCGCCTCACGCCACCTACTTTCGGCCTCGCTGACGTCGACGTAGACGTAGGGCTCAAACTCGCCGGCATCCTCCCAGTTTTCCGCATAATAGATTCCGCGCACGCCGCGAAAGGGCGGGTTCGGGAGGCCGGTCTCCTGTAAGGCCGCCAGCAGAACCGCGTCCTCGACGATCGCGTGGGTCGCTGCGTGATCTCGATGGAGACTCTCTCGCCAGTGCGTGAGGACGTAGCTGGGCTGCACCTCCTGAATGATTTCGGCGACGTAGCGGCGCGCGTCCTCGTCGTCCGGAACCGATCCGTCCTGATACGGGGCGAAGCGCACTTCCGCCCCGATGACGCCGGCCGCTTCCTCGGCCTCGCGTCGTTTTTGCACCGCATACTCGCCGGGGGCCATGCCGGGATGACCACGCTCCCCGAGACTCATGTGAAGGATCACGACGCGATCGCCCTGCAGCCGCTGGTGCACGAGCAGCGGCCCGCTCGTCAGCTCGGCATCCCCCGCATGCGCGCCCACGGCGAGAATCGTGCGGGACGGCTGGGCACACGCCTCCCCGCCAACCACGGTCAATACGCAGCAGACGCCTAAGAGAGTAAGGGCGCGCGGGACAAACGCACGAAGCGTGGTGACGGTCGAGGGTCGCGTGATGACGGTCATCGGATGGATGGGCGCTTGCGAGGAGGCCGTGTTCGATGAGAGACCGACCGTTCGGGTCTCCGCCCTCACGATACGCCCTCTTTGCCGACGTTTTCAAGCAGGCGTCGTGGGACCGGCCTCGACCTGCCGCGTGCGGGCCGGCGTACGCTCGAGGAAGGAACGCGAGCGGGCTGATTTCCTTTAAATCGACGTCTGTGTGTATATTGCGGCGCGTTTGACGCCCAACGTCGCAAACGTTCTCACGTCGCCACGTTCTCACGTCGTCGCGTTCTTCCCGGCGGCTCTCTCGAACCTGACGTATAGACCTGCCTCGAACCGACTCATGACCGTCTCGCCCGCCCCGGATTCAGGCCGTTTCAGCACCGATTTCGATGCGTTCCTGGATGCTTATCGGGCCCGGCTGCGACACGCCTTTCACGTTCGCTCCGACATCGACCAGCTCTCGCTCAAGCGCGGCCTCCCGCCTCACGTCATGCGCGAAATCAGAGCGGCGGACCCCCTCTCCGTCTACATCCCGGAGGAGTACGGCGGACGCGGGGGGCATATCCACGAGGGACTGGCCGTGCTGGCGACGTCATCCTACGAATCCCTCGCCCTCTCCCTGACCTTCGGCATCAACTGGGCCCTCTTTCTGCAGCCGGTCGCCAAGTACGGGCAGGACGAGGTGAAGGCGCCCATCTTTCGACGCGTCTTGCGCGACAAATACATGGGCGGGTTGATGATCACCGAGCCGGAATACGGCTCCGACGCGCTCAGTATGCAAACCGCGTACGTAGAATACGAAGATCACTTCCACATCCAGGGCACCAAGCACTGGGGCGGCTTGACGGGTTGGGCGGATTTCTGGCTCCTCACGGCCCGCCGGCGGACCGACGACGGGCTTCTTCGCGACATCGACTTTTTCATCTGCGACGTCAACAGTCCGGGCCAGCACATCGAAGTGGAAGAGACGTTCGAGAACCTCGGACTGTACATGATCCCGTACGGCCGCAATCGAATCGACGTACAGGTGCCGAAGTCCCAGCGGCTCGAGCCCAAGCGGACGGGTATCATGATGATGCTCGACCTGCTGCATCGCAGTCGGATGCAATTCCCCGGCATGGGAATGGGCTTCCTCCAGCGCCTGCTCGATGAAGCCCTCACGCACTGCAAACGGCGGTTCGTCGGCGGCGCCAGCCTCTTCTCCTACGACCAGGTGCAACAGCGATTGGCGCGCCTGCAAGCGGCGTTCACGACCTGCTCCGCCATGTGCGCGTTCAGCAGCGACCATGCCGACGTCGAGAACGACCTTTCCCGGCGCGGCCTGGAAGCGAACGCCATCAAGACCGTCGTGACCGACCTCATGCAGGACGCCTCTCAATCCCTCCTTCAGCTCGTCGGCGCCAAGGGATACGTGCTTGACCACATTGCCGGCCGAGCCATCGTCGACAGCCGGCCATTTCAGATTTTTGAGGGATCGAACGACATCCTCTACCAGCAGATTACCGAAACCATCCTCAAGAAGATGCGCCGGGCGAAGCAGGCCAATCTAATGGACTTCCTCTCCACGGAGTCGCTCACGCAACGTGCCGCCGACTACTTCAAGGACGTGCTCAGTTTCGAGATCGACTTCTCGCTCCCGCAGCGCAAGCTGGTCGAGCTCGGGCGCGCGCTCGGGCGGATCATCTCCCTTCAGCTCGTGCTGGAGCTCGGCGACCGGGGCTTCCGGCGCGACCTCGTGGACGGCGCCGTGGCCGTGCTCCATCAGGACGTCGCCGGCCTGTTGAGCACGTACCGTGACGTGCACAAAGCGGACGTCGTGGAGGAGTATGAAGAGGGCGCCTCCTGGCTGCAGTACGTCAGAGCCCCCGCGGCGGGGGTGAACGGATCGCGTGGCGAGGCGCGCTGAAAGGCGCCCTAATTCAGCCGTGCACGAGGATGGCCGTAGACCTTGAACGCGAGCCACGACGCGTCACCGAGGTCTCTCGTCGCCAGCCGCGCGGAAGCGGCCGCCTTCGAGAGCGTCTCTCCATCAAGCAGCGCGTCGTAGAACGTGTGAGCGAACAGGCGGGCCGGCTTTTCGCGGACCGGCCACGACGTGCCGACGAACGCGCCGGCTCCAGCCTTCAGGAACGCGCTCGGCCATCCACCCCAGGCGGTCAGACTGGGGCCGTGCCGGCCGCTCTCGCAGGCATTCAGGAATACGAGAGGGCGCCGCTGCTTGAGACGAGCCTCCTGCTGAACCGTGACGGCGTCGACTTCCAGAGGTCGCGGTTGTCCATCCGGGCCCGGCTCGTCGCCGATGATCAGCACGCTGTTTTCGATGTGACCGTGCTCGGATTCACCGTGGCAGGCGATGTGGAGCACGTCGAAGTCGCCGCCCTCGAGTGCGTCGAAGAAGGCATCGTAGGAGGACGAGATGGACACGGGATGAATACCGCGAGCCGGCAGTGATTCGGTGAAGTAATCGACCTCGCCGTGCACGGGCGCTTCCAGGCCATGTGGATACTGAGCGGCCAGGTAGTGCCAGTCCATGAGACGGAGCCGTCGCGGCGCAGCAGCCCCGGGCATCGACCGGATCAGGCCGTATTCGCAGAGAAATCGGTTGTCGACCTCGTCGGTGTCGGGATGCCGCAATCGCAGCAGCTCCCAGGGGATGTACGGCTCCCAGGAAACGACCTGGACCGTCTTGATCCGATCGCGCAGCGGCCACAGTTGACGGGTCACGTCCGGGTCGAACAGCTCGCCGCACATGGCCGCGCCGAGGGCACGAACCTCGCGTTTCAGCCGATTCGCGTCGCTGCGGCTGAGCACGTCCTGGGTGACTCGTTCGTAGATCGCATCCACATAGGCCAGCGTCGTCGCCGCCGCGCCGCCGCCCCGGTCCAGAAGCGGAGCCGATCGAAGCGTGAGATAATTCAGGTCCAGGGCCTCGCCGTGCAGGCGGTACTCGTAACGAATGCCGTCGCCGTGACGCTCCTGCTCGATGAGGAGGACGAGCATCTCGTCGTCATGCCGGTCTCGAGGAGTCGCCTCGACGCGGACGTGTGCCCGTTCGGATGCCGGCTCGGCCGTCGACCCGACGATGAGGAGAGAAAACGCGATCTGACCGAGCTCCGTCGCACCTTGCCGAAAACTCAGTGCCAGGCGGGCGACGTTCGGCGCCTGGACGACGGGAAGCTCCAGCGCCTTGACCTCGAATGAGCCCCGGGTCGGCTTTCCTGCCGAGGGAGGATCGACCGTCTGGATGCGCTCCCCCGCCACCTCCAGCGCTTCCGAATCGGTCGAGAGGATGACGTGAATCGGCTCCGAGACGGAGACTTCGGCGCGGAACCGCTCATGTAGCGGCGCCGCCTCCCCCTCCAACTCGATTTGAAAGATGACGTGGGTGGACGTACCGGCTCGGATTCGGCGCTCGGCATCGGCTGAGATGGTGACCGCCTGCGTGGCGGCAGCCGTGGCCGACGCCTCGGGCTC
>CAZMXY010000281.1:0-4277 GCA_964570345.1 uncultured Rhodothermales bacterium | reverse complement strand
GCGCATCCCGGTCGCCGGGCTCCTCAGAAAGGATACCCCCGGCATCGACGGTGAGATGACGCCGGCCGGGCAGCCCTCCAACGTCAAAGGGATTGTGGTGAGCCTGGAAACCAACAGCGTTTACGTCAGCAACCTTGAGACGATGCAGCGCATCGATCTGGCGACCGAGCAGGTCGTGTGGGAAAAGGAATATGAAGGAGGTGCGGATCGCATGGCGATCTCACCTGACGGAAAGACCATTTTTCTGCCGAGCCTCGAGAAGGAGCACTGGCATGTCGTCGATGCTGAAACCGGCGAGGTTCTCCATAAAATTCTTAGCGGAAACTCGGGTGCACACAACACCATCTTCGGTCCGGATGGCAAGGAGGTCTACCTGGGCGGACTTCGTACCAACAGCCTCGGCGTCGTGGATGCGAAAACGTATGAGGTGATCCGGCAGGTCGGACCGCTCGGCGGTCCCGTTCGTCCCTTCACCATCAACAGTGATCAAACCCTCGCTTACATCAATGTGAATGGGCTGCTGGGCTTCGAGATTGCCGATCTCAAAACCGGCGAGCTCATGTATCGTATCGATGTGACGAATAAGGGATTCGACGCCAAGCCCCCTCTGCGCCACGGCGTATTTAGCCACGGGGTCGGGCTCACCCCGGACGAGACCGAAGTATGGGTGGTCGACGGCGCCAATGAAAGACTCCATGTCTACGACAATACCGTCATGCCGCCCGTGTACAAGCAGAGCATCAAGCTCCGCAAGCAGCCGGGATGGATTACGTTCAGTCTGGACGGAAAGCATGCCTACGCCCCGACCGGGGAGATCATCGACGTCGCAACGAAATCGGTCATTGCGCAACTGATCGATGAAACGGGTGCCCTCGTCAAGAGCGAGAAGATGGTCGAGATCCATCTAACGTCCGACGGAAAAGCCGTGCGGGCCAGTGATCAATTCGGCATCGGACGTGCGAAAGATCTTGCCGGACAGCAGGATTGAGCCCGAGGCGACAGCGAAGTAAGGGAAGGCCCGTTGGGCTGCCCATGGGATGGACAATGACCACCATGATTCTATCGCAACGCCTTCATCACGTCGGCATCGCCGTCGCTGACCTGCAGGCCGCTCTCCATTGGTACTGTCAGAAACTTGACCTCACCGTTGAGAAACGTTTCACGCTCGAGGAGGCCCGTGTCGAGATCGTCAAGCTCATTTCGCCGGGTGGCGTGCGGGTAGAGCTTCTGAAGTCGTTTGATGACGATACTTTCGACGGTGGCGCGGCCCGAGTGGTTGCGCCGCGAGCGAAGCATCTGTGTTTCGAGGTGGACGATGTCGAGGAGACGGCCGAGGAATTGCGCCGTCGGGGCATCGCGCTGGTTCAGGAACCGAAAATCATCGAAGAATCGAGAGAGAAGAACTGCTGGATCGTCGATCAGGAGGGTAACATGATCGAGTTCATCGAAGAGATGAAAGAGGCGGCCTGACACTATGGCCCTCGCGATAAGATGGGCTCATAGGACCTCGCCGAATGCCGAATCGACGATGTCCGGCTAACGGCTCCTACACCGTTGAACACTCGGCGCAGCGGTTAGGCTCATCCCTTCCGCCCTGGCCGAACTCGCCCAGCCTCTAATTTCCCCGGTTAGAGCGACTCCGCGGATTCCTCCGGCGCAGATAGTGCCGATCGGCCGTTCGGCCGTAGCGCGACAAAAGCGACCTTGTCACCGCTGAAATACGACTGCGCCGTTCGCCAGACCTGCTCGCCGACCTGCCTGCCCATCGCCTGGCCTGCCAGGTTTCCCTGCCGGAAGTGGATCCCGCCGTAGAGGCGAGAGATGCCGGCTTCCTCCGCTGCCTCGGTAAACGTCTTCCAGCAGAGCGTCAACGCCTGCGCCGGGACGGTACCGGGCTCAATCTTCGACGAGCCGGGAGGAAAGGATGCGCAGTCGCCGTATGCATCGCTGCCCACAAACAATCGGATTACCGTCGCAGCGGCCATGCTGAAGGTGCTGTGCCCTGAAACAAACTCCGCGAAGGGCGGCGTGCGGAAGTTGGCCGGCTGATAGGGCAGCCAGCGGTCACCGTCGATCACCTGCGTCCCGAGGCCCGGTCCGGCCCACGCTCGGACCTTCTTGCCCGCCTTGACATAACGGACCGCCGTGATCGGCCGCACGTAGTCGTGCCGGATCTTCGCGGTCCACGCGGCGATGGAGGCGTCAAAAACCGCATTGGCAACGAGGAAGAAGAGCTTGACGTCATCGTCGAGAGTGTGATGGTCGCGACGGGAAACGTACTGGGCGATCGTGCACCAGTGGCCCGGCGGAAACTCGGAGGCGGGCCCGTCCGCCCAGTACTCGGCGATGACCTTCTGGCGGTCCGTCAGTTTGGCCTGGATGTTGACCACCTCCTGAACCTGCCGGTACCATTCTCCCGACCTCATCGGCGCGGGAGGCGCAGGAGCGAACTGGTCGGCCGACGTCAGGGCGAACGGAGCGACGAATTCCCAGTGCGGGACGATCCACCGCTGAACGACCTTTTGCGTGCCGACGTCGTGAATCAGCGGCTGCCATAGGGTCGGATCCACGAGGTCGCCGACGCCCGGAAGAGAGGGGTCGAGCGGAGGGTTCACGGGCACGTACCCCGTGTAGTCGCGGTACTGGCCGAGCTGATTCGCGCCGTCCGTGTGCCGGAACTCGAGCAGCGCGGCCGCGGCCGTATTTCCCACGCCCGCGGGCGTCGTCACGTCGGTCGTCGTCTCAGCGGGATCGTACCCCAGCCGCGACATGATCCCGTCGAAAACGGCGACTCGGCCCGGAAAGAGGTCGACCAGCGCCCGATACGCGGCGAAACTGATCGCCTCGCGCTTGTTCGCCTGCGTGTGTTCCTGCTGCGGACGACGGAGCGCACCTCCGAGGCGGGTTCCGACGGCCATGTCGTCGTACGCCGCCCAGGCATCGTACATGGCCGTATGAACGACGGCAAGCGTGCGTGCCGTCATCGGCGGGCCGTGCACGGTCTCGCGGATCGATTGCAGGCAGGCCTCGCCCCAGATGAGCACGGCATTGTCCCATTCGCTTCCGTGCGACGAGGGAGCGATGCGGCCGTGGATCTCAGTTCGAGAAGATGCGGCGACGCCGCCCTGGATCTGAGCTCTATCTGAACCGGCCTCCGTAACGAGCGCGTCATCGCAACCGGTCAGGCTCAGAACAACCAGACTCAGGAGAAGTGCACACGCAACCGCACTTGCTGTCCAAAACACGTGCCATATTCCTTGCGAACGGCTCACAGCGCAGCGGGCGAATGCACGGCGAACTGGGTACTCTGGCATGTATTCGGGCCCCTCCGGCCGAAGCCCTCGTGGTCGTTCCAGGGCGATTCCGCGCCCTCGAAGGGAATACCCGCGTCCGTGCAGCCTCCATCGACCGTCTTGATCATGTCGGGCATGTAGGCCGCCATCTTCGGACCGTGGTCGTGGACGACCAGGTGGATTTCCGCGCCAAAGGGATCCTCGAGTCCGTAGGCCGGCATACCGACCGGGCCGTTGATGGAGCCGCTGAGATCGTCCACACCGCGGCGGCCGGCGAAAGTCGCTACGCCGGAGCCTCCGGCCACGTGACCCCCGGCGTACATCATGTCGGGCCGGGCGTCATCGTTCACCACGTCAGCCGGGCCGCAGAGCGAAAAGTCCTCCGTCCCGGCCATGCAGTCATCCGTATTGTTGAAGATGACGATCCACAGCGTGTAGGCGTGGCCCGCCTGCAGACCGGTGGTGGAGAGCTTATAGTTGACGCCATTGCGTGTGCGCACGAGCTGAGAGGTACCGACTTGCGCCAGGTTTGCAAACGTTAAAACCGGCGCATCGCCGATCACTGCCTTGCTCGCTGCGACCTCCTGCCCCAGCAGGGATTCGCTTTGACCTGGCGACCGTTCGCTGTCGACCGGCGAGACGGGATCCTGGCACGCGGCGAGCAGCAGTACGAACAGACCCAGGCTAATGACGGCGATACGAGCGCCGTATGCGCCGGTCCTGATGGTTCGACCGTTCCCGGCGCAGACGCTCCAGAGAGAGGATTTATAGAACATAGGGTACCTCACGGTGAGGAGTTTGGCCGGGCCTGTCGCCACCGATCCTCGGCGCGACGGCTTCCCCCGGCGCAGGTGACGAAGCCAAATTAGCGCGAGACGGTTTGCTCCCTCTTAACTGGCGCATTATTATTGGTTTACATTCAATGACGAACCCGCGATGTTCGCTCTCAGATTTTTGGGAGGTGCGTGCATCGAAGGCGAGGAC
>CAZMXY010000280.1:0-4281 GCA_964570345.1 uncultured Rhodothermales bacterium | reverse complement strand
TGGGATGGTGTTTACATCGTGAGTGATCAGGATCCGTCGCTCGGCGGCCACCCAGCAGGCCAGTTCACGCCCAGTTCTGACGCGTTCTGACGATGAATTCGAGGCGGTATTCGCGTCCCATTCTCATGTACGACGAGCGGGGGTCTCGGAGATAGAGTTCCGCATAGTCGGCCTCGAGGCGCCGATCAAATGCCCGTCGCGCGAGCTTTCCCATCTCAGACGGGAGCATGCCGGTCTTGATGAACTCGCGGTTGAAGAGGTTAAGTGCGCCGCTGTGCTTTGAGGTGCCGAGCCGCCTGGTTACGAGGAGAGCTAAGACGGCATAGAAGATGGCGTAGTACGCTCGACTGATGGCGTCCCGGGAAAGATCCGCGTCGATCAGAACGCGTGAGGCGAGAAGAGCGTCATTCGCTTGCTCCATCCGGTGGTCAACGAGAGCTTGAATGGAAATGCGTCGGAGTATCCGGCAATCGCGGAGATGGTCTTTTTTCGTCTCGTTCGAATAGACATACAGGTCGTCCTTGCAGTTTGGAGATCGAGATGCCATATTGCGTCTCATCATGGCAACGATCCCTCGATTCTTGCAGATCCCGACGGGAAGCTTTTTCCTCTTCGGTCCTCGAGGAACAGGTAAGACGACCTGGATGCGCCGGCGGCTTCCCGGCGCCCTGTTCGTCAATCTGCTCCGACCTGAGGTCTACCGGGAGATGGCCGCGCGTCCAGAGCGCCTCCGTGAACTTGTTCGCGGCAACCCGAGCAGGCACGACGTCGTGGTGGATGAGGTGCAGCGCATCCCGGAGCTACTCCACGTAGTGCATGACCTGATGGAGGCCGCGCAGCCGCCAAGATTTGTCCTCACCGGGTCCAGCGCGCGCAAGCTGCGTCGTGGAGGCGTGGACCTGCTTGCCGGCCGCGCCATCATGCAGTCGATGCACCCGTTCATGGCCGCCGAATTCCCCGATTTCAATCTCGATCGAGCACTCGAGATAGGACTCGTGCCGCTCGTGGTGGACGCAGCAGATCCGAAAGCCGCCCTGTCGGCGTACGCAGGGCTTTATGTGGAGCAGGAGGTACAGGCCGAGGGACTGGTGCGAAACGTGGGAACGTTCGCGCGATTCCTGGAGGTCGTGAGCTTCTCGCACGCGTCGGTGCTGAACGTGAGCAACGTCGCGCGCGAGAGTCAGGCCAATCGGAAGACGGTGGAAGGCTACCTCGAGATCCTCGGGGATCTGTTACTCGCTTTTCGCGTGCCCGTCTTTACGCGCCGCGCTCGCCGTCAGACGTCCGCTCACCCGAAGTTTTACCTGTTCGATACGGGCGTTTTCAGATCGCTCCGCCCGAAAGGTCCGTTGGACCGGCCGGAGGAGATCACAGGGGCGGCACTGGAGGGGTTGGTCGCTCAGCACCTCCGCGCGTGGATCGCGTACTCTGGCCAGGATGACGCCCTGTTCTACTGGCGAACACGTTCCGGCGTAGAGGTGGATTTCGTCGTCTACGGCCGCTCAGGATTCTGGGCGATTGAGGTTAAGAATGCCGGCATCGTGAGATCGGCCGACGTGCGTCCCCTGCGCACGTTCTCGGAGGATTATCCCGAGTGCGAGCCGCTGCTCCTCTATCGAGGCCCTGATCGTTTGGAAGTCGGTGGAATCCGCTGCGTGCCGGTAGAAGAATTCCTTGATCACCTGCGGCCCGGGCGTGGCCTCACCGCCGCTCTGTAACCCGGGCCCCTGGAGAAACGCTGTTATCGGAGCACACCTGCTCCGGTCAAGCCGGGGCGCCGCTCCCGCGGTTTATCGAGACGTCCAATCATGCCGCTGCCTGTCTCGCTCACAGAAATCGATGACGAGCTGGACTTCTTGTTCGATCACTCCCGTGGACGACGATGTGCATCGTGATCAGCTGCTGACGGCAATCCGCGGCCGAAGGGCGTTTCGCAGCTCAAGGCGACGCTCGATCAGGTTGGTATCGAACCGCCGACGTGTCGTCGGGCATGGTACATGACACGGCGAGATTCACGAACGATCTCCCTGAATGTGTTCTCACGACAAGCCGTCGAACGTCATCCCCGAAGGAGTAGATGGACGAGAACGATGATGATCGCCATGAGGACCGTCACAAGCCAGGTGATCCGCGCGAAGAACCTGTCTAAGTCCGATTGCTGTTCTTTCATAGTCGGCATCCTCCTCGAAGTGAAAGTCAGAGTCTTGAACGTCCGCAAGTTCCTGCCTCGCCCCTCGGCGATGCGTTCCAGCCGCCGATCTCACCTCGGACCGGTTCTGCATCTCGACTCGCGCCGCCACAAAGCGCCCTATGCGGCTCGAGAGGCGGAATAGCCGAGCACTTCTACATCAGAGCCTTGATCATAGCCGAGTTCGCGATTCGCAGCACGTCTTGCGTCGTCTCATCGGCAAGACCGCACCGTAGGCAAGGTAGTGGGAGCCGGCTCTTTGCCAGAGGGAAAACAAATTCTTCGCTCTACGTGCATGATATACAGCATCAAATGATGTATATTTGAATGCATATTTCTAGCGACGGATGGATGTCAGAATGCGCACCACCATCAATCTGGATGACGACTTGCTCGCCGAAGCCCGGCGCCTTACCGGCACTGAGGAACGGACCGCCCTTATCCACGAAGCACTCCGCGCTTTGATCGAGCGCGAGAGCGCCCGTCGCCTCGCCCGGCTGGGCGGAAGTGAGCCGCAGTTGGAGCCTCCCCCTCGCCGTCGTCCCGCGCCCGCGTGATCCTGGTCGATACATCGGTCTGGATCGATCACCTGCGGGTGGGCGAGCCAACCCTCACGGCGGCTCTGGAGAGCGAACAGGTGCTCATGCACGTCTTCGTGTTGGGCGAACTGGCGTGCGGCAATCTGCGAAACCGGAAAGAAGTACTGGGTCTGCTGGGCAGGCTGCCGCCCGCACCCACCGCCACGAATGCCGAAGTGCTGAGTTTCATCGAACACCGCTCTTTGATGGGGCGCGGCCTCGGCTATATCGACATGCACCTCTTGGCCTCGGTGGCGCTTGCGAGTGACGCGCGATTGTGGACCCGCGACAAACGCTTCGCCGCGGTCGCCGCCGATTTCAATTTGGCCTTCACGGAAGAAACCTGAGCGAATCCACAGGAGAAAGATGCACGCCAAGGTGCTAGTCGACGAACAACTTTGCGGCAGCGAGCACCAAATTCCTGTGGATGCCAGCAAAGGGCTAGGGCTCGATTCCCGGGGGACCGTGACGACGGGCGCCGAATAATGTGAATCGTACGCGACGCTCTTTCAATGTGACCTGATCTCGCGGAGCATCTCTTCAGCATCGACGAGGAGACCCGCGGCAATATCAGCTTCGGATTGACGGAGCGCCTCATGCAATGCCGCACGATCGTCGTCGTCGAGCCAATCTCCCGGATCCAGAGGGAGAAGCTCTATTTCAGTTCCGTCCGGAAAGTCGGTGGGTTCGTTGACTAGCAATCGGCCCCCTCGGACTCGCGCTTTGATCGTCATACAGGTGAGCGAAGGATTTCATACGGCCACTTGAGCGTTGCAACCGAGGCCGTTTCCGCCGGTTCCGGACCCTATCGATCTCGAGAGCGACAAACCGCCCGTAAAGGTCATCACCCCTGTCAGACACAAGTCGACGTAGCCGGCTGATCTTCGCGATACGCTCATCTTCCGCGAACCGAAGGAGTAGACGCCGTGTGCCGGTCGCCGCCGGACAACAGGATTCCTGCAGGATGCGGTCGGAACGTCTGTTCGAGTCCTCCGGTGCGCATTCCGATTTCTTGCACCATCACGCGACGTTCGGAAGTCATGTCGAAGATCGCTTGCGCGTAGGCATGGACGCCCTCGAGACGTCTGATAAGATCCCATGGCTCTCGGCACGCCGTGGTATTCGATGGGATCCAGAGGCGGGTCGAAAGAGGCGCGTTGCATGATGGAAAGGCGCCGGCCTCACCTGGCCTCCGAATGGAAGGCGAAAGGCGAGACGCGGCGCGTCGTCGACGTCCTGCGCGCGCTACAGAAGATCCGCATTGGTGCACTCCGTCTTGACGGCAAGCCCGTCGCGCGCCTTCTGACTGAAGTCCCACCAGCCCTCAACCAGACCCTCAGCCGCCTCGACCTACTCGCCCTCTTCTCAAAGCCCCCGCCATGGGCTAACTTGTAGCAAGTAGCCCGAAACACGGATCCTTGTTTTACAAGGACTTAGCCGCCGATGGCGCGGGAAGATGAGCTAGATCCGACGCGCGCCGGCGCTGCACGAAGCTTCACTTTAGAAAACAAACCG
>CAZMXY010000279.1:1166-4291 GCA_964570345.1 uncultured Rhodothermales bacterium | reverse complement strand
CGTTCCGGACGGATCGTCTTCCTGCTGTACGTCGGACCCAAGGCGCAGACCGTGGCGTCCAGGGTCGGAGGGTCCGCCGCCAAGCGCCGATCAGGACGGCTTCGCGTTCGTAACGCTACGCGACCGGCCGGACGCGCGGCCGGTAAGATGGCTCAGCTCGCACGGGCTCCGTTCGATTCAAGGCATCGTTTGGCATACTCAGATGGAAGGATTCCAAATCGTTCCTTGAAACTCTTCGAAAAATAGGAGGGATTATTGAAACCGGTTTCGAAGGCAATTTCAGATATGTTACCGTGATTCGCTTCTATCAGTTTTATCGATTTATTAAGTCTGAATTCTTTTAGGAAAGAAGAGGGTGAGTAGCCTGTTAATGCGGTGGTTTTCCGATATAGCTGCGACTTGCTGAGCCCCATCCGCCTACTAAACTCCATCACCGTGATGTGCTCATCATTCCATGTCTCTTCCACCGTGTCCATTAATCGCGTGAGAAACCGTTCTTCAGACTTATTAGTATATTTTATACAACGATCGTATGACGACGAATGTACGGCATCTCCTTTAACGTGGGTTTTTACATCGTATGACGCCCATATTGGTATATTATTGGCAATATAACACAAGCGGTCGGCCATACGAATCGTTTCACCAAAAAGCTCTTCCTGTTCCGTTACGGGATCTCCGGCGCTCAACCCGATGGTCACCTCGAGGTCGTGCGTCGCGGGACGGTCGTGACGAACCTTCGCGGACGTCACGACATGCAGAGCACATTCCACGGCCTTGTCCGTCGATGTAAAAGAGGCCGTTACATTCGCTCCGGGATGCCGTACTTCTCGGCCATCATACCGCTCGATCGCAGTCCGGAGAAGCGCATGATGCTCCCGACGGCTCCGGGCATCCGACTGGACCGGCGTCGACGCGGCAACCATGATCGTACGGAAGGCCGGATCTTGCAAGACAAGTTGCTCGGACGTATCGAATGGCTCGGGATCTTCTATTCTTCCCAGAAAAGCTTCGACGAGCTGGTCGTCTACTTCAATGATCTGGTTGGGAATTTGCCCGTGAGAGTGTTCATGCAGCTCTCTTACGGACTGCTCATCGGGTGATTCAATCAGGCAGAATGCGATACCTCTCTCTTCATCGAACCAATAGGTTAATGCCCGACAATTGAACCTGTGCTGAACCTGGAGATCCTGCCTGTGTGCCTCGGCCACGTCTTGGGCCGTCAAGCCAGGTAGATCATGCCGATCCATGTAAATAGTCGACGCTTTCCCCATTCGTTACTTACCTCGCGAAGAATAGTAGCCTGCTATCTCGGCTTGAAGTGACGGCACGTCGATCGAGGCTTCGTGCGAGGGATCGCGAGCCGAATTCGCCGAGCGCGAGCCACGCCCTGACGACGGACACGGTCGCTACCGCGCCCCGAATTTCGACCTCCGCACGCTCGTCGACCATCGTCGTCACCAGATCGAATCCAGTGGGTAGAACGTCCCGCGGTGGACGCTCATGTGTCCGCCCTCGGCGAAAAGCCGAGTATGCTCGAACGGTCCGGTCGGAAAGAACGTCTCGGTCATGACGACGCGACCTCCGTCCACGAAAACCTCCACCGACGAACGATCGACATACACGTGGAGGCGCATCCGCGCCCCGACGGGCCGGTAAGGCGCCGTGCTCGGACCCGGCGCGAAGACATCCGAGAAATCGGTGCGGCCCGCGCGGGTCCGGTCGCTGAGGAGTCGGTCAGCGTCGCGGTCGTAGCCGAAACGATAGACCTCACCGCCGGCGTTCGTCAATTCGAATCCGAGGACATCGGCCGTGCTGCCCTGGAGGTCCACGTCCAGGATAGCCTCGAACACGGAAACGGCGTCCAGCGCCTCGACCGAATTCCGGTCATCGATAATTGTTCTATCGAGTTCCGTCCCTTTCGCCCGCAATCGCTGCAACGCGCCCACCGGTCGCGAGGCGACCCGCAAGCCGTTCCCGGTCTCGACGAGCGTGAGCCGACGCGGCAACGTCATCGCGCTTCGCCAGGGCTCGGTGGGGACGGACTCCGCGTACCGCCAGTTGCTCATCCACCCGAGAAAAAGCGGGCGGTCCTCCGTGCCGGGCGCGTCCGACCACGTGACGCCGGCATAGTTGTCGCGGCCGTAGTCCAGCCAGAGGGACGTTTGGGCGTGATTCAGGTTGGTGAAGCGCGTCCCATCGAACTCTCCCACGAAGTATTGCGTGCCGGATCCGCCATTCGGCGCGCCGGGGTTAATGCTCACCAGCAGGATCCAGCGCGTGTCGCCGGCGTCGGAAGTGAGCGGAAAGAGATCCGGGCATTCCCAGACGCCGCCGTGGGCCCCGTCGTCCTCGCCGAATTCGCTCAGGTAATGCCACTGCTTCAGATCGGGCGAGCCGTAGAAGCGGACGCGATCGCCCGCGGCGATCACCATCACCCACTGCCCGCTCTCCTCATGCCAATTCACCTTTGGATCGCGGAAATCGCGAAGTCCGGGGTTCGGCAGTACGGGGTTGCTCTCATACATCGTCCATGTCCGGCCCCGGTCATTGCTGTAGGCGATACCCTGCGTCTGGAAGTCGTCCCGACCGGCTTGCGCTCCCGCGTCGTCATGCTGCGTGAAAACCGCCACGAGCGGCGGCACGTCTCCCGTCTTGAAGCCACTCGTATTCTGCCGGTCCACCACGGCGCTTCCCGAGAAGACATACCCGAGCGAGTCCGGATAGAGGGCGACCGGAAGGTGCTCCCACGACACGAGGTCCCGACTCACGGCGTGTCCCCAATGCATGGGTCCCCATATAGCGCTGTGCGGGTGATACTGATAAAACAGATGGTACTCCCCGTCGAAGTAAACCATCCCGTTCGGATCGTTCATCCACATCCGCTCGGGCGAGAAGTGGATCTGCGGACGGTATTGCTCCTGGTAGTGCGGGACGTCGCGGGCGGGCGGGCCGTCGTCGGGAGCACAGGACGGCAGCGTCGCGGAGATCAGCGCGGACATGAACGGGGCGAGACAAACACGGTGGTATGACGTGTTCACGACACACATAAGCGACCCGTGAAGAGGCGGTTTCGATCACCGGTGCTGAGCTACACCGACTCCGCGTTGGGCTCCGTCAACGGG
>CAZMXY010000279.1:0-1066 GCA_964570345.1 uncultured Rhodothermales bacterium | reverse complement strand
ATGCACGTCGCCAAGGTCGGTTCGACAATCCCACTCGCTCGTCCACGGCCTATTCCATTGAGAACTCGGACTCTACAAGGGAAAGTCCTCGTCCTCCAGATCGTCGAACTCGTCATGTAAAAACAGCTCGGCCATAATCATGGCCTCGTCTACGGCCTCCGCGACGTCCTCGTCGTCGGAATCCGCTAACTCTACCAGAATCATCCCGACGTCCTGCGGCCGAATGTTTGGTGCGGCCTCGATCGCTGCCAGAAGCAGAGGTTTGTCGGCAGTCCCGGATGCGATCAAACTGGCTATATTCGGCCATGCACCGTCGATTCCCCAATTCCCGGCGGCGCAGACTGCTTCGTATCGAACGTCCTCATTTTCGCTTTCCAATGCATCGAGTATTTGCTTTTCGAAGCCCTGAACCCACTGCATGGCGAAGACCGCGGTGAGCTTCCAGTTCGGATCGGGGCTGGAATAAGTGGCACGGATGGCGTCCCGATGCCAGTCTCGCGGAGAACGCACCGCCGCTTCCAGAACGCGTCGCCTAACGTCGTTCGGCACTTCGGAATCCACGTAGAGCTTCCGAAGCGAATCGACGATGATCTGAAAGGTGTTTTCCGTTATCGGTACGTCATCTGGATCCTCGAAGCCCTCCGTATCAGCCAGTTCCAGGACCGGACCCAGAGAAATTGCCGCTCGGCCCCGCATCTCTTCGGACTCCGTGCTGTCGTGAAGCGTCGCCAGCAGCAGTTCGACGAGATTATCGTTCACCACGGTGACGTCTCCCGCAAGTTTGGCGGCAACGAGTCGATCGGCCGCATCGATCGTCCGATCGCGGAGAGCAGCCTCCACCAAATCCTTGGCGTTTTCCGGCCAATCCCATGGCGGCGTGATATTCAGGATTCTCACGTTCATCGTCTTAAGGGCGGAGGTTCGTCAGTCTCTGTCGGGGTGCCCGGGAGGCGTCCGCTGCATTGCTTATAATGCGCTAATGCAGAACCTCGGAGTTCTCTTCGATGACTCGCTCTATCCAGTCGAGATAGCTCGACACGCGGACGTAGTACTCCGTGACGCCGTA
>CAZMXY010000278.1:0-4298 GCA_964570345.1 uncultured Rhodothermales bacterium | reverse complement strand
GAAGCCGTGTTGCCCTCGAACTCGTCGGCGATGCCGCGAACGACGCCGCCATTGACGCCGATGCCGGCGCGGTGGAAATGCGCATTGGCGATGTCGCCGGTGAGGCCGGTGACCGTCACTCGAAATTCGAGCCCGTCGTCGGTGAGGGAGAGCGCGGCCGAGCCGGTTCCGTCGCTCGTCACGTCGTCGGGCTCCTGTGCCGCGTCGAGTCGGGCACCCATCTCGGCCCCTGGTCGCGAAAGGACTTGGCCGCGAATCTCGCCGCCGGGATAGGCGTCCGTGTGGACGTTGACGTAGAGGTTGCCGGCATGGAGATCTCTAATGAGTTCGTCGGTGAGGGGCTCGTCGTCCGACGGCCGCCAGAGTCCGGAAGCCGTATTGCCTTCAAGATCGTCCATGATGCCGCGGACGACGCCTCCGTCCTCCCCAGCCGGCGCTCGGTGGAAATGTGCGTTGGTAACGGGTCCGGTCAGGCCGTCGATCGTAACGTGGAACAGGAGGCCGGCCTCCGTGAGCGTGAAGGTGCCCGTACCGGAGCCGTCGCTCGTGACGTCCCCGGTCGACTGCTCCGCGTCGAGCCCGGCGTGAAATCCCCATCCGCTCGAGGGAATTAACTGCCCTCGGATTTCGCCGGCCGGATAGGCCGCCGTGTGCACGTTCAGATACAGACCGCCGCCAAGCAACGTCTCGATGAGCTCCTCGGTGAGCGGCTCCCCGTCCGCAGACGTCCAGAGCCCGAACGCGGTAGTCCCTTCGAACTCGTCGAAGATACCGCGAACGACCCCGCCATCCACACCCATCTCGGCTTCGTGGAAATGCGCGTTCGCGATCGGTCCCGTCAGTCCGTCGATCGTCAGGTAGTACAGGACGCCGGCGTCCGTGAGCAGCACGGATGCGGTGCCCGTGCCTTCGCTGTCGATGTCGCCGGTCGATTGATCCGCGGTGAGCGTCGCTTTCATGGCCGCTCCCGAGGAGGGAAAGATCTGTCCGCGAATCTCACCTGCCGGGTACGTCGAGGTGTGAACGTTCAGGTACAGATTTCCGACGAGCAGCTCGCGAATGAGCTCAGGCGTGAGGGCCTCGTCGTCGGACGAGCTCCAGAGTCCCGAAGCGGTGTTGCCTTCGAATTCGTCCAAGATACCCCGAACCACGCCGCCCGATACGCCCGTTTCGGCCAGGTGAAAGTGCGCATTCGCAATCGGTTGGGTGAGGCCGTCGATCGTCACGAAAAAGCGGAGGCCTTCGTCGGTGAGAACGAGGGCGGCGGTGCCCGTGCCGTCACTCTCTACGTCCTCGGTCTCCTGGTCGGCGGTCAGATGTGCCGTGAAAAACGTTTGGGCATAGGTAATATGGCTGAAGAATGCGCCCGCCAGCAGGAGGGCCGCGCACGTGTAGCGTAGTCTCATGGATGCCTCCGTAGTAGTCGATCTAGAGATCTCGTACCTGGTAAGACCTCGAGAGGCGGTCGATGACTACGAGTCGACTTACGTGGCGATGGTATAACTAGTACGTAACGTTCAGCGAGAATACGGGGCGCCGACCCGGCAGGGCGCGAGCCACGCGGACGTACCCGTCCTCGCCCTCCTCGAGACTCCAATCGAAGACGTCGTTGCGGTTGAGGACGTTGACGACGACGGCTCGAAGATCGATCCGGACGCGATCCCAGGACCACTCGTACGTGATGCCCGGATCGATCCGATACGAAGGCGGCAGCACCGGGGTCGAGGGATCGTCGAGATCGAACGGTGCGAACGACGGCGCATTCGGACGAAACGCAAGGTAGTCGTAATACGCTCGGCGGAAGGCCCAGCGACGTCCCCAGGCGCCCTCTGCGCTCGTGTGGAACGTGAGCGCCGATGAGATCGCGATCCGGAACCGGAGCAGGAGCCGATGGGGCTCGTTCCACGGCACGGGCTGCCACTCGCCGTTGAATCGATCGCCGTCGAGCTGATCGGCGCGACTGTAGCTGTATTGCAGCGTCGTGGAGAAGGAGCCGGTATCGAAGGCAACGCGCCCGACGACACCCAGCGCGCGCCCTCGAAGCGCATGCACGAACGCTGATTGCGGCAGCTCGACTGGGCTTGGTCGTGGCCGGATGGCCGCATACTCGGTCATCAGCGTCCGGTAATCGACGACGAGCACCCGGGGCTGCCACTTTTGATACGCTTCGAATTCGAGTTTCCACGACCTGCCGGGCATGAACAAGGTCTCGAGCGCCAGATGATAGGATCGCGGCGGAGCGAGGGATCGATCGACCGGCAACCAGAACCGCACGAACGGGACGACGGACGTCGAGCCGGAACTCGTGAGCGACAGCGAAGGAATGAACTGGCGGTACAAGCCACCGGATACCCGCAGCGCATACGGTCCGAAGCGGCCGGCGTCCCCATCGTATCGCACCGACAAACGGGGCTCCGCGTACAGCGTCCGGCGCGCCGGAAGATAGGTCAGCCGCAGGCTCGGATCGATGCCGGACCGTAGGCCGAGGGACAATCGATTTTCTACGTATCCCGCAATCTCCCAGACGTTCGACTCGTGCGCGAACGGGCGTACGAACTGATTACCGAGCGTGAATCGGCTGTCGATTTTCGCCGCTTCGAGCGCGACGTCGACATGTCGGCGAGGAGACAGACTTCGGCTCAGGGCGGCCCTGACGGCAACTTCTCGGATATGGTTTTCCTCGTCAGATCCGACGCCCGATTCCAGCACACTGCGAAGATCGGTAGCGGCTTGCTCGACCTCGGCGGCCGTCGCGCCGGCCGGTAACCCGTCATGCACGGACAAATAGAGATACCGCGAAGTATGGCCGCCGGCTCGAATTTGGGTCGTAACGACCGATCGGGAACCGACGAGCCACGCGTGGCGGACCTGCCCCGTCCAGTTCGTCCAGTCGTAGTCATCCCGGGTCAGCACCAAACGATCAAGATCGGACGGCGTGTCGGAGTTGATGGCCGCGAGTTCCGACGAGATGTCATTCCGCGCGCGGTACGCGGAAGCATACACGCTGTGAAAGGGGCTCAGATTGATCCGCCCTGCGGCATGAAGGTCCGAAAATGCGAGATCCGGAACGTGCCTGCGACTGATGAGGGAGGTCGTGTTCACGTCTTCGCCGATCCAGATGCCGGCCAAAATCGGATCGACGGCGTTCCAGCGGTCCAAGAGGTTGTCAAGGCCCGGGTCTCGGAAGACGTTCCACAGACCGGTCCTGGCTGCCAGCATGCCCGCGGCAACGCGTCCCTCGGTGAGCGGGATGCGAGCCTGAATCTTGCCGTTGAGGCTGAGGGGGTCGATACTAAATGCTGCGCTGCGATCCGCCTGATCGGACACGTCGTGATCGACAGCGACCACTCCGGAGAGATGGCTGCCCAATGCGGCGCCGAACCCGGCCTTGTGGACGGTAATCCGGTCGATCGCCAACGGACTGAAGGCACTCAGATGCCGACCGAGCGTGACCGGATCTCGAACAGGTACGCCGTCCAGCACCGTCAAGTGATCGCCGCCCTCGGCGCCCTGAATGTGCAGATCCGCCATCGGATGGCGCACGGACACGCCGGGGACGCTGCCGGCGGCGCGCGTCACGTCGGCCGTCCCGAAGGTGGATTGCGCCTTGATCTCCGCGCCAGAGGCGGTTCCCCACCCGAGCCCGAGAGAGGACAGTCGCTGCGTCAAGCCGTCGATGACGATCGGTCCGAGATCGACCGGCTCGGGAGCGAGAGCCATTTCCACCGTGTTTCGACCGCCGGGCGTGACGACGATGCTGTCCATCGCCGTTTTATATCCGACGTACGTTGCTACGATGCGGTGCGGGCCCGACACGAGCGACGAAAAGCTGAACAGGCCTGCGGCGTCCGTGATCGTACCGGTCGACGCATCCGCCAGCAAGACGTTGGCGGAAGGAAGCGGCTCGCCCGTCGCCGCGTCAATGATGCGGCCTGCAAGATGGCCCAGCTGCGGCGGAGTGCGAAGGGCCTCGATCAAGACGTACGTTCCACCGGAGGACCGGACGAAATCGAGTCCCGATTCGAAAAGGATGCACTTCAGGAGGGCCTCGGCAGAGAGCCCGCGTCCGTCGCAGTAGACGTATTTGTTCGCTGCGAGACCCGAAGAATAGACGAGATCGATCTTGGTCAGACGAGCGAGCTGCTCCAGTGCACGATCCATGCCCACGCCGCGCAGAATCAGCGTGTAGCGCTCCGGAGCCGCATCCTGGGCGTTGGCCGGTCCGACCCCTGAGGCCGCGTACGTGAAGGCCATCGCGATCGCGATCAGCCCGAGTCGAAATCGGCTGCTCGTACCTG
>CAZMXY010000277.1:0-4328 GCA_964570345.1 uncultured Rhodothermales bacterium | reverse complement strand
TCGGATTCAGCGCGTTCGTGTCGATTGGATCGATGCTCGACGTCGGCTGGGGGGAGCTGATAGCATATCTTAAAAAGGAGCGCAGCCGGCTCAAGAAGCCGGTGATCGCGAGCTGGATGGGCGGATCGTCCGTTTACGTGGGCGAAGACGTGCTCAACCGCGCCGGCATCCCGACGTTCGCCTATCCCGATACGGCCGCGCGGTTGTTCAATTACATATGGCGCTACAGCTACAATCTGCGCGCGACAGCGGAATGCAGCGCGTCTCCCGCCGGCTGGGCTTCGAACTCATTCGCAGCGACGATCCGGAGGAACCCACAGTCAAAGCGATACGGACCCTTTAGGCCACCTGCTCAGACGGGATGGCGGCTCCGACGCATTTCCGACCACCAGGGGGGCCTACGATACCGCGTGCCTCGATCTCCTCTTCGAGGGCCTGAATCCGCTGGTCGATGTCCTGGCGAATCCCTGCCCGGTCCCCCAATCGTTCTCTCTGCCTCGTCTGGTTTCGCACCTCTCTCGCGAGCCTGATCAACTCGGAATCCGGCAGAAGCGGGAGCTCCCTCGTGAACCGCGCTTCGTCCTCCATACCACACCTCCGCCCGTAGATGAACACTGATGTGAATATCCTAAGGACGGCTTTTAGGGTGGCTGCGGTCAAGAGGGCTTTGTCGAATTTGTTGCGGAGGAATCCCCCACCTACGCAGCCCTTCTCCTCCGGACAGACCACGGCCGCCCCCGTCGCAATCAGCTCACACAACATCGTTACAACGGGTGCGGGGTTGCAGAGGGGTTCATCTCACCGCAGCAAGACCATGGCCTTTCGTTCTTCGAACGTGCCGGCGCGGAGCACATAGTAGTAGACGCCGTTGGGCAAACCCCGCGCATCGAACCGGACCTGGTAGCGCCCGGCGTTTTGCGGGCCGTCGACGAGCGTGACGACCTGCCGGCCAAGTGCGTCGTAAACGTGCAGCGTCACGTCCTGCGGCTGCGGGATGGCGTACGTGATGGTCGTCGTCGGGTTGAATGGATTGGGGTAGTTCTGGGAGAGTTCGAAAACGGCCGGCAGCGCACCGTCCGCCGGACCTTCGATCGCCGTGAACGTCGCGCTTTCGGGAAAGAACACGTCGTCGATCCATGCCCGGTCCGCACCCGTCGACACCGACCCATCTTTTTTGTAGGTCCAGACCGCGGTATGTGCACCGGCGGAAAGATCGACGGAGAAGAAGCTCCAGCCTGTGTTGCCGGACCAGCTTCCGAGCACGTCCCCGTCGATCGCGAACTCCAGCACGTCGAACGTCGATTCCGAGGAGACGCGGTAGGCAAACGTGAACGGTTCGTCGGCTACCTGCTCGAACGACACCTCGAGCGTGGTGACCCCGTCGTGGTCAATGTCGGCCGAGGCCGCGGAGAATTCGCCCGTGCTCGCCGAGCCGTCGGTTACGGTCCAGGGATGCTCTTCGCTCGTCTCCCAGTAAAATGGCCTCCCGAATCGGAGCATTCCCGTTTCAAACGTCTCCGTAAAGGCGTCCGCAACCGTGAACTGTGCGGCGGACACCAATACGAATGAATCCCCCTGAGCGTCCGTCACGTCCGCCTGCATGACCACCCGGTAGACGCCGCGAACGTCCACGGTAAAGGCCGTCGTCTCACCCTGGTCGCCGGTCAGGCTCGCGGCACTGCCCGTGGGAGCGTCGAGCGACCAGGAGATCTCGGTCGAGCCGATCGCGCCCTCCGGCGCTTCGACGGTTCCGGTCACGGTCGCCGTCGCCCCGGCGCTCAGGATGTTGCTCGCTGAGGATGAAACGTTCAGCACATAGAGCTCGCGAGGGGTCAGGGACGTCGTACTCGAATCCTCCGGGTTTGGGTTTCTCATGCGGGGGAAATCAAGCAATCGGTCCCCCACGTCGACGCCGGCTTCGATCAAAAAGGCCTCCACCGGTTCGTAACCGAATATGGAGAAGTAGTTGTCGGAAATTCGCCAGATGGCGCTCTGCGTGTGGGGAGAGGCGCCCGTACAGAAGTATTCCTGCTCGTTTACGAATTCGAGGAGGGATTGGAGATGCACCGCGGCCTCGATCCCCCTCCACTGCGACAGCGAGGGCGCTACGTCGAAGCCTACTCCTTCACGGGGGATGGACTTGGAGACGTCGATACACGCGACGTAGAGTCCGCCCAGGGTTTTGCTTCCGCCGGCGGGGACGAAGACGTCCTCCGAGCGCGTGATGGCGAAATTCTGTTGGCCCTCCTGGTTCACCAGTATGTCGCCGGGGCGTATTTCTATGATCAGACCGGCTTGCGCCGCGATGGCGTCGATGTCGAATTGCTGCACTTCTCCGCTCAGGCGCGCCATCAGATCGTTCTCGCTGCCGGGCTGCGGGTGCGTTGCGCGCCGTCTACCGTCTTCGAGCTTGGCCAGGATCTGCTCGTGCGTCAGATCGGGGCGGTACGGCGCAATTTCGTCGGCCAGCTCGGAACTGGTGAACGGCTCCCCGTCGCTTTCGCGCTTCCAGCTGCCGTCGTCCTGCTTCCTGTAATCTTCGTATCGATCCGGCAACCCGAACAGATGCCCGGCTTCGTGCGCGTAGAGCTTGATCAGGTCATCCGTGATCGGAAAGTTGGTCTCCCAGACGCCCCCGCCGACGCCGTCGTTGACGTCGAACTCGCCATGAACGTGCGAGACTGCGGAGTTTTCGAGGACCATTCTGATCTGATGGAATCCGGCCGTGCCGGGCGGAGCCGTGGCCCCCGGCGAAGTACGCGTGATCACGTCCACGTCGAGCGTCTGCCCACCGGAGGTCGTCTTGCCGCCCCAGATGCCCTCAATGGCGGATTCGACGGCTGCGGACACCGCCGTCGTGGCCGCCGGTCCCCAGAACTCCAGATAGAGCGTCAGCTCGAGCCGATCGCTCGTACTGCTGTTCGCGTTATCGATGTCGATCGAAACGCCGTCGCCGCTGATGATACCGCCCTTGCCGCTCAGCGAGACGATGCCCCGGTTCACGGCCTCCTGCAGCGACATCCGGTTCGCGACCACGGTGCCGGGATGGGCGCCGCCGTTCTGCACGCCGGCCTTCGCGCGCACGAGGACCTCTTCCACGGCCGGTTGGGCCCCCTTGCCGATGGGTTTGCTCAGCGCGACGGTGCCCGCCTTGCCCGGCTGCTCGCACACGTCGAGCGACGTGAACGTGAAGGGCTCGGACGTGTCGTAGAGGAGGTCGGCGTCACCCGGCGTCAGGTCGTTGACGAGCGAGATGATCTCGTCGAACGCCTCCACGGCGACGTTCTGCGTCGTCACCGTGTGAACGCTGCCGTTCGCCGTCACGATGAGCTCGGCGAAGGTGCGATCGACGATGCCCTCGGCCGCGTACGAAGCATCCAGGTTGAAGAAATCGCTGTCCTGGATGCGCTGCCAGAGCTGCTCGACTTCGGCGGAGGTGGCCGTAAACGAGCTGGACTCCTCGGCGTCAGACTCGATGTCGGCCGAGGAGAATCGCATGTACGTCCCCTGCCCGTCCGCGCGGATGCGCACGGTGGCGTATTCAGCAGCGGGCGCGAGGCCGCCCGCGGTGCCGATGACCTCCAGGTCGGAGGGGACGTTCTGTCCCAGAGCGGGGAAGGCGGTCAACGCGAACAGTAGACCGAGGATCAATACGAACGGGTGTCGTGCCGGTGCTTTCATCGTGCCGTTCTCCTGAGGAGATTAGTTGAGGGGTACTAATCCGGGGCACTGCTTTGATAGCGCAGATCCATTCCTGAAGGCGTGATCCGATTGACGGCCTTCAGCAGATCTTCAAAGCGCGGGACGGAGGCGTTTTCCACTTCCACTTGATGAGTGCGGCCGTCCGCGGTTATGATCAGGCCGGCGAAGCTCCCGTCGACGACGTCGCCGGCCGCGTATCTCGGCTCCAGAGCGAAGAAGTCCACCTGTTGGATTGCCGTCCAGAGCGCCTCGAGGTCTGCTTCGTTTACGGTAAAGGTCGCCTGCTCCAGCGGAGGTCCGAATTCATCCGGTCGATATCGGGTGTACCGGGCCTCCCCGTTCGCGCTGATCTCCAGGGCGTAATTCTCTCCCCCCGGCAGCAGGCTGCCCGAGGATCCCTCGATCTTCAGATCCTTCGGAAAAGGAGTCTGCATCGTATTCGGCCTCGCGTGACAGCCGATGCAAACGGACCCTGCCAGGAAAAACAGGGCGATATGCAGCCGGGAAATCAACGGTCGCCGTCCCGGTAGAGAGAGCCGTTCAAGGATCTGAACTTCGTGCTTTACTTGATCCGGCATGGAATCGGGTGGTGGATGGCATGCGGATTTTTTGGTCGCGGCACGAAA
>CAZMXY010000276.1:0-4331 GCA_964570345.1 uncultured Rhodothermales bacterium | reverse complement strand
ATCTTCGCGATCAACGAGCTGCCCGACCTGCAGCCTCGCATCCAGGTCGGCCTGCTCAACATCATGGAGGAGCAGGACATCCAGATTCGCGGATTCAACATCCGGTTCGCGCTCGACGTCCTCATGGTCTTCTCGGCGAATCCGGAGGACTACACCAATCGAGGCAACATCATTACGCCCCTGAAGGACCGGATCGACAGCCAGATCATCACACACTACCCGAAGACCCTGTCGACCGGCATCGAAATCACGCGGCAGGAGGCCTGGGAGGATCGCGCCGATCACGACGACGGCGTGAGCGTGCAGGTGCACGTGCCGCATTACTTCCGCGAGATCGTCGAGCAGGTCGCCTTCGAGGCGCGCGGGAGCGAGTACGTCGATCAGAAGTCGGGCGTGTCGGCCCGCATGACGCGCGCCGCGCTGGAAGACCTGATCTCGGCGGCCGAGCGGCGGGCCCTGCTGAATGGGGAGCGGGAGACGACGGTCCGGATCAGCGACCTGCACTACATCGAGCCCGCCATCACGGGCAAAGTGGAGCTCGTCTACGAGGGAGAGCAGGAGGGGGCTCAGAACGTGGCGCGGCTGCTCGTCGGCCGCGCCGTCAACACGATCTACAAGCGCCACTTTCCGGATCCGTCGGACAAGAAGCAGGGCCGCTCACCGTACCAGGCGACGCTCAGCTGGTTTGCCTCGGGAAACGCCGTGGACGTGTATCCCGACATGGCCTTCGTCGACTATGCCAAGAAGCTCGACGGCGTCGAGGGGCTTCGCAACGTGGTCAAGCATCATTCGAAACCCGCGAATCCGGCCGAGGCGGCCTCGGCCATGGGCTTCGTACTCGAAGCACTTCATCAGAACTCGTTGGTCGGCAAGGACCTCGTCGACGACACGATCACGTACAACGACATGATGGGATCGATGCTCTCGTCGCTCGGATCCATGTCGGATGAGGACGACGTCGACGAAGACGACGACGAGGATTTTTATAGCCGCTACGGCTGATCGGGCACTCTACGGTGCGAAGACGTCTTCTCTTCATTATCGCCTTCCTCGGCGTGGCGTCTCTCGACGCCCACGCTCAATTCGCCGTCCTTCGCGGCCACGTGCAGGATTCCGCGACGCACAGCCCGCTCTCCGGCGCCAACGTCCGGCTAGTCTCCGAATCCGAAACGAGAGGCACCGCGACGGACGCCGGCGGCGATTTCGTCGTGGCGAACGTCCCGCCGGGCCGCTACGTGCTGGCGGTCACGCACGTCGGCTACGACGATTTTACCGACACGCTGGACGTCGATTTCGGTGCCCGGCTCGAGGCGAGCGTGTCGCTCGTGGCCGCTCGTCAGGAGCTGGAGGAGGTGGTCGTCGAATCCGACGAAGGGAACGATACAGTGACGATGGGTCCGGGCCACGTCCAGATCCGCTCCGCGGCGCTGCAGCGTGTCCCCATGCCCGACGTCTCGGCCGACCTGATGGCCTTTCTCGTCACGCGGCCGGGCGTCGTCACGACCGGCGATCGTGGCGGCAACCTCTTCATCCGCGGCGGCACGCCCGCCCAGAACCTCGTCCTCATCGACGGCATGCGGATCTTCCAGCCGTTCCACATCGTGGGGTTTTATTCCGTCTTCCCCGCCGACGTGCTTGCTCAGGCCGACGTCTACGCCGGCGGATTCGGCGCGCGATACGGAGGCCGGATCAGCTCCGTCATCGACGTCACGACGCGCAGCGGCAGCAAGGAGAAGGTCACCGGATCCGCCTCGCTGGCGCCATTCCTCGCGTCCGTGCGGGCCGAGATCCCGTTCGTCGAGAACCGCGTGTCGATCCTCGCCTCGGCTCGCGAGTCCGTGATCGAGCGCATCGCCCCCGACGTGCTCGGCATCGAGCTCCCCTACCGCTTCGGCGATCGCTTCGCCAAGATCCACGCCTACCTGAACCAGACGAGCACGCTCTCGGCGACCTACCTCCACAGCTTCGACGAGGGCGACGTGGCCGGGATCGAGGGGGAGCGCCGCCTTTCCACCTGGGACAACACCGCCGTCGGCGCGCGGTACGTTTATCTGCCTCCGGATTATCCCGTCCTTACGGAACTCGCGCTCTACGGCACGCGCTACGCCAGCCGGTACGTGCCGGCCGGCGGAGAAGAGCGCGTCTCCGACGTCGAAGCCGTGCACGCCGAGATCCGCTTCGCCTACCTGCTCGGGCTCTTTCAGCTGCATTTCGGCCTCTTCGGCGCGACGACACGGATGGATTACGACCTCGGCCCTCCGCATCGGCCGCAGCGCCAGAACCTTACAGACGGCGGCCTCTACGTCGCGGGGGAATGGGACGTCGCGCGCCGACTTCGACTCGAGCCGGGCCTCCGCATTCAGGCCTATTCCAGCCGCGTGGGCAGCGTCCTGGAGCCGCGGCTTCGGGCGAGCTGGACGCCGGGCGGGCCGGCGGGCCGGCAGACCTTCAACGCCGCCTGGGGGATTTATCACCAGCAGATCCTGGGCATCAACAACCAGCGCGACGTCACCGACGCCTTCACGGCCTGGGCCGCCTCACCGGACCACGCGCCCCTGCCGCGCTCCGTGCACGGGATCCTAGGATGGCAGCGGCGCTTCGGACCGTCGCTGCGCCTCGGCGCCGAAGCCTACCGGCGCACGGTCGACCACGTCTCCTTCCCCCTGTTCGACGACGGTTTCGGCACGGCCGCGCCACTCGAGCGCGTCAGCGGCGCGGCACGCGGAATCGACCTCACCGCCGAATTCCATCGGCCGTGGCTCTATCTCTACGCGGGCTACGGCCTCTCGGCCGTCGAGTACCGGCACGAACGCCCGCGGCGCGTGCTCCGGCCCGGTCAGGGCGGACTGGTCGAGACGATCGAGCTCGTCAGAGAAACGTTCAGTCCCCCGCACGATCGGCGCCATCAACTCAACCTGCTGGCGCAGATCCGGTCGAATCCGTACCGCTTCAGTGTACGCTGGCAGTACGGCAGTGGCGTGCCGTTTACGCCGATCCACGGCTATTTCCGCGCCGTGCGGCCTGCCGGACCCGACGACGCGGCCTTCCACGACGCGGCCGGCGCCCTGCAGGTCTCCTTCGCGGATCCGTATTCACGGCGACTGCCATCCTTTCACCGGCTCGACGTCTCCGCCGAACGCGATTTCGACTTCGAGGGCTGGAGCATCGTCGTACAGGCCGGTCTGATCAACGTCTATGACCGCGAAAACATCTTCAGCTACGACCTGCTCCTCGGCCGGCGGGTCGATCAGCTCCCCATCATCCCGTCCGCGGGCCTTCGCGTGGAGCTGGACCGATGAATGTCCCCCACCCATATCGAAAGCCGCGCCCTGGGATCGTATTGCCTGCACTCGTCGTCTGCGCGGCCCTGATCCTCGGCGCCTGCGACAACGCGGTCGATCCGTTCAGTCCCCGTGGGTCACAGGACTTCGCCGTGTTCGGCTTCCTCGACACGGCCGCCGACACGCAGTACGTCCGCGTCGCGCGCGTTCAGCAGGACGCCGCCATGGTGGAAGACGTCGAGCTCCGGCCCACGGTGTCGACGACGAACCTGGCGACCGGCGTGCGAACGGCGTGGGAGGACTCTGCCGTCGTGCTGGAGGACGGCTCGCGGGGGCTTCTGCACTTTGCAGCCTTCTCCGCGCTGCCGGGCGTGACGTACCGGATCGAGATCTCGGACGACCCTGCCTCTTCCACCCGCGGATTCACTACCGTTCCCGTCACGGAACTGGTCCAGGTTGGAATGCCGCGACGCGACGCATTCGACGCCCTCCAGCAGGAAATCGTGTGGCGCGACGTCGGTCCACCGGCCGAAGTTGCGCTGCATTACCGTGTCCGGGCGCTTCCGACGCGCACCGAATCGACCGTCACCGTTCCGTACGTCGACGTCGGATCGTCGTCAACCGTAGGATGGCGGGTCAACGTGATGCTCCATCGGGATTTCGGAACGGTACGGCGCCGCGTCCAGGCCGCCGTCGGCGACACGGCGCTCGTCCTTCTCGACGTCGGAATGTCCTTCGACGTGCCGAGCATCGAGTGGATGGACGTCGACGAGGCGTCGAACATCGACAACGGCACGGGCTTCTTTGCATCCGTAGGCCGCTTTTTCGGGAACTGGTCCCTCGACTCGACGACCGTTCGTGCCATCGGATATCGAACCCCGTAGCGCCGCCATGAGCCGACCGACGATCGGGCGGCGCGTCGTCGTCGTCATTCCCGCCTTCAACGAGGCGCGCGCCATCGGCCGCGTAATCGACGCCATCCCGGACGGCCTGGTCGAGGAGGTCGTCGTCGTAAACAACGCGTCGACCGACGAGACCGTCACGAACGCC
>CAZMXY010000275.1:0-4339 GCA_964570345.1 uncultured Rhodothermales bacterium | reverse complement strand
AAGGCACGTCGGCACTCATCAATTCTTCGGATTGTCTAACTGCCCATTCGATTCCCACGTCCACGACGTGCTCGGCTTTTGCAGCCTCGACTTCCGCAGCGAGGGATTCCGGCACGTTCACGTGGAAGAAACTCGGCAGCGACTGTAGATGGCGCTTGGTCGTCAGGATTTTCAGACCGGGAATGATGGGGACGGTTATCCCTACGTCGCGGCAACGTTCGACGAAATCGAAAAACGGTTCGTTGTCGAAGAACATCTGTGTGACGACGTAGTGCGCCCCGGCGTCGACCTTCCGTTTCAAATTCAGGACGTCCCACGTCAGATTAGGTGCCTCGAAGTGCTTCTCGGGATATCCTGCGACGCCAATGCAAAAGTCCGCCGGCTGTGCGTCGATCATCTCCTCGAGATACTTTCCTCTGTTCATATCGCCGATCTGCCGCACGAGCTCGAGCGCGTACACATTGCACGACCGGCCGGGACGGATAGGCTTCTCGTATCCGTTATCGTCTCCACGCAGCGCCATGACGTTCTGAATTCCGAGGTAATTCAGCTCAATCAAGGCATCCTCAGTCTCTTCTCGCGTGAATCCCTCGCAGAGGAGATGTGGAACGGTTTCCACACCGAATCGCCCTTTGATTGCGGCACAAACGCCGAGCGTTCCCGGGCGCTTCCTCTTTACGTGTCGCTTCACGGTGCCGTCCGGCATCTCTTCGTAATACACTTGCGCAGAGTGACTCGTGACGTCGATGAAGGGTGGATCGAACCGCATGAGCTGTTCGACGATGCCGAAAATCTGCTGGACCGAACCGCCTCGTTTTGGTGGAATGATTTCGTACGAAATCAGCGGCTCGGACGCACGGTCGAGAAACTCAATAACCTTCATCCGGAAGTGTTTTTGGTTGCGTGGTGCCGTAAATATAGGCGTGCGAGAACCATTTTCTTGCCTACCCCACGCGTGTTCTCACTCCAGTGCGCTCGTGCGGGCGGCGCGGCGTCTAACCTTTTAATCGCTCTCGTTGTTCGATGACAGGTATTATTTTCGCATCCGAAGAGGAAGCATCGCCCTTCCTGTCGCAGTATAAGCGCGGTCGCTTTGAAGACCTCCGGGAGGGTGAGACACAATACGACGACGAGATTCTCGTGACGCTGACCGGCCTTGGAAAAATCAAGTCGACGCTTCGCACGGAGCGATTCCTGCAGACCAACCATCCCGATCGTATTTTTCATCCCGGCACGTGTACGGCGCTCAACGAGGACTACGAGCTGGGCGAGCTCGTCGCCGCTAATCAGGTATTCGAAGGCGATCGCATCGAGCTGGCGGCGCCGACTTATCCGCGCATGCCTCTGGACGTCCCGTTCGATGCACTGACCGTGGGCACTTTGGTAACGCAGGACCACGTTGCTCAGGACCGGTCGGAGAGAAGCTACTGGCAGCGGATCGCCGACATGTCGGACATGACAGGCTATGCCGTCGCCTTCGTCTCGGCTACGCACGGCATCCCGTGCCACATCGTGAAGGTCGTGACGGGTCACATAGACGACGAAAACAAACTGTTTCGCAAGAACAGGTCAGATTCATTCGAGACAATGGCCTCATTTTTACTGACCCAACTGGAAAAGCTCTCGAAAGCTGAGTAACGTAACCGGGGCAGGAAGACGTGTTGCGGCCCATAAAGAGTCACGCGATCATCACCTCCGGTAGAGTGCTATGAGTGCATTCCTCAAGCTGTCTGAGTGGATCGAATCCCACCGCGACGTCGCCTTCGACCTGCTTCGCATGTATCTGGGTGCCGGACTCCTCGTGCGCGGGATCGTGTTTTTGGTGCGGCCCGAGGCCTACACCCAGCTCGTCGCCGAGGCAGATGCATCATGGCTGACGTCCGCATGGCTGATGTACTCGATCGCTGCCATTCACATCGCAGGCGGTTCGATGCTCCTTGCCGGCTTCCTCACGAGGCTGGCTGCATTAGTTCAAATCCCGATCCTCGCGGGCGCGGTCATTCTGATTCACTGGCAGCGCGGACTATTCACCGCAAGCCAGTCGTTTGAATTTTCTGCGCTCGTTCTCTTCCTGCTCATCCTGGTATTTCTGCACGGCTCAGGTCGATGGTCGATCGATCACCGTCGCGAACGGACGTACATTCCATTTCAGAAGTACGTGGATAAGTTCGACGAGTCAGGCAACGTCGCGTTCGAGCTCCTGCGCATTTACCTCGGGGTCGGCCTTTTCGTGCGCGGGGTCCTCTTCATATCAAACTCCGGGGCGTTCTTAGACATGCTTGGTACGTCCCAGAGCGCCTGGCTGACGTCGATCGTGCTGATTCATTACGTAGCCCTCGCGCATCTCGTCGGCGGCGTAATGATCGCGATCGGCTTGTTCACGAGAGCTGCGGCCCTCGTACAGCTGCCCATTCTGGTGGGAGCCGTATTCGTCGTCCATCTTCAAGGCGGCCTCATCGGTCCGGCCCAGTCGCTGGAATTCTCGGCGCTCGTCCTGTTCCTCCTAATCCTTTTGTTTCTCTGGGGATCCGGAAAATTGTCGGTGGATCGGTACATTCTCGAGCATCCGGACGAGGACGAGCAGTATCGTCACGCCGCCGCCCTCGGTTCACGAAGCAGCAGTGCGGGACCGTTGCTTCAGAGCGATGAGCCGGAGATAGTGCCGGGACCGACCTGTTCTTGCGGCCACGGAATCGACCACCCTCGGGTTACTGCCCATGCGCGGTATTCGATGTGGGGTGCGATGTATTTTCTCACGGGAATCACGGGGCCGCCGAAAGAGATCGTGTACGTCTGCGGCGACTGCGGCGAAATCATCTCGACGTCGCGCTCACCGGACGTGCTGGAGCAGCACCGGTATCCATGACTAGATCCGGTCGCTGTGTCAGGCCGACGAAGTAACCTGTTCGTCAAGCCAGGTCTCGTAGTCCGACTGTTCGTGGACGATCAGGTATCCGCGCATTCGGTAATGACCGACGCCGCATAATTGCGCGCAACCTATCTCCCATTCGCCCGAGTGCGTCGGCACGAACCAGAGTGGTATGGTGAGGCCGGGAATAGCGTCCTGCTTCACGCGCATTACGGGTAGAGCGAAGCTGTGGATGACGTCCTTCGACGAGAGATGAATGATGACGGGTTTGTTGGCCGGAAGGTGCAATTCGTTTACGGTTACGACGTCGTCCATCCCATTTTGGTCTTCGGGATCGAGGCCGATCGGGTTCGTCTGGACGTCAATGAGATGAATGTCGCGCTCACCGAAGATCCCGTCAGGTCCCGGATAGTGCATGTTCCATGCGAACTGCTCGGCTATCACGTGCACTACGGTCGCTTCCTCCTCACCCGGATAGTAATTATCCTCTCGCAGCTCCGCCCACGTGGGGATCGCAAAGCCGAACAGCAGGACGAGCTCTGCAACGACGACTCCGACTTCTTGATACGTCGACAGATGGCTTCGAACGCCGTGATAGTCCGCTTTCGGACTTTTGGAGGATCGGAAGCGCCAGAGCGTGTAGAGAAAAAAAGGCGCCCAGATCACGAAGAGTATGATGCAGAGCCAGTGTACGAGGCCCAGCATGTAATCAAGCTCAACGCCATGGGCCGAAGCGTTTTCGGGCAGACCCATGTATTTCGTGATGTCAAGCCATTCGACCATGGTACGATGCCTCCTCGAAGCGATGGTCAATCGGTTACGTTGTCAAATCCGCCGCTTTCTCATTCTCACCGGGAACGACGTCGATACGGAGACCGTGCCGCAGACGAGTTCTCGCTCAGGTCTCTCTCGATTCGATGTCGCCGTACTCGTTGACCATCAGGTCGCCCGGTTCCAACATGCGGGTGCGGTGTCGCACGTGCAAGAAGAAGGCGCCGATGCCCCCCCACACGACGCTAGTCATTCCGATCAGCGCAAGCATTGCCATGGTGATGCCGCGGGTGGTGGGCGAATCGACCGCGGCGCCCCAACACGAGTCGCAAGCCGCCGCGACGGCCGGCTCCATCGAGACCATCAGCGTCACGCCGAGTAGTGCTCCCACGTAACGTACCGTCTTCATCTTCATCCCCTCACAGATACCCTATGTGTTTCAACTTCTTCAGGAAACGCACGCCGTACGCGACGAGACCCCCGGCTACGAGAAAAGCCGCCACTGCAGCGGCGAGTTGCCCGGCACTTCCGGATTCTGCATAGGCCACCATCTCCCAAATGCCGAATCCAATCGCCAGGAGGACGGAGGTCGCGATAAAAAATATGTGGAAGGCCTTTAGGGACATCTCGTTTACAGTCCGACGAGTTCGGCGCCATCCTGATCATAGTAATAGATCGTGAAGATGGCGAACATGGTAA
>CAZMXY010000274.1:0-4385 GCA_964570345.1 uncultured Rhodothermales bacterium | reverse complement strand
CCCCACGTCCCCACGTTCTATCGTTCCCTCGTTCACGAACCAGGGCTGGGCGAAGTAGAGCAGACGGTGGGAATACGAGACGGTCACGGCGGCGTGAAGGGCTTCGCGAATCGCCCATTCCGTCAAGGCGGCGTAGAGGCGCTGCATCGTTTCGAAGAGCTGCCGGTGGATCATGAAGTGAGAAACCTCGGCAAAGCCCGCAATGGCGAGGGCGAGGAAGCCGGCCTGAAACAGGACGGCACGCAGATCCACGCCGATCGACGGTACGCTGCTGAGCAGGATCAACATGCTCAGCAATAGCCCCACGTCCAGGTAGGCACGAGCGGGCTCCAGTTGTCGGAACGCCCGGTGAAACTGCCGATAGACACGGTTTCGCTTTTCGTCACCGATCATGTCGGTCGTGATCGGGTGATGCATGACTCCTTTCAATCCGCCGAGAATGCAGCTCCGCGTCCAGAGATGATCCTCGTTCTCCACACATTTTTGAACGTGGCCGGCGGAGGAGCCGTATCGGATAAAGTGCTCCTCCATCGAGAGCTGCTTAAGGGCCGACCGCGACCGTAGAAACTGGATCACTTTGCGCCCGGCGTACAAACATACCATCGAGAGGAGGGTATATCTTGCCCAATCCGGTCGGGGCATGTAGAGTGACAGAGGGACGAGGCCGAGGGCCGTGACGGCTCCCAGGAGTCCGATCGAACGGATGCGCCGATAGTGCAGGCGCAAGACGGCCGTGGCTGAGAGGACGGTCGAGAGCATACGGTCCGAAACTGGCGAGCTCGCAGAGATAGACACGTATTCGCATCGTACAAAAACCGGTCCGAAGACGCAACGAAGAACATCCCGATTGCTTCGATACATGTCGTTTCGAATCGCCGTCATACTGGTGATGCTGCCCGCCGTCCTCTACGGGGGCTGCGCGGCGTTACGTGTGCCGGAGGAACCTCCGACCCCTTCGCCGATGGCGCCGGTCTGGAGTGATGACGAGCTCGATGATCATCTGGACTTCCTGAACCGGAACGAAGCCGCAATGCGGACGACGGGTACCGCCGGGTACGCGAGGGCGGCTGCCTACGTGGCCGCGCGTTTGCGCCAATTTCGACTTCAGCCGGCGATCGGAGACGATTTTCGCGTCCTCTACGGTGCCTCGATGAATTATCCGATTTCGGGCGCCTTGCGCAGCGTCTCCGGACAGGACTCCACGTCGTTTTACCCCGGCATCGACTTCTTGCCTCACGGCCGCAGCGATTCCGGTGCCGTGTCCGTTCATCTTCTCGTCGTCACGGAGGATACCGCAGGTATCGCGTCGGCGCCGAAACGGCCGTTCGGCGTCCTGTTTCGGGACGGGGAGGCCGATGGAACGACGCTGCGCGCGTGGCGCGACGCCGGCGCCGTCCTCGCGATCACCGTCGCGCCGCTCAGGCCTCGGTTCTACACGGATCGCGTGCGGCGCCTCATAGCAATCCAGCTTACCGCCGGGGCAGCCGGCGTTCTCATGCCGACGTACCGATCGGTGAGCCGTCCGGGAGAAGCATTCGAGCTCCAGAGGCGCATCGTGGCGCACGTGCACTCCAACTTTCTGCCGAATGCCGGGGCCGTCAACTTGCTGGCGCTCGTCGCGGGGAAACATCCGCAACGCGCGAGGGATGTCGTGCTCGTCTGCGCGGATCTGGACGCGATCGCCAGTTATGCCGGCGTGGAGACGGTCGACTATCGAAATTTTGGCGTCGGAACGTCGGCCCTGCTCGAAGTGGCACGCAATCTGGGCTTCGTCTCACAGCGCTGGCACGTACCGGAGAAATCCGTCCTGATGGCCGTATGGTCGGGCTCGCAGCTCGGTCACGAAGGTCTTCGCGAATTTCTTGCGAATCCTATCTGGGAGGTAGATCGAATTACGTCCGTCATCTACGTGGGACTGAGATCGGAAGAGGAGCCGTTCGTTCGACGGTTGCTGGAAGAGCGCGGCCTGACGCTGCACGTCATTTCACCCCCTGTGACACCGCTATTCGAGCGTCCGCTCGTTCTGCTGCCCGATCCGTCCTTGCGGCGACTCGCCCGGGGGCGACTGGAGGACCAGACGTCGATGGGAGACGGCGATCCGTTTGCTCTTCCCGACATGGACGCCGTCGTCGCCCGGGCCGTCGAGCAAGCGAGGGAGATGGCGGCAACGGCGTACGAGAGACTCATCATCGAGACCACGGACCTCAGGCCCTTCCTTCCTGCAAGTGAGGACACACTCGACGTTCCATCGGCAGCGGGGGTGGAGTAGTACGTGATTCCGACCCTTCTAACCGACTCGATCACGTTCGATCTCGACCGGGCAATCCACTATGCCCTATTGTGGGGACTCGAAGCGGTCGAGCTTCGGAGCGTCGGCAGCCCCCACGACCGCGTACCGTTCGTAAACGAGCGAAAGCTGCGAAGGCGCCTGCAACGGAGCGAGCTGCCAATCCTCGCCATCGTGCCCGGTCTGTTCGAGGGCGACTTGAGCGACCGCGCCGCGTGGCTCAACGAACTGGCCACCCTGGAGGAAACCCTTTCCTTCTGCACGCGGATCGACTGCAGTCGCGTCGTCGTCTCGAGCTTCCGATGCGCCGGTGCGGACGAAGGGCCGGCCTACGGCGACGAATACGCACGATCCCGCGACGCGGAAGCTTCGCTCGACGAGATCGCCGACGTGCTGCGCCGTGCGGCGGTCAAGGCCGATCGCAGTAACGTTCGGCTTTGCGTATCAAACGGCGACGGGGGGGTGGTTCGGACCGGCGCCCAACTTGCCGGGCTTCTCGACAGGATAGGCCATCCCGCAATGACGGCGGCGTGGCACCCCGATCAAGCATGCATGGCGGGTGAAAATCCGTCGCTGGGCCTCGACGCCCTCGACCGTCGGGTGGGGCTCGTGCGCTGTCGGAACGTGGCTCGGATCGGGAACGGATGGGAGGCGCGAACAATAGACAAGGGTGCGGTCGACTGGGCGGACCAGATCGAGCGCCTGCACGAAATCGATTTTGACGGCCCCATCAGTCTGGAAGTCCGCGTCGAGCCCGGGGTGGCGAACGGACTGCGAGAGGCGACGGAGCTTATCCGGTTGATCAGGGCCTGTCGATAGCGGTGAATCGTCCGAATGAACGATACGACGATCGTCCGAATGAACGACACGACGAACATAGAGCGGCGGCACTCCGACACGCTGGCGCCCGTCGCGTCGACGGAACCCGCGAAGGTTTCCCCGATCCGTTCGACGCTCGGGACGAAACTGCTTTTTGTCTGGTTCGGCGTCGTCGCATCGTTGTGGACCGTTCCGATGGCGATCGCGCAGGTCGTGTCTCATCAGTTCGATCCCAGCGCACGCAACTTCAAGCGAATGGCGCGACTGTGGGGCGTGGTCATCCTCCGTCTCTGCGGCATCCGCGTCCGCGTCTACGATCGGGCCGCGCTTCAAACGAATGCTCCGCTGGTGTTCGTTTCGAATCATCAGAACCTGTTGGACATCCTCGCCTTGAGTGCGGCGCTGCCGTATCCTTTTGGTTTTCTCGCGAAGGAGGAACTCGCGCGCGTTCCCTTTCTGGGGCTGGCCATCCGAAATTCGGCCTCCGTCTTCATCGACAAACGGGACGCGCGCCGTGCGATGACGAGTTTGAAAGCTGCCGGCGAGCGTATTCGCGGCGGGAATTCCGTGCTCGTCTTCGCCGAGGGTACGCGTTCGTACGGTTCATCCCTGCAACCTCTCAAGAAGGGCGCCTTCGCCGTGGCCGTCGAGGCCGGCGTTCAGATGGTGCCCGTCACGATCCTCGACGCGTACCGCCTGATGAACGAAAAGAAGCGGCTGATGCGGCCGGGCACGATCCGCATCGTCATCGGAGAACCCATCGACCTCGCGGGCCACACGCGCCGCGACATTCCGAGGTTGATGGAGGACGTTCGAAATAAAATGATCGCCGCCCTGGCCGCCGACCACTGAGACCGACCGCTGACCACCTAACGCCGTATGCCATTCCAGCCACATGTCCGTTTCCATCGAACAAGTCCGCTATATCGCTTCGCTGGCGCGCTTGCGCTTCACCGAGAAAGAGGAAAAGCGCCTGGCAGAGCAAATGAACGACGTCCTGGGCTACGTGGAGAAGCTCGACGAGCTCGACACGTCCGGAGTTGAGCCCATGTCGCACGTGCTCGATCTGTACAATGTGTTTCGCGAGGACGTCGCCGAGTCACGCATTTCCAGAGAAGAGGCCCTGAAGAACGCTCCCGATGCCGACGACGCCTATATTCGGGCGCCAAAAGTCATCGAATAACGATTATACATGGCCCCAAAGTCCAAGAAGCGTTCGAGGACGGCGACCGTGCGAGGGGCGACCTGGTGGGATTCGCTGCCCGCTCATACTCAGCAC
>CAZMXY010000273.1:0-4389 GCA_964570345.1 uncultured Rhodothermales bacterium | reverse complement strand
GAGACGGGCTCCATCGAAGAGCGCATCCGGCAGAAGCTGGGCCCGCTCTAAATCGGTCGGCCACCGTCCCCCGTCTCCCCGTCCCCCCGTCCCCCCGTCACCAGAGCGCGTCGACGAGCAGGCGGACGGCGACGAGGGACGCGATCCCCGCGAACGACATGCGCAGCGCGCGCTGATTGATGCGGTGCGCGAGGTGCACGCCGAGATGGGCCGTGAGGAGGGACGGCACGGCGAAGACCAGCCCGCGGAGGATGTCCACGTAGCCGACGGCGCCGTAGAGGTCCGTATCCCCCCATCCAAGCACGACGTAATTCGTCACGCCGACTACGGAGATGATCACGATTGTCGCGCTCGACGTGCCCGTGGCGACGCGGATCGGCATCCTCATGAAATGGCTGTAGGTGGGGACGAGGACGACCCCTCCTCCCACGCCGGCGGCGGCCGATACGGCGCCGGCGATCGTGCCCGCCCCGGCGAGGATGGGCCACGGGTGGTCGACGTGCGCCGACTCGACGACCCGTCCCCCCGGCGCGGAGCGGCGAACGACCATCCGCGCGACCACGCTCAGGAGCACGAGGCTGAAGACGACCTGAAACGTGTCGCCGTCGTACCAGGGCCGCGTCGTGACAAACCGCGTCGTGAGATACACGGCGAATGCGCTGAAGAGGCCGACGGTCAGCGCGACGCGTGTTACGACCGCGTCCTTGGAGTACTGCGTCCAGGCGCTTGCGATCGCGGCGAGCAGCGTGCAGAAAAGGCTGGAGCCGATCGTGAGGGGCGCGATGACATCGGCCGGGACACCGATCGCCTGATAGTGGAAAAAAAGAACGGGGGCGAAGATGATGCCGCCCCCGACGCCGATCAGGCCTGCTACGAAACCTGCTGCGAGTCCGGCGCCGAGCAGGATAAGCAGGTGCAGGAATTCCATTCGTCGATCAGCCTTCAGAGAGGAGCGAATCCGATGGAGGCGGGGGGCGGCGGGTCGTGCTCGCTGCCTGCAGCCCGGCACAGCGTCAGCGCGAGGCCAGGATCGACTCGTAGGCGGAGTCGTCCTTCAGCAGCGACACGGCGCTGAGGATTTGCGGGTCGTGGCGGAAGGACGCGACGACCTGCGCCGAGTCGCCGTGAAACCGTGCCACGATCTCCGAGCGCAGGCGCTCCTTCAATCCCTCACGGTGCCGCTCGAAGTCGGCGTTCTTTTCCTCCGCGACGGCCGTCTTCAGCGCTTCCACCTCGTCGCGCGTCGCGCCGTATCCGATGGCGTCGAGGTTGTTCTCCAGCGCCTCCACGGAGCGTTCGGCGTCGGTCTGATAGGTGAATTCGTGCTCGTCCAGCCAGCGCCTGAAATCGGCCAGAATCTCTTCCGTGGCTTCGAAGTCACTCGGGACGGCCGACCGCTCGGCCGCGAAATGATTCGCATAGAAGAAAAACGCGGCGCGGCGCTCGAGTGCAGCTTCGAGCTCGCTGTTCGAGCCGGGCCCGACGAAGCGGTCGGGTTCGATGCCCTTCCCGTCCTTCACGAGGCGTCCGGCCGAGGTGCGGTACGTACGCCGGAGCGAATCAGGGACGTTCCGAACGATCCCGTCGTGCTCTCCGTAATCGATCGCCTGGATGCTGCGCCCGCTCGGCGTGTAATATTTCGACGCCGTCAGCTTCAGCGAGGTGTTGTACGGCAGCGGCTTGACGATCTGCACGAGCCCCTTTCCGAAGGTCGGTTCGCCGACGATGACGCCGCGATCCAGGTCCTGAACGGCGCCGGCGACGATCTCGCTCGCCGATGCGCTCAGGCCGTTTACGAGAATCACGACCGGCAGGTCGGGCAGCAGCGGCGGCAGCTTACTATGGTAGATGCGTTCGGTCTGAGCTTGCCGCCCGCGAGTCGAGACGACGACCGAGCCCTGCGGCACGAAGAGCTGCGTGATTTCGACGGCGCCTTCGAGGAGGCCGCCGGGATTGTCGCGCAGGTCGAGGATCAATCCCTGCATCCGGCCGCTCGACTTGAGGGTCTGCACTGCACTGCGGACCTCGACGCCTGCGTCGCGCGCGAATCGATCCAGTTTGACGTACCCCACGCCGGAGGTCGAGTCGACGAAGCCGGAGAACGCCACGTTCTTCAGCTCGACCTGCTGGCGGGTGAGCAGGAAATGAATGGGCTCGGGCTCGCCTTCGCGCTCGATCGTGAGCTCGACGGCGGTACCGGGCTCGCCCCGCATCAGATGGCGGATGTCGGACAGGCTGAGGTCTTCCGCGGTCCGGCCCTCGATTTCGGTGATGACGTCGCCGGTTCGAACGCCCTGTTTGTAGCCGCTGGTACCTTCGATCGGGGAGGTCACGGTGATCTTCCCGTTGCGGACGCCGATGTTCAGCCCGACGCCACCGTACCGACCGCGCGTGATGATGTCGATGTCGGTGTTGTCGGCCTCGTCGATGAAGTTGGTGTACGGGTCGAGGTCCTCCAACATGGCGTCGATTCCAGAGCGCATGAGCTTCTCCGGATCGAGAGGATCGACGTAACCTCCGATCAGCTCCTCGTAGACGGCGCCGAATATCTGGAAATTCTTGCGGAGGGAGAAGAAGTCGTCGTCCGGCATGAGGAAGCCGGCGGAAAAACCGGCGCCCAGCGTTACGAAGACGAGGACGAGGATGGTCAGGCGCCTGTGCATGAATCAGCCTAGGATGGATAGATCCGATTATTCGAGTGCCTTCTTCATCTCGCGCTCGCGCTGCCGTTCCACGACGCCGGAGATGTAGATGGAGAGCTCGTAGAGTCCCATCATCGGGACCGCGACGAGCGTTTGCGAAATGACGTCGGGAGGGGTCAGCACGGCGGCAATGACGAGGATGCTGATCAGCGCGATTTTTCGACCTCTGCGGAGGAAATCCGCCGTCACGATGCCCACGCGTGAAAGGAAATACATGACGACCGGCAGCTCGAAGATCACCCCTACGCCGAATACCCACATCGACACCATACCGAAGTACTTCGTGATGTCGAACTCGTTGATGATCTGCGGGGAGATGACGAATTTCGCGAAGAACTGGAGCGCGAGCGGCGTGATGACGCAGTAGCCGAAGAGGATCCCGAGGATGAAGAAGAAGGTAGCGAAAACCGACGAGAAGCGGAGGCCCCTCTTCTCGCTCGGATAGAGGCCCGGCTCGATGAACTTCCACATCTGGTAGAGCAGGATGGGCGAACCGATGACGATGCCGACGACGATGACGGACCCCCAGTAGGCGAAGAACTGCCCGGTGATGGTCCTATTTTGAAGCACGAGCGGCGTCGCGTCGAAGCCGAAGAGCTCGTACATGAAAAAGTCGGCGTGCGTTGGCCCGAGCAGAATCTGGTCGATCACGAAGTCTGCGAAGAAGACGCAGATGATGCTGCCGACGAGCACGCCGCCGAGGCCTTTGAAGATTCTCCAGCGGAGCTCCTCGAGGTGGTCGAGGAACGACATCTCGAGCAGCGGGGAATCGGGCGCCATGAGATCGCCCGTAGATCCGTCGCCCTGGGCGGTCGGCGCCGTCCTCTCGAGGGCCGTAGACGTGCGGGATCCGAATAAATTCATAGGATTGAATGAAGAGGTCCTCTAGCGCACCGAATGGAAACGCGTCGGGGGCCGATGTCTGCAGGCGTCTGAATCGATGCCGCGAGACGCGAAACGGGATCGCGTCCGGGAAATTTGACCGCGCCGCGGGGCAGTCGTTCCGAAAACCCTCTTTTCACCCCGACGGACGTGGAGCGTTCCTCACGGGAAGAAAGATCCGGAGCCTCCCGCGCCTTAGATCGAGTCCGAGGAGCTCTGGACGTTGTCGCGGAGATTGAGGTCGAGCAGCGAATCCACCCAGACTCCGTCGGCCTCGATGCGCGTACGTCCGCCGCTCCACGTGAAATTGAAGAGCGTCATCACGCCGGCGATCTCGAAGCCGTCGTTTCGAAGCAGCGAGATGGCGCGGGAAGCGCTGCGGCCGCTGTTCAGGATGTCATCCAACAGAACGACGGCCTTGGCTCGATTGAGCGGCCCCTCGACGAGGCGCCGCCGGCCGTGCGGCTTGCGATGCTCGCGGACGAATCCGCCCTTGATGGCCGGCAGACCCGGGGCTGCGAGCACGGAGCAGACCATGGAGTAGGCGCCGAATCCGTAACCGGTTACCTGGTGCACCCCTTTCGCGCGAAGGCGATCGGCGAGCACGCGGCCGACCTCCTTGAACATCCGTCCTTCGAGCATCGGAATGCGCGTGTCGAGCAGCCACCCGATCGGCTGGCCCCGCGGATCGGTGATCAGCTCCTGCTCACGCCGGACGAGCGCCTGTTCGTACAGGCGCCGGCCCAGGTCGACCAGGTCGGCGTAGGTAGCTGAACTCAGGGTACTGCTCGTCATTCCGGTTGCG
>CAZMXY010000272.1:1497-4398 GCA_964570345.1 uncultured Rhodothermales bacterium | reverse complement strand
GGCACCAGGCCGTCCCGTCGCTGGAACAGGGTTTTTATCCCGATGTGATCAGTACGGACCTGCACGCGCAGAGCATGAACGGCGGCATGAAAGACATGGCGAATACCATGTCCAAGTTCCTGAATCTGGGAATGTCCTTGCAGGACGTGATGCTGCGCTCCACCTGGAATCCGGCAGCCTACGTCAAGCGGGAAGACCTCGGCCACCTGAGCGAAGATGCGGAGGCGGACGTCGCCGTATTTCGCCTTAGGGAAGGGGACTTCGGGTTCATCGATACTCGTGGAAGGACCAGGAAGGGAACCAAAAAGCTCGAAGCCGAGCTGACGATTCGCGGGGGAGAGATTGTGTGGGACCTGAACGGCCTCGCCGCCCCCATGTGGGATGAAGAACCCAGGCGGTATTGAGTCCGGTATGAGACGGCTAAGACGAATCGCCCTTTTCATCACGCTCGTCCTTGCCCCGGCCGGCCTGGCGTCGTGCACCTGGACGAATCCGGAGGCCGGCTCCTTTCCGGTGCCGGGCAAGGACCTGGTCGTCGTCCACTCGGAATCCCGGTCGTCGCTCGCTACACGTGACGAGAGGCGCTCCGCTCGGCAGCGGACGACGCAAGTGGGCGCTGCCTTCGATCCGCCCTCCTACGTCGTGTACCGAACGCACGCGCCGATCGAGGTGGACGGCCGCCTCGACGAGCCCGGCTGGGCGGAGGCGCCCTGGACGGCCGACTTCGTCGACATCCGAGGGCGCGATCGGCCGTCTCCTCGCTTCCGAACGAGGGCCAAGATGCTGTGGAATGACGAGGCACTCTACGTCGCGGCAAACCTCGAGGAGCCGGATGTCTGGGCCACGCTTACCGAGCGGGACGCCGCGATCTATCAGGACAATGCCTTCGAGGTCTTCATCGACCCGGACGGCGATACGCACAACTATTACGAACTGGAGGTCAATGCCCTCGAGACGGTGTGGGATCTGATCATCATTAAACCCTCCCGGGACGGCGGACCCTCGCTCAGCGCCTGGGACATTCGCGGCCTCGAGGCGAGCGTGCACGTCGACGGGACGATCAATGATCCGACGGACACGGACGTAGGCTGGACGGTGGAGTTGGCGCTTCCCTGGGCCGTGCTCGAGGAGGCCGCCCACGAGCGCCGTCCGCCGCGCGCCGGAGAGCAGTGGCGGCTCAATTTTGCACGCTCGCAGTGGTCCGCCGACGTCGTCGACGGCGCGTATCGCAAGAACGCCGACACGGCCGCGGACTGGTGGGTCTGGTCGCCGCAGGGGGCCGTCGACATGCACAGACCCGAGCGTTTTGGCTACGTGCAGTTCGCCGACGCGGCCGCGGGCGAAGCGACGGTGCCGTTCGTGGAGGACCCGAACGACCGCGTAAAGTGGGCGCTGCGCCGGCTCTACTACCGTCAGAGGGACTACCGCGAGTCGCACGGCCGCTATGCGGAGGATCTGGGCGAGCTGCACGCCGGTGAGGTCTCGGTGGAAGGCGTCGCTTTCGAGCCGGATCTGAGCACGACCCGGACGACCTACGAGATCACGGCCCCGGGCGCCGGGGGGACGACGGTACACATCCGGCACGACGGTAAGGTGTGGACGACGGACCGGAAGGTTTCGTCCGAGGAAAACTGACGGGCGATCCATCGCACGTCGATCGGATGTTGGCAAGAGTGGCGGCGGTTGACTCCTGCACACGCCCGGACGCCAAAATGAGTCGGGCGCCCTTCGTGGCAAGAGTGGCGGCTGCGGCCTCCTACACCCAGCGGTGAATCCACTCCCAGGCTTCCTTCTGCATTTCGCGATTGAACTCGTGCGGCACGTCGAACAGGCGAGAACGCTGACGCTCCGGCACCCCCGCCTTCTCGAAGCAGGCCTGGATCTTCTGGAAAGCCGCCTGAAGCCCGTCCTGCGAAAACAACGGGTCGCGCGAGCCATTCATCACCATGACGGCTCGCGGCGCGATCAAGGCCGCCAGGTCGGGAAGATCCAGATAGCGATACAGACCGATGATGTGAAAGGTGAAGCCGATCGTGTTGATGACCTGTCGCTCGATCTGAGACGCATAGGAGGTCATCCATCCCACGTCGACGGCGACCCGGATCCGCTCGTCCAGCGCCGCCAGCAGAAAGCTTCGATAGCCGCCGACTGAGAGTCCGACGCAGCCCAGCCGGCCGCGGTCGACCTCCGGACGTGAAGCCAGGTAATCCAGCGTTCGGACGTCGTCCCACAGCATGACGCCGGGCCACGTGATCCCTGCCGTGAACAGGCTCCGGGCCACCAGCTGTTCTCCCTGCTGGGAGCGCTGATTGAAGGCGATTATCTGTTCGCGGCTCATGCTCGGACGGTCCCGATACTCCGGTGGATCATCGTCCAGAAGCATCCGGCGCTCCCCCCAGTAGAACATGTCGATGGTGATTACGACATAGCCGCGCCGAGCCAGCTCCGACGCAATGCTGGCGCCTTCGTACAGGTTTGCTTTGAACTCCGTCAGCGTCGGATGTTCGTCCTCGACTTCTACCACTTTTTCTTTGCCCCAGAGGTACAAGCCGCCGTGGCAGTGCAGGACCATCAGGCCCGGCGCGGGAAGCTCGACGTTCTTCGGAATGAGGACGTAGGCCGGCACCCGCAGATCCGGCGTGGTCTGAAACGTGAGAACCTCTTCGATATAGTCCCCTCTGTCCGTGCGCCTCACGACTTCGGGCTGCGGATCGACGAGCGGCGGTTCGTAGAATAGATGTTGGAAGACTTTCTCCCTTGCGGACCGTTGCCACGTCCCGAGGTCCTGGAACTCGGGCTGCAGGAATGAAAGCTCCAGCGGAGAGCGGTCGGCTTGCTTCTGAACGAAGGGATAGAGATTACCGATGTGCGAAGCGGTCTCTTCCGCCGCCGGCATCGCTC
>CAZMXY010000272.1:0-1397 GCA_964570345.1 uncultured Rhodothermales bacterium | reverse complement strand
GCATGAAAACAGCGCACCACGCGACCCAGTACGTAAGCCGACGGGCGTTCCTCGCCTCCACCCTTGCGCTTCCTCTTCTCGCTGCAGGCTGCCGCCCGAAGGCGTCACGCACGGCTCGTCTTGAGCGCCTCGGAGCCAGTACGGCCTGCCTGGCGGGTTTCTCGCTGCTCGAGGCGATCCGGACGATCGAGCGTCTCGGCTTCGGCACGATCGAGATGATCGCCTATACCGGTCAAAGTCATTCCATGGGCGAGATCCCCGGCTTCGACTATTACGAGGCAAGCGAATCGGAGCGCGAGGAGGTCTATGAGGCCACACGTGCCTTCGAGCACGTCTCGGCGCACATGCCGTTCACAGACGTGCATCTCCTGTCCTCCGATGCCGAGAGCCGACGGACGAGCCTCGATCGGATAAAGCGCGCCATGGACGGTCTCGCCTTTTTGGAAGGGCGCGTGGCCGTCGTGCATGCCGGCTGGCCCGAGGAAGGGTCGAGCTTCCGCGACGTATGGAAGCCGATGTTGGAGACCTTCCGCACGCTCGGCGATTACGGCGCCGAGCGCGGCCTGGAGATCGGCCTCGAGACGATGCAGCCCGATTCCGTGAAGGACTACACGGAGCTCATCTTCGATGTCGATCATCCTGCCGTCGGCGCCACGATCGACACGGGGCACATCCGCGGCAGCACGGATATCGGCCTGCCGCCTGAGCAGAGAGACTCCGAGGAGGGACGGATGCGCTTCAACGACGTGCTCGAAGCGACGGTCGAGACCCTCGGCGACAAAGTCCTTCACGTTCACCTGACGGACGTGCGAAGCCGAGACTGGCGGGACCACCAGACGGTCGGGTCCGGCATCGTCGACTTTTCCCGGCTGTTCGCGGCGCTGCAGCGGGCGGACTACGACGGCCTACTCGTGTTCGAGCTGGAGGAGCCGGATCAGGTGGCCGCTCTGAGGGCGAGCAAGGCTCACGTGGAAGGAATAATGAAAAGGTGACGTCGATCAAGGCGACCCAGCGATCGAGTCGCCACGGCGGAACGTTGGCATCCTCCGGACGGGCTCGAGCACCACGCCCGGTAACGATCTTATGATCACGTAAACTTCGACGTCGCATAGGCCATCATAGAGAGAAGTCAGGAAGCTTCCACGCCGTGAACGGATGCTGCAATTCCAAGGCGAAGAGGAGGTGAGGGGAGTGATGGCCGATCATGCAGATGAATTCGTTCACGTTGACGCCGGCGGCGTGACGCTGGAGGGAAACCTGTCCGTTCCCGGCGACGCTGCGGGCGTGGTCCTGTTCGCACACGGAAGTGGAAGCAGCCGCCACAGCCCGCGGAATCGTCAGGTAGCCGAGATCCTCCAGGAGGCCGGGCTGGCCACGCTGCTCATCGATCTCTTGAC
>CAZMXY010000271.1:0-4402 GCA_964570345.1 uncultured Rhodothermales bacterium | reverse complement strand
CGGAGGACGCGATGAACCTCTATCTCTCCGTGTTCGAAAATTCCGAAATCGTTAGCATATCCCGCTATGGAAATGGAGAGGAAGGTCCCGCGGGGAAGGTGCGACACGCCGTATTTTCTTCAAACGATCAACCGTTTATGTGCATCGATAGTGCCGTAAAGCATGATTTCTCGTTCACGCCCGCAACGTCCCTGTCCGTCTCGTGCGACACGGGCGTGGAAGTTGACAGGATTTATGACGTTCTATCCGAAAATGGAGAAGTTTTCATGCCGCTCGATGCGTATCCGTTTAGCAAGAATTATGCGTGGTTTAGTGACCGATTCGGTGTCTCATGGCAAGTAGCACTAGAGGACGTATGACGGCGATGAACGTGCTGCTTCGTGTTTTCATCCTGCTCGTGGTCGTGCCGGCAACCTTCTACTTTATCTATTGGGTGCCGTTTTCCCTTATCGATCTGCCGGAGGGCCTCCAATGGACGGCCAACTTGGTGTCCTTGTCGTGCGCGGTCGGACTCGGATGGTTCGTATGGTCCAAATCCGCGTCGCTCTCCGGGAAGTGGATCTCCTTCGCGCTTTACGGAGCGGTCGTGGTCGGCTCCGCAGGATTCGTAGTCGGGTTCTTCGGACCGATGCTGTTTGCACCCGGCGCCAATCAAGGTCCGCTACTCGGCTTGTTCATCACCGGTCCTCTGGGTTTTTTCCTGGGAGGTGTCGGCGGATTCGTCTACTGGTTCGTTCGCCGCAAGAGATCCATGTCCGAACGGTATTGAGCTTCCTCCGTGACCGTCGAGGAGCGTGCCGCGAAGGGCCTGCTATTTTCCCGAGAAGTACGATGCGACGATGATTTCAGCGAGTGAAGCACTCGAGCGCCTCCGAGAAGGGAATCGTCATTTCCTGTCGGACGTTCGCGGACACGGCAAGTCCTCCGGTCAGGAACGTCGCACTGAATTGGTAACGGGTCAGCAGCCGTTCGCCATCGTTCTCGGCTGCTCCGACTCGCGGGTGCCGGCGGAAATCATTTTCCATCAAGGCCTGGGCGACTTGTTCGTCATCCGTGTGGCCGGCAACATCGTCGCCCCATCTCACGTCGGCAGTGTCGAGTTTGCGGCCGAACGATTCGGCACGCGGCTTGTCGTGGTCCTGGGTCACTCGATGTGCGGCGCCGTTGAAGCCACACTGGAAGAGCTCAAGCGTCCGACGGAAAGCCGGTCTCCCAATCTCCGATCGATCGTCGACCGCATCCGCCCGGCCGTCGAAGCGTTGATGGAGACCGATCTCAAGCAGGATTCGGATGCACTGATGCGGCACGCCATCCGGGCGAACATCCGGGCATCGGCGAATCATCTCCGCCATGGATCAGAGATCCTGGAGCAGCTGATCGCGCGCGGCCGACTTCTCGTCGTAGGGGCGGAGTATTCGCTCGAGACGGGTGTCGTAGAGTTCTTCGACGGCCTTCCGGAAACCGGCTGATTTCAAATCGATTCGAAGAGGAGCTCGTAGGGGCGGGTTTGATTGTCGGATGCGGATGAACACGTCTACGGCGGTACGAAGATGGGAAACGCACCCTATAGTATCGGCGGACCGAACGAAGTGATCTCCGGCCTGCAACCGGCCGAGCGCATCTGTAAACTTTTCGTCCACGGCTGGAAAGAGCTTGAGCGCTTGGGCATCAAGATGGAAGGATCCGGTAAGAATGCTCGGCACCTCAAGGTCAATTCCGTATCGGATGAAAATAGAGAGTCGATCGCCACGATAATCCGAGAAGCAAGACGAGCCTGTGGGAAATAGGTGCACAGGCTGCATGCCCGGCTTACCAGACGGCCTGACTCTTCTGTCGCCAGGCCGCCGCGAGGCCGTTTCCGTCCCTGTTGACGAGGCCTCCCAGTCCGTCGCGGCCGGGCAGAGTAAGACGGCGTACGCTGAAGATTTGATGGAGCGAGGGATCGCGAATGCCGGAAGTTAAAGACTATTACAGCCTCCTGGGGGTGAGCGAAGACGCCTCAGAGAAAGAGATGAAGAAGGCCTACCGGAAGTTGGCCCGCGAATTCCACCCCGATCGCAACCCGGACAAGCCTGACGCGGAAGAGCGCTTTAAGGAAATTCAGGAAGCGTACGGCGTACTAGAAGACCCGGATCGACGGGCGGAATACGATCGAAGGCGGCTCGATCCGTTCTCCGGGTCCGGTTTCGAAGGGTTTACCGGTGCCGGGCGCGAAGGGGCATCGCGATACTATCGCGCACCGGACGGCACGTACGTCCGTGTCGACAGTTCCGTCGCCGGCCCGGGCGCCGAATATATCTTCAACGACGAGGGCGGCTTCGGCGGGATCGGTGACATATTTAGTCGGTTCTTCGGAGGGCGCTCGCAAGAGAGTTCGATACGAGACGGCTTTGGACGGCGCGCCGGCGAGCCGGGACGCGGTCGGCTGGGCCAGGACGTGGAAGCGACCCTTCCGCTCTCGTTCGAAGACGCGCTCCGCGGCGGCAAGCGGGAAATCACGTTGCCGGGTGGTGAGACGATACGCCTTGACGTTCCAAAAGGCGGCTCGATCCGCCGACGACCGGATGGTTCGAAGAATTAGACGCGTCATCGGCAGCATTATTCAATCTAAACCTTGAGGAGTCAACATGAGCAAGATCATCGGAATAGATCTCGGCACGACCAACTCCGTAGTAGCCGTGATGGAGGGCGGCGAGCCCGTCGTCATCCCCAACGCCGAGGGTGCCAGGACGACGCCTTCCGTCGTCGCGTTCAAGAGTGACGGCGAGCGGCTCGTGGGCGCTCCGGCCAAAAGGCAGGCGATCACGAATCCCAAAAACACGATTTTCTCCATCAAACGCTTCATGGGGCGCCGGTTCGATGAAGTGCAAGAAGAAATCAAGACGGTACCGTACGAAGTCGTCAAAGGTGAGGGCGGCACGGCTCGAGTAAAGATCGGAGACGACGTCTTCACGCCGCAGGAGATCTCGGCGATGATCTTGCAACGGCTGAAACGGACGGCGGAGGATTATCTGGGCGAAACGGTAACCGAGGCCGTCATTACCGTCCCGGCCTACTTCAACGACGCCCAACGCAAGGCGACGAAGGAGGCCGGCCAGATTGCCGGATTGAAAGTACAGCGCATCATCAACGAGCCCACGGCTGCCGCTCTTGCCTACGGGCTGGACAAGAAGACGGAGGAGGCGACCGTCGCCGTATTCGATCTGGGGGGCGGAACGTACGACATATCGATCCTCGAGCTGGGCGACGGCGTTTTCGAGGTAAAGTCCACCAACGGCGACACCCATCTCGGCGGCGACGATTTCGATCAGCGGCTGATCAACTACGTCGCCGACGAATTTAAGAAGCAAGAGTCGATTGATTTGCGCACGGACGCCATGGCGCTTCAGCGCCTGAAAGAGGCGGCCGAGAAAGCCAAGATCGAGCTGTCGAGCGCCACGACGACGACCATCAATCTTCCATTCATCACCGCTACGCAGGAAGGGCCGAAGCATCTTACGATGGACCTTACCCGTTCGAAGTTCGAACAGCTCGTAGACGACCTCATCGAGCGGACGATGCCCCCGATGGAGAAGGCGCTCAAGGACGCCGACCTCGCCAAGAGCGACATCAACGAGGTGATTCTCGTCGGGGGATCGACCCGCATTCCGAAGATTCAGCAAGTCGTCGAGGACTTCCTCGGCAAGAAGGCGAACAAGTCGGTCAACCCGGACGAGGTTGTGGCATTGGGGGCCGCCATCCAGGGCGGCGTGTTGGCCGGTGAGGTAGAAGACGTCCTGCTGCTGGACGTGACGCCCCTCAATCTCGGCATCGAGACGCTCGGCGGCGTGATGACGGTTCTCATCCCGGCGAACACGACGATCCCGACGCGCAAGACGGAGGTTTTCTCGACGGCCTCCGACAACCAGCCGTCGGTGGAGGTCCACGTGCTGCAGGGTGACCGCGAGCTGGCGACGGACAACCGCACGATCGGGCGCTTCCACCTGGACGGCCTACCGCCGGCCCCGCGGGGTGTGCCGCAAATTGAGGTCACGTTCGACATCGACGCCAATGGGATCCTGAGCGTTTCCGCCAAGGACAAGACGACGGGCAAGGAGCAGTCGATCCGGATTGAAGCCTCGAGCGGTCTGACCGAGGCGGAGATTGAGAAGATGCGTGCGGATGCTCGAGCTCACTCCGCGGAAGACAAGCAGCGCCGTCAGCGTATTGAGGAGCTCAATCAGGCCGACTCGCTCATCTACTCGACGGAGAAAAACCTCCAGGAGTACGGCGAGAAAATCCCGGCCGACAAGCGCGCGAAGGTGGAAGCCGCGCTTGAGCGCTTGAAACAGGTGCACAAGGAGAAACGATACGACGATCTCCGCTCGTCCATCGATCAACTCAACGAGGCGTGGAGCGAGGC
>CAZMXY010000270.1:3058-4415 GCA_964570345.1 uncultured Rhodothermales bacterium | reverse complement strand
CTCGGCCGAGCGTGCGCAGTACCACACGCCTTCTACTGACTTTCTGCGCAACGAGTTTGTGCCGCATCTTGGCCGAATGAGTGCTGAACGAATGGACTCAATTCTGGCTAATCATCACCTGACGAGGCCCGTTCCTAAAATTCCTCCTCGAACACAAGGCTACCATCAATCCTCCTTAGCCTCAGATAGTCCACGTCTCCCAGGCCGGAGAATCGGTAGTCGACGCCGACGACGTCGCCGAAATCCTCGCTGAAGCGCTGTTCGAGAATAGGCGCGCCGTTCAAAAAGATCGTGGCCTGTTTGTCTTCGACGGTAAGGTCGAGCTCCTGCCAGTCGTGAACGTCGGTTCCAAAGGCAGACAGATCGTTGTTGCGCCCGGACATATACGATCCGCCGATCAATGCTTCCAGTTCGCCGACGCACCCCATCGGGGCCAGCTGCACGAAATGGATATTGGCTTCGGTATGGATGGTGAACTGAATTCTGGGACACGGGGTCTCGATCAGGTCCCTTATTCGGAATCGGGTCTCGCTGTTGAAGTTATGGCCGTCGAGGCCGCCGAAGTCCCTGATATTGAAGAGAAATACGCCCGCGAGCCGGTCGACGTCCACGCGCTTCTCCAGCAGATGTCGTTCCTGTAACGAGAGCATCCCGTCCTGTGAGCGGTCAGCCGTCACATAGACCGGCGGCTGATCAAAGCCGTACAGGGCGGCCGCCAGCCACCCCTCCGTTGGGATGAACACCTCTTCCGTCTTTAGGACGGTCTCATCTGCGAGCAACCGCGCCCGGTGGAAGCCGGGGAGGTAATAAACGCTGGTGAAGTACTCGGAAGCGGGATCGATCGCCCTGATATTGCGCGGGTTCCAGTCCTGCTGGATGTAAAACGTATCCGCGACTGCGTCCCCCAGGTCGTACTTGAAAATCACCGTAGTCGGTACGCCCGCGGCCACCGTGTTACTGACGCTGAACGACACCCCCCGCGCACCCGGTGGCGGAGCGGAGTCCCCGGAAAACGACGAGATGATCCCGATCAGGAGGACGGCCAGCCCCACGGCGCCCATCGCCATCAGGAACAGCTTTCGCCTTCGCACCTGGCCGGCGACCACCAGTCTTAACCCGGCCGCTGCTCCTCGGTCCGCTGCCCGCGCTTCGACGATGTCCGTTTTCGGTGCGGTCCGGACTTTGAAATCGAGCCAGTCTCTATAACCGAGAATGGATACAAGCGCATCGAGGGTAGTCGGATGCGGATTCTGTGCGCCCCCTTCCCTCCACAGCCGCTTCAGCGTCGAAACGCTCAATCGGATTCCCGAGGTCTCTTCGATCAGATCGAGGAGGTACTCGAAGTCCCTCTGCCTTA
>CAZMXY010000270.1:0-2958 GCA_964570345.1 uncultured Rhodothermales bacterium | reverse complement strand
CGGGACGGGCTGATTACTGAACGCGCGCTGAAAATACCCTATCACGGAGGGAGGATCGTCAGCGGCGGCACGCCATTCAGTTTCAGCGCCGGGCCGGAGCCCGTTGCGTTTGGAACGTTCGCAGAGCTGGAGGGAGGGGGCAAACTGGTGGTGATGGGCGACGGGATGGCCTCCCTCTATATGAACAGCTGGCAGGGGGTAGATGACTACCAGACCGAGGCGTTCATGCAGGAGGTACTGGAGTGGCTATTGAATTGATGAAGCGCAGTTTACAAGCGTAACTCCGACCGGCCGGAGAGCGATCACGGAGAACGCGTCTGGAGGAGACGTCAGCCGTGCGAGTGCGTCGTAGGGAGGCTGCTCGGGTGGGCCGCCCGTCGCACTTGCTCCCACCGCCCGGCGAAGTACCGGGTCGGTCTCACCTGGTCCCTCAAGCACCCGGCGCCGGAGCGCTGAGGCGAGGAAACGGTGATCGGGTCGACTCGCTTCTTTCATCGAATAGTCTCATCGAGGAAATTGGGCAGAAAGCTGAGACCGATCCGGCGTTTACGCGCCCCGTGCACACACTTTCAGTCCTTGAGAAGGTCGGCAAACCGTCGCAGGTAAAGCGGCCAGCCGTCCTCGGACGCGACGCCGTCGCGTTCCCCCTCCCAACCCTCACCGTGCCGGTCGAGGTTTCGGTGCTCGAGCTCGACCCGCGTGCGTTCGGGGCTCTCGGCGATGAAGCGGACCTCGACCTCGCTGGTTCTCTCGATATTCGTCTCGATTTGCCACTGCGGGTTGATGTCCCAGCTGATCACGACCCGGTGGGGAGGTTCGAAGGCGAGGACGCGCGCCCATCGGCACTCGCTCCCATCGACGCCCCGGTCATAGACATGGCCGCCCACGTACGGCTCGAATACCGTCTCGACGATCTCGACGCCGAGCATGTTGTGCTCGCGTGGTTTGATGCGATCAAACTCCTTCGTGAAGACTCGGAACGCCCTCTCAATGGGCACCGAGACGACGATCTGCGTCCGCATGGACGTGTCCTGCGTCTGGGCGATCATGATTTCTCCTCCTGTGTTTCGACCACCTCTTTGTAGGCAGCCAGGGCTCTGTTCCAGAACCGGTCGAGCTGGGCACGAAGCGCGCCCACGCCGTGCGGATTGAGCTGATAGATACGGCGAGTACCGGCGGCCCGGTCGAACACCAGACCCGCGTCTTTCAGCACCTTCAGGTGCTGGGAGACCGCCGGACGACTCACCGGGAGCTCCGCTGCGAGTTCGCCGACGGTCCGGGGGCGCTCAGCAAGACGCTCGAAAATAGAGCGCCTCGTCGCGTCCCCAAGGGCAGCCCATACGTCCGGTTGGTTAGTCATTACTAACCGTAAGTTATGACTTACTAAGCGCAATGCAAGCCCTTGTCGCGGAACCCCTGGGCTTTCACCTTATCTTCATGAACCACGGGTAACGTCGCCCCCTGGCGCAGAGCCCGCACGTGGCTCGACGGGCTAAGGCCTCGGGTTCGAGAAATGGGCGCTTCTGAAGACAGCGTTTACAGCCGGCAGGCGACCACGTGCCCGCTGCCGTATGCCCTCTCAGGCGATTCGCTCGTAGAAACGGAAGCGGTCCGCGTCGACGTAGCGGTCGAGCTTGACGGGACGCTGATTCTCGGCCCAGACCGGCGCCTTCCCGTCCGCCATCGAGCGCGCGCTGTAAAAGTGGCGCGTCGCCTTCGAAAACGGGCGCTCCTGAGGGTCTGCGGTGGCGACACTTGCCGCGATCGAAAGCGCCGTCTGGAACCCCTTTGCCTTCGAGTTCCACTCGAGCCCCATGTAGTAAGGGCGCGTGTGGGTATTCGGATTAAAGGCGCTGAATTGATATGGATCCAGGACGGTCTCCTCATAGGTCGAATTGCCGCGGTAGCCGGTCTCGACGCGGTTGCGCACAATCCAGGCGACGAGCTCCTGCTCGTGCGGGCGCTTCGTCTCCGAATAGATTGCGCGCGCAAGCCACAGGATCTCCCCTCTTGAGACGCGCTCGGCCTCGACGACGATTCCCCCGAGGCACAGCGGCGTATCGAGTTCCGACGCCGTCGTGTGCGTAGATCGCTGAACGGCGGACGTCGAAGCAAGCGTCAGCGCGATTACGAGAAGGAAGGACGGAACCGCGGCCGATATGCAAAGCAGTCGATTCATAAAGACCTCCATATCCCCATGTTGGGTGATTCGGGCGCTTCTCCCCAGCGGGTTGCGCCGCCGACATACCACGTCGGCGACGTACGAAAGCCGGCCCGTCTGATCCAGCGTCGCCCCTTGCAGGCGCGACGCGAGGGTTCAGGTGTGGTGTGAAATCAAAGGGGGCCGGAAGAATGCCGGCGCCCCCGTCGTGGTGGAGGTGGTGATTCAGTGCGGGGTCAGCAGTCCCCACAGAAGGACGTGAGCAGACGCTCGAGCGCGTCCAGCTCGACGTAGAAATTCGCATCGCCCCGGCATACGACGACGGAGGGGCGCAGCGTCTTCCACGTGTCGATGAGGTGCATATTCCGCGCCGCCTTCAGCAGGGCAGCGTAGATGTCTGTAAGCGATCCTGAGAGCATCATGACTTTCGCCACGTAGGTTCGTGATTACGGTCCATAATATCGGCGCAGGCCCCTTTGGCCTACATCGGGAAGGTGATGGGTTCTGCCCGGTCGGATCTTCTGAAAATGCCGTCCCTCAATTTGCCTAGGAGGAGTGAGTATGGTGAGGCCCGCCTCGAGGAGAATGGGCCGACGGACCGGGGTTCGAACGTGTCCAGACTTGAGCCAGCCGTGACAGGATCCTTGCCGTCGGCGGCCGATATGGTTGCTCGACAAATGGACGCAGCGAACGAAGACTCCCGCTGCGGCGTAGACAGATCCGGATCGGAGACTGCGACCCGCGACCGCCTCATGCATATCGTCATCGCCGGAGGACATGGCCAGATCGCGATGCTC
>CAZMXY010000269.1:0-4452 GCA_964570345.1 uncultured Rhodothermales bacterium | reverse complement strand
CGGTCGCCTATTTTTTGGCGCGCATAGGCCGATTCTCACGTGGGAGTCGGCCTATCGTATGTCGGCTCGCCCCGAGCTTGCCACGCCGGCGTCAGTCTTCCACGCCTATTCCCGCTCGAACCGGCGTCTCGCCGATCATCTCCGGCAGAAATAATTGCCCCTCGGACTCGGCGACGATCGACGCTACGGTCAGGTCGCCTGTGACGTTGGTCACCGTGCGAAGCATGTCGAGCGGTCGATCGACCCCGATGATCAAGGCAATGCCGGCGGCCGGTATTCCGACGGCTTCAAGGATGATCACGAGCATCACGATCCCGGCACTCGGGACCGCCGCCGTTCCGATCGAGGCCAATACCGCCGTGAGGACGATCGTGACCTGCGCCGCCAGGTCGAGCCCGAGCCCCAGCGTCTGGGCGATGAACACCGCCGCGACCGCCTGATACAGCCCCGTACCGTCCATGTTGATCGTGGCGCCAAGCGGCAGCACGAAGGAGGACACCTCCTCCGAGATCCCGACGTTTTTCTCCGCCACCTCCATCGTGACCGGCAGCGTCGCGCCGCTGGACGAGGTAGAGAACGCCACGAGCTGGGCCGGGGCGATGGCCGGAAAGAAGCGCCGGAGCGACTTCGGCGTAAAAATTTTCAGTAGTATCGGATACGTGACGCACGTGTGGATGAAGAGTCCGATCGTCACGGCGAGCATGTAATACCCAAGCGCGGCAAGCAGCTCGCCGATCTGCCCGATGTTGTCCTGCGCGATCGAGGTGATGGTGTCCGCCAGCAGGGCAAAGACGCCGACGGGCGCCGTGAGCATGATGAGCTCCACGAGCTTGATGACCAGTTCGTTCAAGCCGTCGAAGAAGGCGATCAGGGGCTCGGCCTTCGATCGTGGAATGAGCAGCAGGCCGATGCCGAAGAGGATCGCCACGAACACGACCTGCAGCATGTCCGCGTTTTCGCTCGCCGCACCGAGAAAATTCTCGGGCACCATGTCCACCAGAGGCTGCAGCGGTCCTCGTTCCTTCGCATCCTCGGCCAGCAGCGTGCGCGCTTCCACGTCGCCGGAGTACGAAAGCTGAAGGCGCTCCCGCATGTCCGCAGGAACGGCCCTTCCTGGCTTCATGACGTTGACGACGGTCAATCCGACTAGGAGGGCGATCACCGTCGTACCGATGTAGATCAAGATGGTCTTTCCGCCGATCCGGGAAAGCTTCCTGAGGTCCGAAAGCGACGCTACGCCCGTGATCAGCGAGGCGATGATCAGCGGCACGGCGATCAGTTTCAGGAGGTTCAGGAAGATCGTGCCGAACGGTGCAATCCAGTCCGACGTGAACGCGCTCCATCCCGCCGCGGCCGCCACGACGCCAAAGGCGAGACCCAGGACGAGTCCGATGACGATCTGCCAGTGTAGCTGCTTGTACCAGGCCATTTTGGATGCCGTGTGGGAATGGTCGTATGGTGGCGTGAAACGTCTCGGACGGGCGTCGGTCCCACGCGTCTTGAAGCCTGCTGGATAACGGGATTATTCACGACCGCGCCCACGACGGTCCCACGGGTTTCGTAGGGTGCCCTAAAAACCGAAAATGGTCCGTTGGAAGCAAGTCGCACGGCTCGCGTTCGGACCCGAGACCGGCATTCAGCGGACGAAGCGCCCGGCGAGAAGCGAACTAGAAGCGCCAGCGCAAGGAGGCCAGGAGCTGCGGATCGTTGAACGCGTCAAAACCCAGTTCGATGCTTGCGTCGAGCCGGTCGTTGTGCAATTTCGCTGTGATCGCGGCGTCGATGGCGGACACGACGTGATTCAGCACGATGAGCGCGGACGTTCGAGACGCCCTGCGCAGCAACGTGTTTGCGTCCGCATGATCGCGAGCGTACTCACGAAAGCGTCCCTGCACGTTCGGCTTCGTGCCGCCGGGGCCCGTCAGTTCCGGATCGATCGCCGCGGTGAAGTCGCCGTTCTCTATCCATGCTGGATAGTCCACCCATCCGGGTGCGAATTGAAAGTACTTCCCGATCAGCTCGTAATACTGCTGCTCGCCGAAGAACGGCAGTTTGTGGGAAAACGAGGCCCCGGTCTCGGGATGGTACACCACGCTTTCCACGGCCCGGACGTCGTTGAAGAACTCGCGCGCTGCCTGCCGTTCCTGCGCCGACCAGGTCTCCGGCGACGAAAAGTCGATTCCCTCGGGCGTGTGGATCTCGCCGGCTCCGATGGTCGCCCCGTGTTCCCGTTCGAGGAAATCGACGTAATCGTTGAGCCAGCTCGCATACCGCCCCGGATCCCAAAACTCGTGGGCGAAGGCCGTGTAGGCCTCTTCGGCATCCTGCCCCTGCTTCCGCCAGACGAGGTATCCCGCCACGAGCGCGCCTTCCAGAGCAGCCATGAGCGCCGCCTTGAACCACTGCTCGTTGTAAAACTGACCTGCCCCCGGGACGACCGCGGACACACCGAACGCCAGCGCGACGGCCCGCGAGCCCTGCATCGCGGCCGCCGTCCGCACGTCCCCCGGCGGGAGGCCCGGAAACAGCAGCGCCGACCGCATTTCGGCGCGGGACGCCGGAAAGGAGGAGGTCGAGTCCGCCGGCAGGCCCGGCACGCCCGCGCTTGCGGGTACGGTCGGAATCCACGCGAGGACGAGCATGGAAAGAAACCTGTTGAGCACCAATACGCCCCGGTTGATTGTTACTCCCGAAATGCTATCGCGCCGAAGCGCTCGCACGCACGCCTACCAGATACGGCTTGATCATGCGTTCGAACGTAGCATAATCCTGCGCCCCGAGCACGAAGTCACGGATGATTCCGTCGCGATCGATCACGTAGCTCGTCGGGCGCATGGCCAGCGTACGGCGGTACGGATCGGGAAGCGTTCGCTGATTCTCGACGTATCCGTTCACGGTCGCCAGCGGAAGTCGATCTTCGAAGTCGATCAACACCTCGCGCGCCTCGTCCGAAATCGTGAGCACCGTCAAGCCGGTCTCGCCGTAATCCGCCTGCAGCTCGTTCAGGTCCGGAAGCTCCTGGAGGCAAGGTGGGCACCAGGTTGCCCAGAAATTGATCAAGATGACGTCGCCGCGAAAGCGATCGAGCTGCATCGTGTCCTGTGACGCGACCATTTGAAACGAGAAGTTGGGCGCGGGCGCGTTCAGCTCCGCTTCGGTCAGGCGCGGACCGCCCGTCGTCACGAAGCTCGCTCCCGATTCCACGCGCAGCGTAACGAACAGCAGCAGGCCGGCCGCGGCCACGAGTACGAACGAGAGCAGCACGCCCATGCGGTCGGCCACGTCGTCGGGCAACAGCCGACCCGTCTTCCGATAGACGAACACGACGAAGCTCACACCGATCGTGAGCATCAGAAAGGCAAGAACGTAGACGAGAGTGTAACTCATGGCAGTGAGATCCTTCGGCTTCTGAAGTGGCCGGAACGAGGCGGATGCTGCCGCTCGATCATAGATCGAAATTAAACAATATCCCGAAGTGCCAGAGAAGTTCGTGGCCGTACCGCACCGTGTTCTTTCCGTCCGGAGTCAGGAACCCTTCGCCCAACCGGAAATCGAAGGCATCCAAGCCATAGGTCGCACTCAGGAAAACGGCGGTCGGGAACAGGTAAAAGGATCCGAGGCCCAATCGCAACTCGCCGCCGACGTCCTTTCGCATCGCGCCGAGTCCGGGCCAATCGCCGCTCCACGCCATCGCCGCATCCGCATAGATCCGGCCGTACAGCTTGTCGAAGTAGGCGAAGAGTACCTGGCGGGACATGTTCGGGAGGATGGGAAACTGGTAAGCCGCCTGAACCCAGAGCGTCTCGTTCCCACCCAGCGCGTAGAACGCGTACCCACGGGCGCCGATGAGTCCGCCGACATAGTCGTTATAAAAGTCGTCGACCCGGCCGCCCAGAATCGTGCTGCCGCGGAATCGAAGACCGAAGCCGTGAGCGGCATCGGCCGGAAGACCGGGAAGGCGAAGACCGATCCGGGCATCGAGCGTAAGGCGATGGTTTCCGTTCTCTTCGTAACTCGGTACGAGCACGCCGTCCTCCACGTCAAATCGATCGAGTAGGCGGCCGACGTCGTATTCGTATCGAAGATCGGCTTTGATGCGCTCGGGAAGGACGTTGCTGTGCCGATGAGGTCGAGCACTTTCGAAGTACAGTCCCGCCGTGAAGGCGCGCCCAATGAAGTACCGCGAACCCGTCTCCGGGACGAACTGATCGGCCTCCTTCGAAAAAAAGCGATCCGTGACGACGCGGTAGGGACTGTATCGATAGCCGATCTCCGCCAGCAAGCCGGAGCTGATTTTGCTGCGCGCGTAAACGTCGGCCTCCCAGAGGCTGTACGCCAGATCAACCAGCGTCGTATCGGGAAAGCACGCCGTGCATGGAAATTCCTCGATCGAGAGTCCGTTCTCGACGTTGCGGCGAACGTTGTATAACTCCAGCGAGATTTGCGGAGACC
>CAZMXY010000268.1:0-4529 GCA_964570345.1 uncultured Rhodothermales bacterium | reverse complement strand
ACGTCGGCGGTTTCAAGCACCTCCCCGCTGATCAGCGGAAGCGCCTCATCGACCAGGCGGCGCCGCACGTGAAGTCCCGCATAGAGGAAGAAGCTCGGCTGCGCGTTGCAGCGGCGCGATGACGGCGGCCGCGCGGCCGATTCGGCTTGAACGGCGACGCCGGATCACGGCTCATTCGTTCGTGCATACGCCGACGCTTTAACCGCGAAGCAGCGAGCCCATGATCTCGGCGAGAAGCACGGCGGGCAAAATGATCGCGATTTCCCGGCCGATCTTGCGAACGTTCCGCGACGTGAGGAGGCCGATGACGAAATGACCTCGCCTGCTGTAGATGGTGCGGAAGACCGGATGCGAAGCGGCGAAAAGCTTCCCGGAGAACGGCCAGAACAGCGGCAATCCGTCTTCGGCCTCCTTCCCGAAGTAGTCGAGTGCAATGTGGGATGCATAAGCCGCGGAGCCCTTGATTCCGCCCGGCATGAACCGCCGGCCGACGATCCAGCTAAGCCCTCCGAGGACGGCGCCGGCCGCAAGCGCGGCCCCCGCGCTGTGCGATCGCCGGTTCCTGTAGTCGACGGGCATGCCTCGAACGATGCCGACGAGGACGTCGACGTCCGGAGCAATCGCGGCCACGACGTGCGGCCAGTTCTCGGCCGCTCGCCCACCCAACACCCGGGTCACGGCCCATCCCGCAAGCGCATGTCCGATAGATGAAGGCATTTCGATTGAGGTCAAATGCCGACGCGCGCGGGACGTTCGAGTCAGAACGGCAGCGGCGTGCGGATGCGGTAATATATCTCGTATTCGGAACGCGAACCGAATTCGGTCGCCGGTTGCGCCACGCCCACGGCATGCGCCAGGCGAAAGAATCCGCCGATCAGCAGCGCGTTCTTGAGCTCGATGCCGAGCCCGACGCGCGAGACGGCGTCTTCGACGGCGCCGCCCGTCCAGACCAATCCGCCGTCCACGAATCCCGCCGCCGCGAGGCTCCCGAGCGAGACGACGCCGAGCAGCCGAGTCCGGAGGCTCGAGAGCACCGGAACGCGGTATTCCACCGAACCGAAGAGCAGGCGGTTTCCCAGTGCGTAACGCCGGTAACCGCGGACGCGCTCCGTTTCGCCGAAGGTGATGGGCAGAGGCGCCGGCACGTCGACGCGAACGTCGTCGTGCCGGGAGAGGCCGACGAAATCCTGCGGGAAGGATTCGCCTTCCTGAAACTGTAAGCGGGAGTAGGCAAACAGTCGATGCAAGCCCGGACCGGCGAACACGCCGAAGGCCGACACGTCGCCCCGGACGAACTCGCTGTCCGTGCCGATCACGCGGGCCGCCGCCGTGACCTGGAGGCGAATCCCGAGGCCGTCGATCGGGTGGATCAAGTCGTTGCGGTACGGCCGCTGCTTTTTCCAGGTCAGACCGACGCGAAGGTCGGCCTGGCTTCCCTCCGCCGGCGGTGCGAGGTCGTCGGGCGCGTCGAAGGCGTCGGGCGTGAGGGGCTCGACGTCGACGATTCGCAGGCGCGCGGTAAACTGCTCGGAACCATACGGATGGTCGGACCAGTCCAGAGGCCAGAGCAGACTCACGTCGCCGCCGGCATAGGCCTCGACGAGAAGATCGGTGCCGTACATGCGGGCGGAGCCGGGCACGCGGTACAGGCTGACGCCGATCGTCGGGTACCACTGGTTGTTGAGGTAGGAGGCCGTCGCGAGGCTGTTTTTCAGGGGGGCGCGGAACGAGAGAGCCCCGGCGGCCAGGAACGTGTGTTTCCCGAGCGGCTCGAGCCAGGACGTCAGGCCGGCGACGCCGAAATCGCCGTCGAACCACACGTAGGGCAGGCCGGCGGACGCGACGTGGACGAGGTTGCGGATCGACCGATAGGCGTATCGTGCACCGATCAGATCGGGATCGGGGGGAAGCTCGGCGGGAATGACGCCGGGCGGACGGTGAGACGTCCAGTCGGCGTACGCTTCGGGAATCGTGACATACGGTTCGCGTGCCGTGCGTGACGCGTCGATCCGATAGGCGTGGTCGCCGGATTTCGTTACCTGCGACATGACGACGATCGTTTCGGCGCCCGTCGAATCCGGCGGGAGCCAATCCGTACCTTCCGCTCCTTGGACGAGCGCCGTGACCCGCCGGTGGGCGCCGGTGCGCCGATCGAAGACGAAGACGTTGGGGACGTGATCGCGCAGAGACGTATAGGCGATGCGGCGGCCGTCCGGGCTCCAGACCGGATCTCGATCGTCGTGCTCGCCGTCCGTGACGGGATCGGTCGTGCGGCGGGCCACGTCGAAGACGGCGATGTCACGCCGGCCGGTCTCGAGAAAGCGATCGAAAACGAGCTCGTCGCCGTCTGGGTGCCATCGTACGGACGAGATCTGAACGTCGCCCGAATAGTCGGTCAGCTTTTCTTCGCGGCCCGATTCGAGGTCGAGCAGGTATACGTTCTCGGTCCCGCGCTCCGATGCGGAGAAGGCGAGCCGGCGACCGTCCGGTGAGAACGCGGGAGATCCCGCCCGCCGGTCGTCGGTCAGGCGCGTGCGGTTCTTCCCGTCGCGATCGACCACGTACAGGTCGCGCAGGATCGAGCCGAAACGCCCGCGCCGCAGGCGGGTGTAGGCAATGCGCGAACCGTCGGGGCTCCACGACACGGGCGCTTGAATCGTGCCTTCCGCGACGATGCGGGTCTCCTTCGTCGACCGATCCATCACGAACAGCCGGCGAACGGGTCTCTCGAGCGAAGTCAGCGACACGACGGCGACGTGCGTCGTGTCGGGACTGTACGCCACGTCGAAATAGTATTGCCCGGGCAGGCTCATCGGATCGGCGTCGAGCGAATCGGGGCGCTCCGTCTGGCCGGCCATCGTGTTGTAATAGACGTTGACGTGGCGGCGCCATTCGTCGTAGAAGTCCCGATACGACTCGCCGCGCACGCTGCGAAAGGCCGAGCGGAAGTCGTGGACCTTCGCCAGGCCGAAAAGAGCCTTCTTGCGGTGTCGAAGGATCCGGACCAAGGTCGAGTCGCCGTAGCGGTCGGCCAGGTAGCGCACCTGGGCGTTCCCGACCGCGTAGAGCAGGCGTCCGTTCCGGAGGGATTGGCCGTCGGAGTAGGAGAGCCGATCATCCAGGACGGCCGTTCGCAGCCAACGTTCGCCCCGCAGGGCTGTCCACTCTTCGGTTTCATATTGCGCGATGCCTTCGGTCCAAAAACGGGGCAGGGGATCCGCAAGCAGAAAATGGATCCACCGCGGGCGGGTGAGCACGGCCTCGTAGTGAAAGACGTGCGCCAACTCGTGCGAGATGACCGACCGCAGCCATTTCTCGCGTCCGGTCTTCAGGCCGGCGAAATCGCCGACGTGCACCCAGACGTGTGCGTAGCCGGTGCCGAGCGGAACGGCAAATCCGTTGGCGATTTCGTCTTCGTCCGTCAGGAAGAGATCGATTCTCCGCTCGAACGACGTTTGGAAATTCTCCGCGAGGACGGCATAACTGCTTTCGGCGACGGCGGCGGCCGCGATCTCGATGCCTTCGATACGCGCGGGATAGACGATTCGAAAGTGTTCGGTCTCGGCGACGCGCCACGAGAGCTCCGGATGATTGCGGCCGTTGAGGATCCGAAAGCCCTGGCCGTCGGAGGAGTCGACGCCGACGAAAGACGTGAACAGCAATGCAGCGAGAAACGTGCTGAGACGGAGGCCAGGGGTCATAGCGGCTGCAAACGGATGGACGTAAACCCCGCGATGCCGAGTCGCCGGCCTCGAGAGTCGCGTATGTTTTTTGAGCGGACGGGAAATTGTCGAAGAGGGGGGTGACAAAAAGATGTCACACCGCAATCCGTACCATGGGGTCAGGTTACGTACGCACACAGGCTTGCACGGAAACGACTCACGAGGAACGTCATGATACCTGTCGTCACGTCATCGCGCACCACGACGCCGACGAATCCGGTCGGCCTTTTCGACGGGGAAAGGCAGGGGGCCGATCGTCCCGCGCGCCGTCGCGCCGCCGTCCAAACCACGCTGTTCTACGATCCGCCGTACGACACGGCGCTCGACGATCGGCTTGCCAGGTATCTCGTCGCTTATCTGTCGCCGGCCGCATCACTCGTCTATCACGGTCGGGTGTGGACGCCGTGGGCCGAGTGCCGGTTCGATTTTCTCGTCGATCTCGGTACGCGGCGTGTGGCCATCGACTATACGGACACGCCGGAAAACGTTCAAACGGCGCTGGTCGAAGACAATGACGCGCTCGCGCTCGGCTCGGGTAACGTGGACGTGATTTTCCGCGTGCGCCGGCAGGACGTGCAGGATCGGCCCTTCGACGTGCTGCACCTCCTGGCCGGATGGGATCCGGCGCTCTTTACTCCGCACGGACGACGCATCTTCGCCACGCGAGCCTGCGAGGAAGTGCGTGCGTCACGGCCGAGATCGTCGGACGATCTCGCTGTCGTGACGTTCGCTGCTCCGGTCCTTGACGACGTCGCGTCGGACGACGGGTTCGAATGGCCGGGAACGGACCGAGGCGGCGAACTCGTG
>CAZMXY010000267.1:0-4544 GCA_964570345.1 uncultured Rhodothermales bacterium | reverse complement strand
GGGTCTGAGCGACGTGGACGGGGACGGCCTTTCTGAACTGCTCGTTGGCACACAGACCGGCGCTTCAGAGGGCGTTACCCTGCTGTTCCTCGGCACGGATGGCGTCAAATCTGCGCAGACGCTCGACAGTTTCGATGCTCCGACAAGGAGGGGCTTTGCCCTGGGGCTCGCCGGCCTCGGCGATTTCGACGGCGACAGCGTTCCCGACGTTGCCGTCGGGGCTCCCTACAGCAATGAGGGGGGCTCCGAACGAGGTGCCATTTTGCTGACTTCCCTCGGCCAGCTCCTGGCGGCCAGCATCGATGCACCCGAAGTGAACCCCGAGATTCCCTCAACAGGCCAGGACATCGAAATTTCCACCCGAATCGCCGATAACAGTGGGAGAGAGCACATCGAAGCGTCGTTTTTCTGGCGCCTCGGCGGCCAATCCGAGTTCAACATCGCGCCGCATAAGGAAGAGGGCGGCAGATATTCGGCAACGATTGGGGCCCCGTGGTTTGGAGAGCGCGGCGTCGAGTATTACATATCTGCCACCAATGATTTTTTCACGACCCGTGCGCCGTCCTCGGGAATATTCTCAGTGCCGCACTACGTGCCGGAGGGGCTGCGCCGTCCGTTGCACGCAGGCAACGAGGCCAGCGACTATCGCCTTTTCTCCGTGCCGCTCGACCTCGATCGGAAGAGTGCGCGTGATCTTCTGGAGGCCGACCTGGGGCGGTATGACAGGAAAGACTGGCGCTTCTTCGACGAGAATCTGCTCGAGCTCGATGAGTTCGCACTGGAGATGTTGTCCGGGAAGGCGTTCTGGCTCCTTGTAAAGGATTCGGGCCAGGTCGTCACAACCGGGCCCGGGATGTCCGTCCGAACCGATGAGCCGTTCCGAATCCCTCTTCGCGCGGGCTGGAACCTCGTGGGCAATCCGTTCGCATTCGAAATTCCTTTGACGAACGTTAGCACGACTTCCGGCCGCGAGCCGGACGTGCGAGCGTACGAAGGGACGTGGAGCCCGCTTGACAGTCTGCTGATGCCGTTCGCAGGCTACGCGGTCTACTCCGCGGATCGCGACACGCTGCAGATCGATCCGGATCTCTCGTCTAACGGCCAGACCGCGGCCACACGAAGAGAGGACCGCGATGGTGCCGTCGATTGGTCCATACGAATCCTGGCGCGCCACGGTGAGGCCCGCGATACGTACACCTATGCCGCCGTAGCTGGCGGTGCATCGGCCGGCCTGGACGCGTTGGATCGCCCGGAGCCCCCGGGCATCGGCGACTACGTTCAGGTATCATTTCCGCACCCCGAGTGGGAGCAGAGTGCCGTGCACTATAGCACCGACGTGCGTCCGGTGCCGGAGAACGAGGAGCGGTGGACGTTTACGGTCGCGACGCATCGCTCGGGACCGGTGGACCTGCATTTCGCGGGTGTCGAGGAGGTTCCAGACGATTACGGTGTATGGCTTGTCGACGAAGTGGCCGACCTGCGGCAGAATCTTCGTGCGCAACCCCGCTACATGGTGGGCACCGAAGGGGCTGGGCAAGAACGGTATCTGACGCTGGCGGTCGAGCCGGATTTGATGCCAAGCCCGGAGTTGCCGTCGCGCACTGAGCTGTTTCAGAACTTCCCGAACCCATTTCAGGGCACGACGACAATCCGGTACGGCTTGCCCAAGGCATCGGCGGTGAAACTGGAGATCTTTGACATGTTGGGCCGGCGCGTGGCCACGGTCGTAGAGTGGGATGCGCCGGCGGGATACCATGCGGCCGTGTGGGATGGTCGGAACGACGCGAGGGTGCCGGTTGCGAGTGGGCTCTATCTGGTACGGATGCGCTCGGCTAGTCGAGAGCAGACGCGCCCGATGGTCCTGGTCAGATGAGGAGCCACCACTTCTCGCCTCAACCGAAACACTGGATTGACACTCAGTGCTGCTGTGCGGGGAAATTGGGACGTCCGATCGGCGGATCCTTCCAACGGGACTCCCGGTATCGGCAATAGAACCATAGCGTCGGCGGTCATGCCAGAATTCCCGCCTCGTCATGTATCTGCCCCGAATGCTCTTAGTCCTTCTCGCTGCGAGTCACTGGAATGCGCTTGCGGCCGCCCAGACCAGACCCGCAGGCTACGCATCCGTTTCCGGGCGCGTCATCGACGTGGAGACGCAACGTCCGCTCCCTGACGCTCACGTATTCATCGCCTCTTCCATGATCGGTGCCGTCACCGACGGCGGCGGCCGGTTTCACTTACCCCGTGTGCCTGCGGGCGGCCACACGCTGTACGTCTCGATGCTCGGCTACGCACCGGCCAGGGTCGATACGCTCTTCACGGCGGACACGAGCTACCGTCTCGCCTTCTTTCTAGCTCCGACCGTGATCGAAGGACCCGAGGTAACCGTTACGGCCGAGCGCGATCCGGCATGGTACAGGCGTCTCGACAAATTCACGCGCCTCTTCGTCGGAGAGTCTCCAAATGCCGCTCACTGCGTGATCGAGAATCCGGAGGTGCTCTCCTTCGACGCCAGGTGGTGGGGCAAGCTGACGGCGCGGGCGCGGGAGCCGCTCGTGATCACCAACCGCGCACTCGGATACCGCCTCACGTATTTCCTCGAAGAGTTCGAGGCCGCTGGCGGCACGATCCGCTTCGACGGCGAACCGCTCTTCGAAGCGCTACAGCCGCCGGACTCGGCGAAGGCAGATGAGTGGCGTGAGGCCCGCCAAAGGGCGTATGCGGGCTCGTTTCGCCACTTCATGCAGAGCCTCCTTCAGGGTACCTACCGCGACGAAGGCTTTCGCGTGTACCGGAGACATAGCCTGGACGGCCCGCTGGATGGCGGCCGGCGATTCGGTTTCAACGCGGACCGCATCCTCGAGGAGGGGCCTACGTCCGAGGAGAGCCTCCTCGATTTCCATGGATTCATCGAAGTCGTGTACGATCCCGAACCCGCCGACGAGGCCTATCTACGGTGGCGGTACGGATCGGCGTGGCATTCCCCGCGCGAACAGCAGTCTCTGATCAAGCTGACCGACGGTCCTGCGCGCGTCGACGCCCGGGGCGAGGTCCTGGACCCGTACAGTGTCACCGTCTACGGCTACTTCGCCTACGAGCGAACAGCCGACCTCGTGCCGCTGGAATACGAGCCTTGAGCGGTGTGTTCGCGGGGCCTCCCGCGCGGGATGGAAGCGAAGCATCCGACTGTGCGGTACTCGCAACGTACACCTCGCGCCCGTTCGTTGCCGGATTCTCTCCGGTCAAGAGATTGCCTCCACCGGTGTATTTGGCAAAGTGGAGCGTCGCCTTGTAGGAAAGGGTGCGCAGTTCAGGCGCGCGGCGCGGCAGGGCTGAGGCGAATATCAGCCCCAGCACGAGAACAACCCCTCCGATCACGTAGGCCGAATGAAGCATAGGTTTGACGGAGACTGTACGCAGCATGGCTTCATGCGGCTTGATTGTCTCGGCGCTGCGGAGCACGCAGAGCGCGGATGTCACGTTTCACTCGTTCCGTCCGTGGCAGTAGCAGCGTCCCTCGATCCACTGGCCTCGTTCCGAGGCCACGCATTGTTCGCTGGTGACGCCCAGGCCGTTGGGATGCTGAGTGACGAACCGGTTGAACGCGTCCTCGCAGACCTCACGCAACGAATCAGACCGATCCGAATCGCCGTCGAAAAGGCTACATCCAGCCGTTCCCACGCAAACGCACGCGAGCAGAGCGAGGCGCAACAGGCCAGACAGGATAGCAGGTTCGTGTGCTTTCATGGCTTCATTCGTCTATGGTGACACTCCAGTCTTTGCCCATCACGTACGACGTGCCGCCGCTGCTGCCCGCGCCGTAGTCCGTGTTGCCGGAGCGGTAGAACGCGTTGCCACCTCCGACGCCGGCCTGCCGCGCCATCACGGCGAGGTTCAAGAACGCCGGGCCGCCTTCGTATCCGACGTTGCCGTAAGGGTCGAGCCAATAGCGGCCCGGATTCACCGCGCCTACGATCTGTCGAAGCGCGCGCACGTCCTGCATGTGCAACTCGCGTCCGTTGACGAACACGCCCGTCGTGCCGTCGGACGCGTCGGCGCGGAGGGAGCCGCCCAGGTTCAGTCCGGAGAGGATGAACCCGACCGTCGGCCCGCCCTCGAAGCCCCAGGCACCGCAATACGTGTCGTACCAATAGCTCCCGTCGAGGACCTGGACTCCGTAGCCCTGTTCGAGCGCCCGCACGGTCGCCGCATCGAGCCGGGCGCGATTGACCACTACGTCGCGCTCTTCCTGGCCGTGAGCGTCGTGCAGGGCGGGGACGAGGATTAGTAGAAAGAGCAGGGCGGAGCAGTTACAGCTGGGTGCCATTGAATTCGCCATGTAAATAGAGCCTCGCGTGTCGAATGTTGAGCATACTCATAGGGAATAGCTCAAAAACGCCGCGAGTAGGCTCAAGCGATCGTCTCAGCGGCGCGTCTCTTGCGCGGTTCCGGACGGCCCGGTATGTTGTGCTGGAGCAGCACCGCAAGTGGCGAGTCTGGTAGAGACTCTGTTGGGCAGAGGGCATGACACCAGATCGATGGCA
>CAZMXY010000266.1:0-4572 GCA_964570345.1 uncultured Rhodothermales bacterium | reverse complement strand
CGTCATTTTCCAACCGGTGGAGAACGGGATAGAGCGTGCTGTCGTCCCACGAGAGTGTCCCTTTGGAGAGATCCTCGATCCGCTGAAGGACGGCATAGCCGTAGCTCTCTCCGGAGGCGAGGATGGAGAGGATGATGGGCTTTGCCGAGGCGCCGGCGAGTTCGCGAGAGAGCATGAGCATGTCCGGTGTACCTTGATGATGCAGGTATGTTACGCCACAATACCTGGATCATCAAGGTTCTCGCAAAAAATATCTTGCCGGATGAACGCCATCCGGCAAGGTCTGAGCACGAACCGCACCGCTACGTTAGCGCGCTTCGGCGGCGAGGGCATTGATCGCACGGCTGTCCAACACGCGCTCGTCAGCTCCGGTTATGGCCGCCTCGACGAGCGCACGGCCGAGCGCCTGGGTCGTCGAAACGTAGCTGGGAAAGAGCCGCCGGAGGATGGGATAGAGTGGCGAGAACAGAGCGTAGAGGGCGCGGTAGAGGGCCGTGAACGACCGGGCGCCACCGACGGGCTGGACGAAGGCCGGACGAAAGTGATAAACGGCTTTGAAGGGAAGCCGGCTCAGCGCGTTCTCGGTCTCCCCTTTCACACGCCCACATCCGTCGTATCCTTTCGTGGTCCATTCGTCACGGTTCCCCTATCGAGGGTCATGCAAGCTTCGATTTTGTTCACTATATTTGTTTGTTCACTCTAAGTAAACAAACCTCTCTAGTGGACAAAGCGCAAAACATCGTCGAGCGCGCCGCTGAGGCTCTCGAGCGCATTACCGGTCAACAGGTCTCATACGAGCAAGAGGCGGGGGCGATTACCTGGATCAACGACGACACCAGGATAACGCTCGATATCGTTGAAGCCGGACGCCCGACCACGGCGGACCTCGCGAAGCTCATCGACATCGCCGATCGAGCGGATAGTGTTCTTGTCGCGGCATACTTTCCAACCGAACACCGCCGCATCCTGAGGGAGGCCGGCGTGAACTACGTGGATGCGGCCGGCAATGCTTATGTCAAAACACCCGAGACGATGGTGTTCATCGAAGGTCAGGCCGCCAAGAATACGGCGACCGGCAAGCAGATCGTCGGACGTGCATTTAAGCCGGCAGGACTTCGAGTGCTCCTACCTCTGCTTGTGAACCCGGACCGAGTCAACGAAACGTATCGTGAGCTCGCTGATCGCATCGAGGTCTCCCCCACTACTGTAAAGCACGCCCTCGACGACCTCGAACGTCGCGGATATGTCGTCAAGATAGGCCTCGGCCGCGGGATGAGCCGCCGCCTTAGGAACGTGCATGAGCTGGCGCGTACTTGGGCAAGCAACTACGGCGACCACTTACGACCCAAGCTTGTCGTCGGGCGATATCGATTTCTCAATCGTCCAGTGGCCACAGGCTGGAAGACCATACATCTCAATCCTGAAACGAGCTGTTGGGGCAGCGAGCCGGCAGCCGACGTGTACGGGGGTCAACTGCGACCGGAGATCCTTACGCTCTATAGCTCAGGCAATAAGGCAGAGCTCGCGCGCTCGCTTCGCGTCGTGCCAGATGATGACGGTCCAATAGAGATCCTTGAGAAGTTCTGGTCGAACGACGTCGAGATCGTGGATGGGATTCCGGTTGCTCCGAGACTACTCGTCTACGCAGATCTCTTGGCATCTGGCGAAGTCCGTAACCTCGAGACGGCGCAGCCGATATTCGATTCCTGGGCCGATGCCGAAGCCAATCAGTAGCGGCGAACTCGATATCCCTGGTGTCGGTGCGGCTTTGGCCGCCCTGGCCGACGCTTGCCGAAGCCACGACATTCCGTTCTTCCTCGTCGGTGCTCTGGCGCGTGACATCCTCCTGCATCACCTGCGCGGCGTAGAGCGGTCACCGAGATTAACCCGAGACATCGACATTGCCGTAGGAGTCGTGAGCTGGCACCGATTCGACAGGCTCCGCGAGACGCTGAGCATTCAGCACGACTTCCGAGCGATACGGGCACCTCATCGCCTCGAATCTTCCGAGGGGCTCCTCGTCGACATCATCCCGTTCGGGGACGTTGAGGATGCACGGCACGCCGTCCGGTGGCCACCCGAGATGAATTTCGAGATGTCTGTGCTTGGATACGAAGAGGCTCTGGAGATGACCGAGCCGGTCGTTGTGGACGGCGTCGCAATCCGGGTCGTGTCTCTCCTCGCGTTCGGACCGCTTAAACTGCTCGCGTGGAATGATCGCCGTCTGCGGACGACCCGCGATGCAATCGACCTGTGCTTCGTCCTCAAAAGCTACTGGGAAGCAGAGACGGAACGTATTCTCGACCATCACGCCGATCTTTTTGAAACGGAAGGCGGCGACAACGACCTCATCGGCGCACGGGCGTACGGACGCGATGCTGCTGCCTACGTGAAACGCTCGTCTGAGCTGAAGGATACCGTTCTGGCCGTACTTTCGCGCGAGACATCTGACATTCACGACAGCAAGCTGGCCGCCGAGATGGGACGGGCTTGCTCGGTTGAATATGACCGGCGCTTCGCGCTGCTTCTCAGATTTCGGGACGGACTATCTGAAGCCCTCGCCCGGGACCTATGACACTGCGGTGGCACTCAGTGCGTGTGCTTATCGCTACCGGTTGATCAATGCGGAGAGTCTCATTCCGGCACATGCCGGCCACCTGTTCCAGCCCCAGCGGCGGAGTGGCCAGATTCATTCTCGATCTCGTCGAGCAGCTCTTTGAAGGACTCGTCACCGAGAAATTCAGCTCGCTCGGCCGTGTAGTCACCACGACCCGTTGTGAACTGGCTCAAAAAGCGAAGCGCGCCAACGACGCCGAGCTCGCGCACGAGCGCGGCATGTCCGTCTCGATTAATTTCGTGCAGCGGTCGCATATCAACGGTCATGACTCGGCTCGGCTACTGTAAAAGGACGACAAATTCTAATGGTGATACGACGGAAACGTCGCCGGTATCCGCTTCTTTCCCTTTTCGAAGGAGCTGATCATCTGTCGTGCAGAAACAATCGACTTCAGTTTCCACCGCTGAAGCGAGGTGAAGCGCGTCGAATCGTTTGATCCCGAGTGCTTCGTAGCGCTCGGCACGCCGAAGCACTTCGATACCGGAAAACGAACGGAGAGCTCCGACGACGCCAAACTCCCGCACTACCGCGGCGTGTCGGTCCGTCTGATCCCCTGACATCGTATCAAATCCAACGACGTGCGGATCGAACAATTTATTATGCTTAACGTTAAGTATAAGTAAGAGGAGTTCATACTCATGAGGTCTTGATCGTCTCTTTCCGCAACAGGGGCACCGAAGACATCTTCGACGGCCTGGCTACAAAAGCCGCCCGTAAGACTCTCCCCTCAAGCCTGCACGAGAAGGCGGCAAAAACCTTGGACCGCTTGAATTCGGCCGTCTCTCTCAGGTCGCTCTCGCTGCCCGGCTTACGACTTGAGAAGTTGAAAGGAGATCGTATCGGACAACACTCAATTAGAATCAACAACCAGTATCGCATCTGCTTTCGCTGGACGGACGCCGGAGCGGAAGACGTCGAGATCATAGACTATCACTGAGCACCCTTAAACTCATCAAAACACGTAGCCATGCGCCGTTTGCCAAAGAACCGCCGGCCCAGTCATCCGGGCGAAGTATTCCTTGAGGACTTCCTCCTCCCCTTGGGTATCACGCAGAAGGAGGCGGCCCAGCGGCTTCGTATCTCGTACCCGAGGATGAACGAGATTGTGAATGGGAAGCGGGCGGTGACTCCGGATACGGCTCTCCGCCTCGGACGATTCACTGACACCGGACCCGAGTTCTGGCTCAATCTCCAGCAGGCGGTCGACCTGTGGGATGCGATGCATTCCGAGATGGCAGAGGAAGTGGAGCAGATTCAACCTGCAAGCGCCGCCTGACCCATACAACCTCGCATGACACCGGCGAGTAAACTTCGTGTCAGTGATGGGCGTCTCTAAAACGTGTCCGAGCTCCTCAATCTCAGCAGATACCGCGAGGATATCTTTCTTATCGCTCACGAGCACGGTGCTCGGAACGTCCGCGTCTTCGGATCCGCTGTTCGTGGCGACGTTGGAGCAGGCAGCGACATCGATGTCTTAGTCGACTTCAAGCCGGAGCGCAGCCTGCTCGATCTAGTCGCTCTAAAGCTCGACCTTGAAGAACTGCTGGGCTGCTCTGTGGACGTGGCGACGGAGGATGCCCTGCACTGGACCATTCGGCAACAGGTACTGAAGGAGGCACGGCCGTTCCACGAGCATCCAGTAGGCCGTCATACTCGCCGGCTTCGCACCCGTCACCGTGGCCTTCGCATCGTGCCTTTCGCACTATTGACATCCAGAGCCTCCATCAACTACTAATACCGATCGAGATCAAGGGAAGCCTGTCCTGGAGAATACGCCTCTGCGCGTAAAGGCGATGATGCCCTTCTGGCGTACGGCACCGGGATTTGCTTATCATGGGAAGGCCATGCCCTTTGCATCCATGACGGACCACCGGAATATCTCCCTCCTCATCAGCCGGGCTATCGCCGCGTTGCTCCGGCGAGCTGCGCGTGCAGGCGGACCCTTCATCCTCCTG
>CAZMXY010000265.1:0-4617 GCA_964570345.1 uncultured Rhodothermales bacterium | reverse complement strand
GCGCCGGACCCGGCGGCCCAGGCTCTGGCACTGCGCAGGATGAGACGGAGCCGCCTATAACTTGTAGCGACAATCGCCGTATAGCGGCGAGTGCCGGTAAGGCATACGGGTAGGGCCTCGACCAGCGCCGAGCGCGAAACGCCGACGCCCTCGAGCCCACGGAGATCATCACTTGCAGCAACCAACGGTTAAAGACATGAACGAGCCATCCGCCATAAAGATGAGGCTGCCTCTATTGCCTGACGTCGAGCTGCTGCGTCGCATCGACGAGCTGCTCGCACAGTACCGCGCCGCACGGCGCCGGAGGAGCGACCGCTCCGAGCGCATCCGGTTTACCCGGCAGATCGAGGTGATCAGCCGTGAAATCCGGGCCAGAGGGATTCAGAACCCCCCGTGGTGGTCGTGCAGCCGGGAATGGGAGCTGGAAGAGGGCCTGAGCACTCAATCCGCCGCGTAAGCCTCGGTCGGCGGGCAGACGCAGACGAGGTTGCGATCGCCGTAGGCGTCGTCGACGCGCCGGACGGGCGGCCAGAACTTGTGCTCGCGGCTCCACGGCGCCGGAAAGGCGGCGCGCTCTCGCCCGTAGGGCAGATCCCATGCGTCGGACGTCACCATGGCCGCCGTGTGCGGCGCGTTCTTCAGCACGTTCCGCACCGCGTCGGCCACGCCGGATCCGACTTCGTCGATCTCGTCTCGGATCGAGGCCATGGCCTCGCAAAATCGGTCGAGCTCGGCTTTCGTCTCGCTCTCGGTGGGCTCGATCATCATCGTCCCGGCCACGGGAAAGGACATCGTCGGCGCGTGGTAGCCGTAATCCATCAGGCGCTTCGCCACGTCCAGCTCCGACACGCCCGTGTCCCGCTTCAACGGGCGGAGGTCGACGAGGAACTCGTGGGCGCATCGTCCACTGATCCCCTTGTACAGCACCGGATACCGCTCTTCGATGCGCGTCATCATGTAATTGGCATTCAGGATGGCGACTTCGCTGGCCCGCCGGAGTCCGGCCGCGCCCATGAGCGCGACGTATGCCCACGAGATCACGAGGATACTGGCCGACGAGTACGGCGCCGCCGCAACCGGGCCGATGGCCCCGGGCCGGGCGGGCGCTTCGTCGCCGAACGGATGCGCGGGCAGATAAGGGACGAGATGCTCGGCGACGCAGATCGGGCCCATGCCCGGGCCTCCGCCGCCGTGGGGGATGCAGAACGTCTTGTGGAGGTTTAGGTGGCAGACGTCGGCGCCGTAGTCGCCCGGACGGCAGAGGCCGACCTGCGCGTTCATGTTCGCGCCGTCGAGATACACCTGACCACCGTGCTCGTGCACGATGCGGTTGATCTTCCGCACGTCCTTCTCGAACACGCCGTGGGTCGAGGGATACGTAATCATCAGCGCCGCCAGCTCGTCGCGGTGCTTCTCCGCCTTCGCGTGAAGGTCGTCGACGTCCACGTTGCCGTGCCGGTCGGTCTTGACGACGACGACCTTCATGGCGGCCATCGTGGCGCTGGCCGGATTCGTGCCGTGGGCAGACTCGGGAATGAGGCACACGTCGCGATGCCCTTCGCCGCGATCGCGGTGGTACGCCTCAATGACGAGCAGGCCGGTATGTTCGCCGGAGGCCCCTGAATTCGGCTGAAACGACGTCTTCGCGAAGCCGGTGATCTCGCACAGCCACGCGTCGAGCTCGTCGATCAACTCGCGATAGCCCGAAGCCTGCTCGCGGGGGACGAACGGATGCAGCCGGTTGAATCCCGGGAAGGTGATGGGCATCAGCTCGGCGGCGGCATTCAGCTTCATGGTGCAGGATCCGAGCGGGATCATGCTCGTCGTGAGCGACAGGTCGCGCGCGGCGAGGCGCTGCAGGTAGCGCATCATCTCCGTCTCGGAGTGATAGCTGTTGAAGACGGGATGCTCGAGGTAGGCGGACGTGCGGGTGAGGGGGCCGTCGTAACCGGGCTCGACGTCCTGGGCGAGGGTGGCGGCCGGGACGCCGTTACCGTCGCCGCCGAAGAGGCGGAAGAGCGTGTTGAGGTCGTCGCTCGAAACGGTCTCGTCGAGGGCGATGCCGAGGGAGCCGTCGACGTACGTACGCAGGTTCACGCACGCGCGCCGGGCGGCGGCGAGCACGTCCGCCGCGGCGATTTTCCCCGGATCCACGCGGAGCGTGTCGAAGAAACGGTCGTGGCGCAGCGCGCAGCCGAGCCGGTCGAGCCCCAATGCGAGCACCTTCGTCAGGCCGTGTACGCGCTCGCCGATCGCACGAAGGCCGGCCGGACCGTGGTAAACGGCATACATCCCGGCCATGATGGCCGGCAGCACCTGGGCCGTACAGATGTTCGACGTGGCCTTGTCCCGCCGGATGTGCTGCTCGCGCGTCTGCAGCGCCATGCGGAGGGCGGGATTCCCGTCCGCGTCCACCGAGACGCCGATGATCCGCCCGGGAATCTGCCGCTTGAACGCCTCGCGCGTGGCGAAATAAGCGGCGTGCGGCCCTCCGTACCCGAGCGGCACGCCGAATCGCTGCGTGCTGCCGACGGCCACGTCCGCGCCGAACGCGCCCGGCGGCGTCAGCAGCGTGAGCGCCAGCAGGTCGGCCGCGACGACGACGTGCGCGTCGACGGCGTGCGCCCGCCGGCAGAACTCGCCGTAGTCGTAGACGGCGCCGTCGGTGGCCGGATACTGCACGAGCGCGCCGAAGACGGCGTCGGAGAACTCGAACCCGCGGTGGTCGCCGACGACGACGTTCACGCCGATCGGCACGGCGCGGGCGCGCACGACCTCGATGGTCTGCGGATGGCAGGCGTCCGAGACGAAGAAGACGTCGGCCCGCTCCCGGCGCGCGATCCGGTCGAGCATCATCATCGCCTCCGCCGCGGCGGTCGCCTCGTCGAGCAGCGACGCGTTGGCGATCTCGAGCCCGGTCAGGTCGGTGACCATCGTCTGAAACGTCAGCAGCGCCTCGAGGCGGCCCTGCGAGATCTCGGCCTGATAAGGCGTGTACTGGGTGTACCAGTTCGGATTCTCCAGCACGTTTCGCTGAATCACGGGCGGCGTCACGGTGTCGTGATAGCCCATCCCGATGAAAGACCGGTAAATCTCGTTCTTCGACGCGAGCACCCGTGCGCGCTCGAGGAGCTCGTGCTCGGAAAGGGCCTCCGGCAGGTCGAGCGGCCGGTCGAGCCGGATGCCGCCGGGAATCGCCTCGTCGATCAGCGCGTCGATCGAGGAAACGCCGAGACGCTCGAGCATCTCGCGGACCTCCGGCTCCGACGGGCCGACGTGCCGGTTCTGAAACGCATCGGTGAAGGTGAGGTCTAGGGCCATCTGGCTCGTGCTACTCGTGTCTGGTTTCCGCGCGGAGGCGGTCAAGCGCCTCGCCTGCGGCCTGCTGCTCGGCGTTCTTCTTGCTGCGCGCGACGCCGCGGCCGTACAGTGCTTCATTGAGAAGAACTTCGACCGTAAAAGTTTTGTCGTGGCTGGGTCCGTGCTCCTCCGCGAGCCGGTAGGTCGGCTGCGACCAGCCCAGGGCCTGCGCGTACTCGAGAAGGAGGCTCTTGTAATTGTCTTGCTGGTCCGCGAGATCCTCGAGATCGAGCGGCTTCAGGATTTTTTCTTCAATGAACAGGCGGGCGGCGTCCTCTCCGAGATCCAGGTAGAGGGCGCCGATGACGGCCTCCAGGGCGTCGGCGAGGATGGTCGGATTCTGACGGCCGCCGGCCTGGTCCATGTTCTCGCTCATCCGGATGAGCGGTCCGAGGTCGAGCCGCAGGGCGAAGCGCGCGAGCGCCTGGCCGTTGACGATCTTGGCGCGCACGCGCGTGAGGAAGCCTTCGTTCCGATCGGGAAATTCGTGGTAGAGGTGCTCGGCCGTGACGAAGCCGAGGACGGCGTCGCCGAGGAATTCGAGGCGCTCGTTGGATTGAAGGTGCGTGTCGGTCTCGCCCCGCAGGACGGAGCGGTGCATCAGGGCCTGGCGGTAGAGCTCCAGGTTGCCGACGGGCGTCCCCACGAAACGCTCGACTTCCACGCGGGAGACCGTCGGCCGTTTCGGTCGTTCGGGAGGCGGCTCGCCCCGGCGCCGCAGCACGCGGCGAAAGAAGTCGCGAAGCTTCTTGAAAAAGGTGAAGGGCACGTGATACCGATACGTATCGCCGACGCGCGGTGGGTCGTTACGCCAAAAATACAACGGTGAGGCTTAGATCACTTTAAAAATACGGCTGATTTCGTCAAGTTGCGGTTGCTCTTCGCCGCACGTCCGCCCATTCACCTGAACCACTCCGCGCGCCCGCCTCGCATGTCCCTGGTTTCCGTCAATCCCGCCACCGAAGAGGTCCTCCGCCGCTACGACGAACATTCGCCCGAAGAGGTCGATCGCCGGCTGGCCCGGGCCGTCGAGGCTTTCCGGCGCCACCGTACGACCTCGTTCGCCGAACGCGCCGCCAAGCTGCGCCGGGCCGCGAATTTGCTCGAGGAGCGGGCGCGCGAGTTCGGCGCGCTCATGACGCAGGAGATGGGCAAGCCGATCGCGCAGGCCGAGGCCGAGGCTCGCAAGTGCGCGCGCGGCTGCCGCTTTTACGCCGAACGGGCGCAGGGATTCCTGGAGCGAGAGATCGTCGAACG
>CAZMXY010000264.1:2772-4648 GCA_964570345.1 uncultured Rhodothermales bacterium | reverse complement strand
TGATGGAGATGGGTCCTTGGTCGGACCGTTTTTCCCAATCATGAGCGAGAACGACCCGCTATCGTTCTGGGAAACGAAGGGACCAGCTCCGAGGTCGGCCGTTCGCCCGTGGGGGTGAAAAAGCGCATCCGACCCTCCATGTCACACGTCCACACCTCCAACGCGCCGTGTTCGAAATAGAGGCGTCGCTTTTCGTCGATCTCGGCCCTCGTATTCGACCTGGAGAGCACCTCGATACAGATTTCCGGGGCAATGGGGCTTGCTTCGATGTCTGAGGGGACTTGTTCCAACCGCTCTTCGGAAATCCAGACCACGTCAGGCAGCTTGACCCCTTTCGTCGTCTCGATGGCAAATTCAACGGCGCCTTCACCCGGTCGATCGACGTGGGTGGACAGCAGCACGTCGATGCGCGACTGCATGCGACCGTGATAGGGTTTCTGCGGACTCATGACGAGCTGTCCGTACTCGTTCGTCTCGATCTTGTAGGGCAGATCTCGCAGCGACGGATCGCGAAGGGCCCGGCTCCAGGCTGAGAGTGTTTCCACGACGTCCATTGGCAGTTCATCAGGTCAATTTCATGAATGTACGACGTGCGATGCGTGTCGATCCCGCCGCAGCGTGTTCTGCACGGTGCGACGGACGTGCGGATGGCGCCCTATACATAGACACACGAGCCAGGTTGAATGTAACCCCGAGTAAGCCCGTCGACCATTCATCCGACATACGCGGTGCTTTTCGATTTGAAGGAAGGATACCTTCGCTGCGGCCGGCATCGTCGCGACGTTCACGGCCAACGTATAGCCGGATGACAGTTGTAACGCTTCCACAATACCGTCCGGCCGGCCAGAACCCGGCGGCAGTCCGGTTGCGTTCAGTGCGGAAAAGGAAACCTCATCGAGAATAGGATCATCGAGCGGAGGATCGTATGGCAGAAGTCGTTGATCGGAAGCGGCCGTCGGCGTTTCCGCCGCAGCATCAGGAGCGCCAGCCGGGTCTGGAGCATGAGATGGATCCGAAACCGCGGTTTATGGCTCCATGGTACCGCGGAAGCGGCAAGCTGGAGGACAAGGTCGCCATCATCACCGGTGGTGACAGCGGGATCGGACGATCCGTCGCGGTCTTGTTCGCACGCGAAGGAGCCGACGTCGTCATTGCGTATCTGGACGAGCACGAAGACGCCGAGGAGACGAAACGGCACGTCGAACGCGAAGGACGCCGATGCGAGACGATCGCCGGGGACGTGGGTGAGAAGGCCTTCTGCCGAGGGGTCGTCGAGCACGCCATCGAGACGTTCGGACACCTCGAGATCCTCGTAAACAACGCGGCCGTCCAATTCATGCAGCGGTCGATCGAGGACATCTCTGAAGATCAGATCGAGCGGACGTTTCGCACGAACATCTATTCGTATTTTTTCATGACGCAGGCGGCCGTGCAGCACCTGAAGGAGGGGAGCAGCATCATCAACACGACGTCGATTACGGCCTTCCGAGGGATGGAAGTGCTGCTGGATTACGCTTCGACGAAGGGCGCCATTCTGGCCTTCACACGCTCGCTTGCCAAAAATCTCGCCAAACGAGGCATTCGGGTAAACGCGGTTGCGCCGGGGCCGATCTGGACGCCTCTGATTCCGGCGACCTTTCCGGCGGAGTCCGTCACGGCGTTCGGGCAGAACACGCTCCTCGGCCGCGCCGGCCAGCCCGAGGAAGTGGCGCCGAGCTACGTCTTTCTCGCCTCGCGCGACTCGTCGTACGTCACGGGGCAGACCGTCCATCCCAATGGAGGGGAGATCGTCGGCGCATAGATCGGGTGCCGGCGCGCCGGAGAGTGCCTATGAGCAGGGCTCGTCCGGCGAGAGTCGAGAAACGCGAGCGAGAGC
>CAZMXY010000264.1:0-2672 GCA_964570345.1 uncultured Rhodothermales bacterium | reverse complement strand
GAATCGCTTCGATACGTCGGCCGAGTCGTGTGCGCGCAGTGTCACGAACAGGCGGCCGGCGCCTGGATGGGCTCGCATCACGATCACGCCATGGCGCCGGCCACGGACGAGACGGTGCTCGGCGATTTCGACGACGCGACGTTCAGCAATTGTGGCGTGACGACGCGTTTCTTTCGAGAAGACGGGCGGTTTCTGATCGGCACGGAAGGTCCCGGCGGCGACCCCGGCACGTTCGAAGTCCGATACACGTTCGGCTTCGACCCGCTCCAGCAATACCTCGTGGCCATGCCCGGAGGGCGGTACCAGAGCTTCACCGTGGCATGGGACACCCGCGCTCGGGGCTGGTTCTCGTTGTACGGGGACGAGTGCGTCGGCCCGGACGAGTGGCTGCACTGGACCAACGCGGGAATGAACTGGAATTACATGTGCGCCGACTGCCACTCGACGAATCTGGAGCGGAATTTCCGGCTCGAGTCGGCCACCTATGAGACCACCTACTCGGAAGTCGACGTTAGCTGCGAGGCCTGTCACGGACCAGGAGAACGCCACGTCGAATGGGCCGAAGGCGACGGCGCAGGGCATGCCGGCGGCGAAGTCGGCGTCCGGCCGGGTACTTACGGCCTCACGACCGATCTGTCGTCGCAGAGCCCCCAGATCGAATCGTGCGCGCCGTGCCACTCGCGGCGGCGATCCGTGTATCCGGATTACGTTCCCGGCCGCGCATATCTCGACCACTTCGAGCCCGAGTTGCTCCACGACGAGCTCTATTACCCTGACGGCCAAATCAAAGACGAAGTCTACGTCTACGGCTCGTTTCTACAAAGCCGGATGTACCGGGAAGGCGTTCGGTGTTCGGATTGTCACGACCCGCATTCGACGCGGCTGAAGCTCGACGGCAACGCGCTCTGCACGCAGTGCCACGAACCGGAGACGTACGACGCGTTCGAGCACGTCCGACACGAGCCCGGCGTCGACGGCTCCCGGTGCGTCGACTGCCACATGCCGCAGCGGACGTACATGGTCGTCGATCCGCGGCGCGATCATTCTTTCACGATCCCGCGGCCGGATTTGACGGCGGAGCTCGGCGTGCCGAATGCGTGTACGGGCTGTCACGAAGGCGAGACGCCGCAGTGGGCGGCCACGGCCATCGCGGAATGGCATGGCCCCGATCGGGCCGGCGACGCATCCGTGGCGCGTACAATCGCTCACGCTCGCGCGGGCGCAGACGGCGCACAGGGCGAACGGAGCGAACGGGGCGAACAGAATGCAGAGGAGGATCTCATCGAATTGGTCGGCGATCGCGGCAAGCCGGGGATCGTCCGGGCGACGGCCATGTTCTTGCTACGGGGATACGGAAGTGCGGCCTCGTTCGACGCCGCCCGTGAAGCGCTAACGGATCCTGATCCCCTGGTGCGCGTGAACGCGGTCCGCAAGGTCGAGGGTCTGTCCGAGACCGAGCTCGTCGCCCTGCTGCGGCCGGTACTGGAGGATTCCGTGCGGCTCGTGCGCATGGAAGCGGCCGGAATATTGGCGCGAACGGGAGCCGGCCGGACTCCGGACACGAGCGAGCGCCTCGATTCCGACGCGTTTCGAGAAGCGCTCGAGGAGTATCGATTAGGACAGTTGGCCCTCAGCGATCAGCCTGCCGCGCACCTCAATCTCGCTACGATCCACGAAGGGTTGAACGAGTTTCACGAGGCCGAAGCAGCCTATCGAACCGCCCTCCGATTGGATTCCTCCTTCGTGCCCGCGCACGTCAACCTGGCCATGCTGTACACACGAAGACGCGACGAGTCCGGCCGGCCGGCGACCGAGTCCGATTCGTTGTACGATCTGGCGGAAGAAGAGCTCAGGCGCGCGCTGCACTTTCAGCCCGACCTGGCTGCGGCGCACTATTCGCTCGGGCTGCTGCTTGCCGAGAAGGAGGATGGTCTCGAAGAAGCGATCCCGCATCTGACGAAGGCTGCGGAGTTGTCTCCGCTCGATGCTCGGCGGCAGTACAACGCCGGCCTCGCCCTTCAGCGATCGAACCGCCGGTCCGAGGCGGAGGTCCTCTTGCGAAAGGCCAGCGAGCTCGAGCCCTCGGATCCGGATTTTCTGAATGCGCTCAGCATCTATTATGCTCAGGAGGAGCGCTGGCCGGAGGCGCTGGATTATACCGAGCGACTCGCCGCCGAGGTCGGAGAGAATGAGGTCGTCCAGGAACGCTTGAGCTATATCCGCGCCCGGCGGGGACGTTAGGACGTTGGGACGTTGGGACGTGTGGACGTGCGGGACGGAGTCGCGGCTGCCTTAGGGGATCCTGTCGTTACGGGGACCAGTAGGCACTGTGACCTTCGAATAAGCTCCCGCCCGACGATGCTGCACAAACTGCTTCTGAACGTCTGTCTGCTCTTCTTCGTCCTCATCGCCTCGACGTGCGCCCAGTCGCCGGTCCAGGACGACATCGGAGACGGCGCCGTCGGACTGACCGTCGCTTTCGAAAATCTGAGCTTTACGCGTCCGGTCGATTTCCAGGCGCCCGACGACGGCTCGGACCGTCTATTCGTGGTCGAGCAGGCGGGAGTCATCCGAGTGTTCGAGAACCGGCCCGACGTCGGCGAGGCGCCCGTTTTCCTCGACATCCGCGATCGCGTCAACGATTCGGGCAACGAGGAAGGCCTTCTCGGTCT
>CAZMXY010000263.1:0-4662 GCA_964570345.1 uncultured Rhodothermales bacterium | reverse complement strand
GCAAGCGGCATGAGCGACGCGGAGTACATGAGAACGTCCTTCCCCGAGCAAGACCTCTCAAACCCGTAACGTCACCTCCCCAAGTCAGAATCCCAACACCCCATCCCAACATGCCGTCCCAACGTCCCAACGTCCCCCGTCCCCACGTCCTTGCGTCCCCACGTCCCACCGTCCCCACGTCCCAACGTCCCAACGTCCCACCGTCCCACCGTCCCCACGTCCCAACGCCCAACGTCCCCCGTCCCCACGTTCCCTACCTGTCATGCGGCAGGCTGCCGCGGTGGGAGCGGAGGTAGACGAAGGGCGTGTGGTGCAGGAAGTTCGAGACGCGGGCCGTGTAGATGTCCGCGTAGCGCTCCATCTGCCGGGCCAGGTGGCTCTTGTCGTTGCCGGCCCGCGTCAGAAGGCCCCAGTTCGGGTTCAGCAGGCGCCCGGCCTCGACCGCGAGGGGCGCGATCTCGGCGTCGAGGGCGATCACGTCCTCCCGGACCTCCCGAAGCGTGCGATCGAGCTCTTCGATGGACTCCGATCGCTGCGGACCGTAGCCGCGCTCTTTGCGCTGGATCGCCAGGCGGACGTCCGAGTATTCGGCTTCGAGCTCCTCCTTCCGAACCATCATGAGGGAGAGCCGGTATTGGTCCTCCTCGAACCGCTTCATGGCGACGATTTCGTCCTCGAGCTCGCGGATGATGAGCGCCGTCCGCCAACGCAAGACGCTCTTCGAAATGTTCACGTCGACGAACATGTGATCGCCGATGTAGAGGATTTCCTCTCCCCGCAGGCCCATGCTCTGTTCGACGAGCCGCGCGTTTCCGCCGACGTACACGCTGCCTTCGTGCAGCGGGCCATAGTGATCGCGCAGCAGGCCGTCGTCCGTGGCCACCTGGAAGGCGGGTGCAAGGCCCGTGAAGAATTCCGGCTTTCTCGCGCCGATGATGGCGAGGTCGAACAGGTCGCGCCATGACTTTCCGTCCGGGAGAACGCCGTCGAATACGTAGCTCAGCATCGGAGCCGCGTAGGTCCACTCGGAATTGGTGATCAGGATCAGCTTCTTGCCCGCCTCCTTCTGGTCCAGCAGCGCGAGCGGCATCTCTTCGTCGAGCTCCACGAACCGTTTCGGCTCGGCGATGATTTCGGCCTTGAGCTTGCCCTCCATGTGCGTCTCGTCGAGGGACCGGCGCACGAGCCGGTAGAGATCCTCGTATCCCATCGCACCCGGGATCCGATCTTCGTCGAGCAGGTCGACGAGCTGCATGTACATGCTCGCTTCGGAGATCGAGAACAGGGTATTGAGGAAATACCAGCGCGGTTCGTTCAGGTCGATCAGCGTGCGTTCGTACACGTCGCGAATCGTCGCGTATTCGAGGGGGCGCGTTCCGTGAAAGGCGCGCATGACGTAGCCGAAGCGATTCGCCTTTACGACGTTGCCCAGCTCCGTGTCGATGATCAGCCCGCGCAAGACGAGGTCCGGATCGAATTGCAGCTCCGATACGGGCCAACCCTGATCCGTCAGGCGCTGCTTCAATACGGCATAGGCCCGCTCCTCCCACGCTTCCATGCGGTAGTGAATGAGCGTGTAGTCCATGTCGTAACCGATCGCTCGAATGCGGCGCATGTTCAGCGTTCGGTTGCAGAAGATGCCGCGCGTCGAACGGATCAGCTCCAGGTTCGACTCGACGGCATCCTCGTGTGCCGGTCCGGTGCGATTCATGACGAGCGGATGATCGGATTAGGCCGATTCGTATGACGCGTCGATCCCCAATATTACAGCAACCAGGTCACGACATCCGGGAATAAGATAATGACCAGCAGCCCCACCGCCTGAATCGTGATGAACGGGACGGCGCCGCGGTAGATCTGGGCCGTGGTCACCTGCGGCGGCGCGACGCCGCGAAGGTAAAAGAGGGCGAAGCCGAAAGGCGGGGTCAGGAAGGACGTCTGCAGGTTCATCGCGATCATCACGCCGAACCAGACCAGGTCGACGCCGAGCAGCGCCGCCGCCGGGGCCAGCAGCGGCACGATGATGAACGCGATCTCGAAGAAGTCGATGAAGAAGCCGAGGACGAAGATCACGAGATTCGTCACGATGAGGAGGCCGATCACGCCGCCCGGAAGATTCGTCAGCAACTCTTCGATCCATAGGTCCCCGTCGAGGCCTATGAAGACCAGCGAGAACGCCCGGGCTCCGACCAGCAGGATCATCACCATGGCGGTGAGGATCGCCGTATCCTTCATGGCGCCGCGAAGCGCCTCGAAGCGCAGGCGCCGGTTCATCCACGCGAGAAGGATCGCGCCGAGCGCGCCAAGCGCGCCGGCCTCCGTCGGCGTCGCAATCCCGGCAAGAATGCTCCCGAGCACGACGACGATGAGCAGCAGCGGCGGCAGCATCACGAGCAGCACGCGCCTGGCGAGCTCCCCGCCCGGAATGTCGCGTTCCTCCCTCGGCAGCGCCGGCGCCGCCGCCGGCTTGAAGACGGCCACGGCGGCGGCGTAGAGCATGTACAGTCCGGCCAGCAGCAGGCCCGGCAGCAGGGACGCCAGGAACAGGTCCCCCACCGAGACGCGGCCCGCGACGCTGAGCTGATCGGCCAGCACGATCAGGACGATGCTCGGCGGGATGATCTGCCCCAGCGTACCCGACGCCGTGATGACCCCCGCCGACAGCTCGTTCGAATAGCCGTACCGGATCATCACCGGAAGCGAAATGACGCCCATCGCGACGACGGAAGCGCCCACGACGCCGGTGGCGGCCGCCAGCAGAGCGCCGACGAAGACGACCGCGATCGCGAGGCCGCCGCGCATCCGCCCGAAAAGCAGCCCGATCGTCTGAAGCAGATCCTCCGCCAGGCGCGACTTCTCGAGCATCGTACCCATGAAAATGAAATAGGGCACGGCGAGCAGCAGCGTGTTCGACATGACGTCGAAGATCCGATCCGGCATCGCAAAAAGGAGGTGCCAGTCGAAGAATCCGAGTTCGACGCCGATCGCGGCGAAGATGAGCGCCGTTCCACCCAGAGAGAACGCCACGGGATAGCCTGAAAAGATCAGGAGTAGGGCGCCGACGAACATCAGAGGGCCGAGCCAATCTCCGCTCATAGCCCCTCGGCCGGCAGCCGGCCGTCGGCGTCCCCGTTCGTTGAATCCGTCTCTTCGACGACGTCCCCTCGCAAGATTGCGATCTGTTTGACGGTCAGGCTCACGCCCTGCAGCATCAGAAGGACGAACGCGACCGGTATGGCCGACTTGATCGGATAACGCGGCAGCCCGCCCGGGTCCGGCGACATTTCGCCCACGAGCCACGAATTCCTGATCGCCGGCCATGACGTCCAGAGAACAAGCACGCAAAACGGAATCAAGAAGAGAACGGTGCCCAGAAGATTGATCCATGCGCGGCCGCGCGGGCTCAGCCGAGTAAGGAGAACGTCGACGCGAACGTGGGCATCATGCTTCAGCGTGTATGCGGCGCCGAGAAGGAAGACGACGCTGAACATGTACCACTGGAGCTCGATGTAGGTGTTGGAGCTGAGTCCGAGGCCGGTGTACCGATCGAGGTAGCGCACGAGAGCGTTGTAGGCGCCGATCAAGACCATGAACAGGGTCAGCCAGTAGACGGCCCGGCCGATCCACTCGTTGGTGCGGTCGATGCGGGAAGCAATGCGGAGCCAGAAGGGCATAGTGTCGCGAATCTAGGCATCACGCCCGGAAAAATCACCTAATACGGGCGGGATCAGGCCGATTCTAACAAGGACCGCCGCGCCCGGCATGCTTCACCATCCCTCCTTTGACGGGATCCGGGCCATCCCCAGCATCAACCGAGATCCGCTTATGGCGCCTGCGAAACGTCATGACGTCACTCGACCCCGGCACCGCGTTCTCGCTCTCGTGTTTCTTCTCGCGCTCCTGATCGCTGCGGCACCGACGGCTTTGTTCGCGCAAGATCGGACGACCGACATTGAGGACATCAGCCTGGAAGCGCTGCTCAATCAGAAGGTAAGCGCCGCCTCAAGATACGAGCAGACCGCGCGCGAAGCCCCAGCCTCCGTGACCGTAATCACCGACCACGAAATCCGCAGGTTCGGGTACCGATCCATCGACGAAGTCCTCGAGGCGGTTCCCGGTTTCTACCTGAACAACGACCTCGACGTCCCATCGATCGGCGTGCGCGGCTTCGGCCGCCCGGGTGATTACAACAATCGGATGCTCGTTCTCGTGGACGGACATCCGGTCAACGAGAGCGCGACGAACTGGGCGCTCGTCGACGTCCGCCTCGGAACCGACATCGATCTCGTGGAGCGCGTCGAGATCGTTCGGGGTCCGGGCTCGGCGCTCTACGGCACGGGCGCCATGATGGCGGTCGTCAACATCGTTACGAAGGACGCCCACGCCTTTCAGGGAGCTCGGCTGACGGGATCCGCGGGAAGCTTCGGCTACCGAGAAGGCCGATTTTCGAGCGGTAAGGAATTCGGCGACGACGACGGCGTGACCGCGTCGGTGGCCTGGGGGCACGGCGACGGGCACGACATTTACTTCAGGGAGCTGGATATAGCGGGCATTAACGGCGGAATCGCGGAGCAGCAGGATTGGAAGGACTATTTGAACGTGTCCGTCAACGGCGACGTGGGGGACTTTACGATTCGCGGAAGTCACGTCACGTATTCGGCT
>CAZMXY010000262.1:0-4680 GCA_964570345.1 uncultured Rhodothermales bacterium | reverse complement strand
CGCAAAGAATGTGCCACGCGAAGCAACGTTACACCCACCGCTGCTGCGGCGCGTCCCACGTCAACATTTTCCTGTCGAACCAGGACTGGACCGCTCCGTTCACGGCGACCACGCCGTAGAGACCCATCTCAGCGTCGCAAAGCAGCGGCGCATCGTTGCGAATGGCGTCATGCAAATTCTGATGATGCAACCGAACGTCTTCACCACCCGTCTTCCCGTGCCGATCGACGACCTCGCCGGTGGCCTCGTCGACGAGGTCCCATCCCTCCCGGGTAAAAACGAGCGAGGCGTCACGACCCCGGATTACGTGATCGTTGCCGCGTCCGTTGGCCATGGTCCCGAGAATGTGCACCGTCATTCCCGGTGTGATGCCCTCGACGGGCGGATATTCAGCGAGCATTTCAAGGTTGTCGGGAAGGTCACGGCCGTCCTTCCACAGGTAGATTCCACCCATGCCGACTACTCGCTCCGGGATTCCGAGACCGCACGCGCGTAGGATGCGTGTAAGGCGGTGGATGAACAGGTCGGTGGCGATGCCGCCCGAGTAGTCACGGTAGACCCTCCACTCGAAGAAGCGCCGGGCGCTCCAGGGCCGCCTGGGTGCGGGACCCAGCCAGCTCTCCCAATCGAGATCCGGCGGCTTCGGGAGATCCGGATCGACCCCCGTGCGCCACGGACCCAGCTCGGTAGCCGGGCGGACGTAGTCGATCTGAGCCTCGATCACGGGGCCGAGCTTCCCTGACTTGATGACGTCGTGCGCACTCGAATAGCTGTCGTCGCTCATGCCTTGCACGCCCACCTGCAGCTTGAGACCGGACGTTTGCACGCTTTCCAGAACGGAAAAGGATTCCTCCACGTGGTGCGTCATGGGTTTCTCGATGTAGACGTGCTTGCCGGCATCGAGTGCGTCGAGAGTCTGCGGACCGTGCCAGTGACCCGGTGTCGCGATCACGACATAGTCCACGTCGCTTCGATCGAGCACGCGGCGATAGTCGGACGTTCGGTCCGGGCGCCCTCCGACCTTCCACGTCACGTCCTGAAAGTTGCGGGACCGGGACTCGAACACGTCGTTCACGACAACGACTCGAATGTCTTCGGGCATGCCCAGCAGCGCGTTCAGGTGCTCGCGAGCCATCGCGCCGCACCCGATCATCCCTACGTTTAGCCGTTCGTTGGATCCTACGATGCGACTGTAGCTCCGGGCCGTCAGGGCAGGCAGTCCCGCAGCGGCGAGCCCGGTGGTCTTCAGGAACGTGCGTCTGGTCAGCTTCGGCTTGTTCATCATGGGGTAGGATGCGTTGATTTTCCGGATCGTTCGCCGGTCCGGATGCCGTCCGGCGGCGAGCGTCACTCGCACGGATAGCGGCTTCCGGTTCGGTAAGTGACCCTGAATTATAGAACATTGAGGGGCAACATTGCACGCGCGGACGGACGTCCGGGCGGTCAAACGCTTGATCGCGCGGTGGGCGCTTCTTCTTGAAGCATGCGTCGTCGCGGGATGATATCTTTTGCGAGAGGGATCGCCGGCCTCGACGGCGACGAAAGACGCCGCATTCATCCACAGACTCGCCAGATCGCCGCCGCCCTCGATTCATTCCTTCCCTTCATGTCGCAGCGATTTCCCGTCCATAGCCGGCGTACGTTCCTGAAGGCCGCCGGCAGCGGATTGCTCGGGCTCACGGTCGCAGGGTGCCGTTCGGTCGCGACGAAGACCACGGACCCCGTCACGGATGGGCGGGGGGTTAGGGTAAGCCCGAGCGACAGAATCGTCCTCGGAGTGATCGGCGTCGGCGGCATGGGGAAGAATCGTCTGCGCGAGTTCTTGAGATACCACGACGTCGAGATCGGAGCCGTCTGCGACGTCGACGCGCGGCACGCCGGCGAAGCACTCGCCATCGTCAAGCAGCAAAGCCGTGCTACGCCGAGGACCTACCGCGACTTTCGCCGCCTGCTGGAAACGTCCGATCTGGATGCCGTCGCCGTCGTGACACCCGACCACTGGCACGCGATACCCACTGTGCGGGCCTGCGACGCCGGCAAGGACGTCTTCGTAGAAAAGCCGCTGAGCTACAGCGTGACCGAAGGCCGTGCCATGGTCGAAGCCGCAAAGGCTCACGGACGCGTGACGCAGATGGGCAACCATATTCACAACGACGTGAACAATTACCGACGCGTCGTAGAACGGATCAAGAGCGGGCAGCTCGGCCGGATAACGCGCGTGGCGCTCTGGAAGACGTCATCGACCGAGAACCTCGGAAATCCGTCCAATCAGCCGCCCCCGAGTGAGTTGGACTACGATTTCTGGCTCGGCCCCGCACCCGAGCGCCCGTATAATTCCCTCCGGTCGCACGGCACGTTTCGCCACTTTTGGGACTATTCCGGTGGCACTTTCATCGATTTCTGGTGCCACATTGCCGACGTCGCGTTCTGGGCTCTCGACCTCGAAGCGCCGTCGACGATCTCAGCGACCGGCGGGCGCTATTTCGTCGATGACGCAACCGAGACTCCCGATACCCTTCATGCGACTTTTAAATTCCCGGATCTCCTGATGACGTTTACGCTGCACCCCGAGCCCATGCCCGGGTACGAACACATGGGGCACATCGGAGCGGTGTTCGTCGGGGAGGAGGCCACACTCGTGACCAACTACACCAGCCATGAAGTATATGTCGACGGGCGGCTCGCGTCGGATTTCCCCGACCCCGCCCTGCACGTTCCGGACTCACCGGGCCACCTCCGTGAGTTCCTCGATGCAATCAAAGAGCGAAATCTGCATACGACGTGCAACGTCGAATATGGACATCGGTTAACGAAAATCGGATTGCTCGCGAACGTCGCCTATCGGACGGGATCCACCATCCACTGGAACGACGAGCGTGAAGACGTCAACGGCAATCCTTCCGCGAGACGCCTCCTGAGCCGTAGCTTTCGCGCTCCCTGGAACCTATCGATCTAATTCACCAACCCGGCGGACCCCCATGAATTCCATTTCGACAAGTCAAGCATTGACTCCCCAATTCGAGGCGAAGACGGCCCGTCGAGCCGTGCTGTCGGCCGCGTTGTCGATGCTCGTGGTCGTTGCCGCCTGCTCGCCCCAGCCCGAAGAGACGCCGCGGGTCACGGGCGAAACGGGGGCCGACATCGAAGGCTTCGTCAGTCTCTTCGACGGAACCACGCTCGAGGGATGGGAGCGTCACATGGGTCTGCCCGAGGATCAGGTCGGCGGCAAGTGGGAAGTGGTGGAAGGTGCCATCGTCGGCGATCAGGATCCACCTGGACACGGCGGATTTCTAGTCACGGCGGAGCAATACGACGACTTTGAGCTGTCTCTGGAAACGCAACTCGATTATCCGGTCGACAGCGGCATCTTCCTGCGCGTCGGCGAAGACGGCAAGAGTCATCAGGTCACGCTCGATTATCGTGAAGGCGGCGACATCGGCGCAATCTACCTTCCGTGGACTCAGGGGGGCGTTCATTCCAATCCCGACGGAAGCGAGCATTTCGAGGAAGGCGCATGGAACGACGTCCGGGTACGCATCGAGGGCGAGCCCAGCCGGATTCGCTTCTGGCTCAACGGCGAGCAAGTCACCGACTTCCAGCATACGGAGGAGACGACGTTGGGCGTCCCGCGAAGCGGATCGGTCGGCCTGCAAGTGCATCCGGGAGAATCCTACGAGGCGGGAAAAAAGGTGCGTTTTCGCAACATCCGAATCAAGCCGCTCGACTGACCCCGAACGGCGGCACGGGCCGCCATCACCGAACGGCGGATTCCAACATTCGGATGGTGCCGGCAACCGCGTCAATCTCGGCCATCACACCGACGGGAACGGTAAACTTGTCGCTGATGTGGCCGATCATCGCGCCGAACCACGACGGGATGCCGAGGGGTTGGAGATGGTCGCCCAGGACCTCCTGAATCGTAAGTGAGCCGTATTCGTTGTCGGGCTCGCAATTGGTGCACTTTCCGAAGACGACGCCGGCGAGCCGCGGCAGGACGCCGGCCAGTGACAGCTGCGTCAACATTCGGTCGATTCGGTAGATTCCTTCGTCGGTGTCTTCCAAAAACAGGACGACCTCGTCCCAGGAGGGCAGGTACGTGGATCCCAACATCGAAACGAGGACGCTGAGATTGCCGCCGACGAGACGGCCGCGTGCCGTTCCCGGCATGATCGTGTGAATTCGATCTTTCGATCTTACGCGTGCCGGACCTACCCGCCGGGGGTTCTGCATCCTCACGGCCTCGCCCTCGAAGCAGATCCGCCGGACGTACTCTACGGTAACGTCGTTCCAGGTGGAAATGCCGACGGGTCCGTGGAAGCTCACGAGCCCGCATCTCGCGTACAGCGCCACGAGCAGCGACGTGACATCGCTGTAGCCCATCAGAATTTTCGGATTGTCGGCAATCAGGTCATAATCCAGAAGTGGCAGGATGCGATTGCAGCCCCAGCCGCCGCGAAGGGCGAGGACGGCGTCTACGTCCGGATCGCCAAACATTCGATTCAGATCGGCGGCCCGATCCGCATCCTTGCCGGCGAGATAACCTCGCCGATCGAGGGCGTGCCGTCCGACCTTCGAATTCAGGCCCAGCACCGCCAACGTGTCCCGCACGACCTCGACGTCCGATGGGCGATTGATGGCGCCGCCTGGGCAAACGAGACCGACGGTATCGCCCTCCTTAAG
>CAZMXY010000261.1:0-4702 GCA_964570345.1 uncultured Rhodothermales bacterium | reverse complement strand
ACCTTCCGGCTGTTGCCGTAGAATCCGATGTCGGAGACGTGGTGCTGGCCGCACGAGTTGAAGCAGCCGCTGATCTTGATCTTCAGGTCTTTGATCGCATCCGGCAGCGTGGCGCTCTTCGCCTTCAGCCGCGTCGAGAGCTCGCCGGCCAGCCCGCGCGACGACGCGATGCCGAGCTTGCACGTGTCGGTGCCGGGGCAGGCGGTCACGTCCAATATCGTCCCGGCCCCCGGATCGCCGAGGCCGAGGGCATTCAACTCCCCGTAGAGCTCGGGCAGGTCGCCCTCGGTCACCCACCGCAACACGACGTTTTGCTCGACCGTCGTGCGTACGTGGTCACCCACGTATTTCCGCGCGAGGTCGCCGAGCGCGATAGTCTGTCGGGAGGTCAGGTCGCCGAGCGGCAAATTCACCGTCACCACGACGTATCCCGGCTGCCGCTGCGCGTACACGTTCGTCGCATACCACGCGTCGAAGCCCTCCGGACGGTCCTGGCCGTTTAACAAGATGGGCGCCTTCAGCGGGGTCTCGTCGTACCGCTCCAGCTCGTCGAGATAGGCGGTCCAGCGGTCGTCGTGCGGCAGGTTCTCCCGCTCTTCGTACACCAGGCGCCGGAACTCCTCGATCCCGAGCTTGGCCACGAGGAACTTCAGCCGCGCACGGTTCCGGTTGTTCTTCTCACCCAGCCGGGCGAACACGCGGGCGATGGCCTGCGAGATCGGCAGGATCTCTTCTTCCGTCACGAACTCGCTCAGCAGCTTGGCCTGGTGGGGTACGGCGCCGAGCCCGCCGCCCACGTAGTATTCGAAGCCGCGCCGGCCGTCGACGATCCTGGCCACGAGCCCCATGTCGTGCATGCTCGCCAGGCCGCACGCCTCACCTGCACATCCTGAAAAAGCAATTTTTACCTTTCGGCCGAAATCCTGCGTGTCGTCGTGGCCGAGCAGAAAGTACGCGAGTGCGCGCGAATAGGGCGTGACGTCGAACGGCTCGGTACGGCAGACGCCGGCGAGCTGGCAGCAGGTCACGTTCCGGACCGTGTTGCCGCACGCCTCTCGTGTGGTAATGCCTACGGAGGCGAGCCGGCGCATCAGATCCGGCGTGTCTTCGATGTGGACGTAGTGAAGCTGAATGTCTTGCCGCGTCGTAATGTGCAGGATGCCGTCGGAATACTCGTCGGCCACCTGCGCGAGCACGTCCATTTGGGCGGGCGTCATGCCTCCGAAGGGAATTTTGATGCGCATCATGCCCGGCGCATCCCACTTCGTGTCCGGGCCCTTGACGAGGTCCTGCGGATAGTCGAGCGTCTGCGTCTTCACGCCGTCGTGGCGCTGGCCGTTGTCGTACCGTTGGCCGTAGATGCCTCGCCGCAGGCGGGTTTCGGCAAAGACGCGTTCGTCGAGCTTGCCCTTGCGCATGAGCTCCATCTGCCCCTCGAAGACGTCGATCTCGTGCACGAGGTCTTCGGCGGCGGTCCGCGTGATGGCGTCGTTTACGGCGTCTTTCCAGGTCGTACTCATGTCGAGGGTTCGTTGAGTCTAAAGGGTGCGCGATCGCCGGGGCAGGCCCGGAATAGGATCGTCGTGGAAGGGTATGATCGTGAAGATGCTCACGTGAAGATGCTCAAGAAAAAGGCCCGCTCACCAGTCGGTAAGCGGGCCTCGCAAGCTTGAAGGTCTAGTTGATCGTACTAGTCGTCAGCTCTCCGCACTCACCACCGGTCGTGGGCGTTCGGTACACGTACATGCGCAGCAGCACGGACAGGTGCCGACGGGAGCCAAACGGCCATGGAGAGGGCGTCGCAAGGTTTCGAGCACGTCTAAAATCGAGTCAGTCGAAAAAGTGGTCGGGACTCCGCGTTCGGGACGTCCGCTAAACAGCGGATTTTCATAAGCGTACGAAAAACATCGCTACGATATCAAGGCCGTGCGGTTTCCGGTAGCGCTTTCGAGCACGGAAAATCGAGGCGCGAACGGCCTTAAACGGCCTCTTCTTTCATTCTTCGAAATCGATCCTCCGAAATCGCGCGCCGCGTATCCGCGCCCTTCGGTCAGGATTCCGAACGGTCCTCGTCACGTTCCCCCTGCTTGCCCGCCGCGGCCAAAAACGGCGTTACGAGATCGATGGGCAGCGGGAAGACGATCGTCGAGTTGTTCTCGGCGCCGACCTCCGTCAGCGTCTGGAGGAATCGCATCTGCATCGCCATGGGATGGCCTTCGATTACGCGGGCCGCGTCGCGCAGCCGCTCGGCCGCCCCGTATTCGCCCTCCGCGTGAATGATCTTCGCCCGGCGCTCGCGCTCGCTTTCGGCCTGCTTCGCCATCACGCGCTGCATGTGCTCGGGCAGGTCCACGTGCTTGACTTCGACCAGACGCACCTTGATGCCCCACGGGTCGGTCTGCTGATCGATCACCGTCTGGATCCGCTTGTTGACGCGGTCCCGCTCTGCCAGCAGGTCGTCGAGCTCCACCTGGCCGATTATGCTGCGCAGCGTCGTCTGGGACAACTGGAAGGTAGCGTATCGGTAATCCTCCACTTCGAGGATGGCCCTCATCGGGTCGACGACGCGGAAGTACACGACGGCGTTCACCTTCACGGACACGTTGTCGCGCGTGATCACGTCCTGCGCCGGGACGTCCTGCACGATGATCCGAAGACTGACGCGCTCCATGCGGTCGACCGGCCAGAAAACCATGATGAACCCCGGCCCCTTCGTCCCGGGGAGTACGCGCCCCAATCGAAAAATCACGCTGCGCTCGTATTCGTAGAGGATGCGGATGCACGTCACGAGATACAGGACGACGACGGCGATTGCTATGCCGATGACATTGAAGGTTTCCATGGCTCATTCGGATGTTGAAGGAGAAGACGACGAGCGTTCGACCGGCTCTACGGTCAGCACCAGGCCGGATCGACCGACGACGCGAACGGGACGGCCGTCCGAGACGGCCGAAGGTGCGAAGGCGGTCCAGAGCTCGCCCTGCATCAGGACCATACCCTTGTAAGCGCCGTCGTCCGGCTGAAAGTCTTCCGTGGCCGTGGCCGTCTGTCCGACGAAGCTCTCCGCGCCGGTCTGGATCGGCGCCCGGTGCGCGCGAACGACCTGGCCCATGAGGAAAAAGGTGATGACGCCCGAGGCGACCGCGGCCGGGATGACGACCGTCTTCGACACTTCCACGACGCCGGTCGGCGAGTCGACGAGCATGAGGCCGCCGAGGATCAGACAGACCACGCCGCCTACCGTCAACACGCCGAAGCTCGGAACGAATGCCTCGGCGACGAAGAGGCCCATGCCGGCGAGGATCAAGAGGAACCCGACGATATTGATCGGAAGCACCGCCAATCCGAAGAATCCCAGCAGCAGGCAGAGAGCGCCGACCGTGCCCGGCACGCCCCATCCCCCCGAGTAGAACTCGAACACGACGCCGTAGAATCCGAGCAGCAGCAGGATGAAGGCGACGTTGGGATTCGAGAGCGCACCCAGGACGCGCTCGCCCCACCAGGGTTCGATGGTCTCGACGACCGCGTCGGCCGTTCGCAGCGTGACGGTCCGGCCGTCGAGGTCGACCTCGCGTCCGTCAATCCGATCGAGCAAGTCGGACACGTCACCGGCGATCAGATCGACCACGTTCTCACGGACAGCCTCCTCGGCGACGATCGATTCGCTTCTTGTGACGGCAGCCTCGGCCCAGTCCGCGTTTCGGCCGCGCGAGTCCGCGATCGACCGCGCCCACGCCCGGATGTCGTTCAACACCTTCTCGTCCATCACGCTTTCGGTCGTGTCGTTCGGCGCGTCGCCCGGTGCGCCGCCGCCGATGCTGACCGGATGCGCCGCGCCGATGTGCGTCCCAGGCGCCATCGCCGCCACGTGGGCGGCCATGGTGATGAAGACCCCGGCCGAAGCGGCCCGGCTGCCCGACGGCGCGACGTAGACGATGATCGGCACGCGACTGCTGAGGAAGGACTTCACGATGCGCCGCGTCGACTGCACGAGCCCGCCCGGCGTGTCGAGCTCGATGAGCAAGGCCTCCGCATTCCGCTCGTCCGCTTCTTTGAGAACACGCGCAAGGAATCGATCCGTCATCGGCGTGATGGCGGAATCGTCCAACCGGACGTGCAACACGAGGCGCTCACCGGCGCCCTCGTCCTGCGCCCGCGCGCCGAGCAACGGTAGAGCCGCGAGTATGATGAGCGCAACGGCGAAACGCATGATTCCGGGGAGGGTTAGCAGAATGACTCGATCGTCATCCCGGCGTTCCCATAGTACCAATTCGACGGACGATTCTCGTGCCTCGCCGCCGGAGGCGACCCGCTCGCCGACCGTCTCTATCCAGTCTACGACGAAAACGTCATGTTCTTAGGCCATTTCGGCGCCGGCCTTGGCGCCAAGCGATCGCACCCGACGTTTCTCTAGGTACGCTGTTCATGGCTGCGCAGTTCGTCGACCTCCTGTGGCCGACCCTGCTGACGGTCGGCCTCGAACGAGTCGAGATCGAACCCGGAGCGACGCTCGTGACGCCACTGGATTTCGTGAGCTATCCGATCACGCATAGCCTCGTCATGGTCGGCGTGTGGGGACTGCTTTTCGGACTCGTCTACCGGATGGCGCGGAAGAGCGTCCGCGGCGCCGTCGTCGTGGGATTCGCCGTCGTCAGCCACTGGTTTCTGGATTGGATCGTGCATCGACCCGACCTGCCGCTCT
>CAZMXY010000260.1:3174-4716 GCA_964570345.1 uncultured Rhodothermales bacterium | reverse complement strand
TCGACGTCGCCCATGGCTACGTCCGCGACCACGTCCCGCATCGCGAGGAGGATTTCTTCTACGTCGACGACTTGTCACGTTGTCTGGAGATGATCCAGGGCGCCGACCTGATCGACTCGTTCGCGGAGGATCTTCCTCCGTTGAACTGAAGGCCACTTCGGAGAAGAGGCATCACGACATTGCCTGTTCTGACGAACATTTCCGAATTGATCACATGTCGCGACGACGGCGGCCAGAGAGACGTCCATCCCGTCGTGAACGCGGCGATCGTGTGGGAGGGTGAACGCATCACCTGGGTCGGGCCGGAGCGAGATCTTCCGGCCGAGCACGCGACGGACGACGTCGCGGATGCCGGGGGCGCGCTCGTGGTGCCCGGGCTGATCGACTGCCACACGCACCTGGCTTTCGGAGGGTGGCGAGCAGATGAGTTCGAGCTCCGATCCCGAGGCAGGACATATCAGGAGATTGCCGCGGCAGGCGGCGGCATCCTCAGCACGGTGGAGGCTACTCGAGCGGCATCCGAAGACGCGCTCGCGGCACGGGCCCGCGTGTTCGCACGCGAGATGTTGCGTCTCGGCGTGACCACGATCGAATGCAAGAGCGGCTATGGGCTGTCCGTGGACGAAGAGCTGAAGCTGCTCCGTGTCTATTCCCGGCTGGACGCCGAGCTTCCCGTCGAAATCGTGTCGACTCTGCTGGCCGCGCACGTCGTGCCGCCGGAATATCGCGATCGCAGGGAGCAGTACGTGGAGCTCGTTTGCCGCGAAATGATTCCGGCCGCCGAATCGAAGAATCTGGCGGAGTTCTGCGACGTGTTTCTTGACGACGCTGCCTTCACGCGCGAGGAGGCGCGGCGCGTGCTCGAGGAGGGCAGGAGGGCCGGACTGCGGCCGAAGATCCATGCCGATCAGCTCAGCGACGGGCGGGGTGCCGAGCTCGCCGCCGAAGTGGGCGCCGTTTCCGCCGACCACCTCGAATTCGCCTCGGCGGCCGGCATTCGTGCCATGGCCGAAGCGGGCGTGGTCGCCGTGAATCTACCTGTCGCCACGCTTTTTCTGCGCCAGCCTCCTCTGAAGGCTCGCACGTTCATCGATCTAGGCGTGCCCGTGGCCGTTGCGACGGATTTCAATCCAGGCAGCGCCCCCACATATCACCTGCCACTCGCCATGACGCTGGCGTGCGTCATGTGCGGGATGACTCCGGCCGAGGTGCTCAAAGGCTGCACGACGTATGCTGCTCGGGCACTGGATCGCGGGGATCGGATCGGCTCCATCGAGCCCGGCAAGCGGGCCGATTTCGTGCTCGTCGATGCGCCGTCGGTGAATCACTGGGTCTATCACTTTCGTCCCAACGCCGTGAACGTGGTGTACGTGGCCGGCGTGAGACGTTGACCACGCACTGTTTCGACGGACCTCGGTCCACCGACCACGTCGATCCAACCAATGATTACGATCCTAGCGACGACTTCGATCCAGCCGACGACTTCGATCCAGCCGACCACTTCGATCCAGCCGACCACTTCGATCCAGCCGACCACTTCGA
>CAZMXY010000260.1:0-3074 GCA_964570345.1 uncultured Rhodothermales bacterium | reverse complement strand
CCGACCACTTCGATCCAGCCGACGCCGAGATGCCCGAGTTAACGCGCCCTTCGATCCCCTTGCCCAACGTCGGCGACGACGATCTGCGCGTCGGTCATCTCTTGCGATCCGACGATGCCGTCGAGGAGGCCGCCGCCGTGATCGTTGGTTTCCCCTCGGATGCCGGCGTTACGCTCAACGGGGGCCGCGCAGGCGCTGCCGCCGGGCCGCTTGCTTTGCGTGAGCGATTGTATCGGTTCACGCCGGATGCCGGTGAGGCACGGCGATTCACATCAATCCTCGAGCGCACTGTAGATCTGGGCGACGTCGTGATCACGGATACCGTCGAACAGAGCCAGGAAGCCCTCGGTGAAGTGGTCGCGCCCATCCTGAAGCGCGGCGCGGTTCCCATTATCCTGGGCGGAGGCCACGAGTCCGCCTTTGGCCATTTCCTGGGTTATGTCTATGCGGGGCGGTCCGTGTCGGCGTTGAATTGGGATGCCCATCCGGACGTTCGGCCGTGGGAAGATGGCCTGCCGCATTCCGGATCACCGTTCCGGCAGATGCTCTTGCATGAGTCCGAAGGCTGCCTCGGGTATACAGTGGCCGGACTTTTACCCCACCAGGTCAGTCGGGCGCACGTCGATTGGATCCTCGATCGAAAAGGCCGGGCGATATGGCGGGCGGACCTATCCCGCTCGGTCGTGAGTGAGTTGTATCGGGATCTCCGAGGTCCGGTCATGGTATCGTTCGACCTCGATGCGGTGGACCAGGCGTATGCACCGGGGGTCAGTGCACCGGCGACAGGCGGGCTGGACGTCGACGTCTGGCTGCACGCCGCCTTCGAAGCCGGGTGCAATCCGGAGGTTGCTTCGATGGACGTCGTAGAGCTGAATCCACGGTTCGACCCCGATGGCCGTACGGCGCGGCTTGCCGCGCTGACGGTCTGGACCTTCTTGCGTGGTTTGAGCGAGAGAGACGTGAGTGGGGAATAGGTGTGGATTTCGCGCTGGATCAGGCCGGCGCCGAGCCCGACATGCAGATCAAGATTTTCACTACCGGAGGGACGATCGACAAGACGTACTTCGACGCGAAGAGCGAGTATGAAGTCGGGGATCCGCAGATCATCGACATCCTCCGCCTTGCGAACGTAGGCTTTCGCTATTCCGTCGAGACCCTGCTACGCAAAGACAGTCTGGACCTCAACGAAGACGACCGCAGAATCATCGTCGAGCGGATTCGACGCGAGCCGTGTGACCGGATCCTGATCACGCACGGAACCGACACGATGGTGGAAACGGCGCAGGCGCTCGAGGAGATAGCGGATAAGACGATCGTTCTGGTGGGATCGCTCAGTCCTGCGCGATTCAAGAATAGTGACGCCGAGTTTAACATCGGCTTCGCGACGGCCGCAGTTCAAACGCTGGAGCCCGGCGTCTACATCGCGATGAACGGCCAGATTTTCACCGCCCGGCACGTTCGAAAGAATCGCGTGCTCAACCGGTTCGAACCGGTTGAAAAAGGCTAGGGCTTTTCCGTGGCGATAAAATCGACTCGGTCGCCGGCCGGCGTCGACGTGACGCTCGTTATCTCGACCGAGAACGTCTTCGTCTTTTCCCTGCTGCGGTCGTACAAAGTGCCCTTGAACGTCAACTCGCCTTCGTCTTCGAGTCCGTTAACGTCCTCGCCGAAGAACACGCCCTGATATTGCTTTCCAAAAACCGTTTTCTTCGAAAAGCAAAATCCTTCCCCTTCAACGTCTTCGAGGGTTGCACTTCGGAGATCGTAGAGACTCATCTTTCTCTGGTAGCTTGTGAAACGGACGGGATCACCGCTCAGTCGAGGTGGCTCTCTTTTCGGCCGCCGCCGATGCGATGGTCTATTAACTTGTATGGTCTAACGAGCCCATTGGTTCGGCCGAAAACGTCGACGGCCGAGGCTGAGGACTCGAGCGGATTCGGTGAGACCGCCGGTCCGTCTCAATACTGGATCCCGGACCCCTATGAGAGATTCTTTCCTTATCAGATTGATACGGGTTCGCCCCCACCGAGTTATCAACATTTGAGGCGCCGCCGTGGAAAACTTTTCCATGCCCCATGAGCGATCTTGTGATAAGTAATTGCTTAATATAGAATTGTCTTAAGACTGAACGTCGCGACAGGAAGAAGTCGGTTTGTGGAGGCAGCCGTCTCAGGCGGCAGAGCACGCAATCTGGTATGAAGGTTGTGACGGTTTGGCTTCCGCCCGTCGACGCCTGGTCCGATAGCGACGGGCGGCCCACCACCCACAGGACACAGACTGCGACTCACCCAACATGTCGGACAGCTACCGCTCGCCCATCGTCGATCGCATCAGCTCCTATTCCCTCCCGTCGCGAAGCATTGAAGAGGCCCGTGCGCTGGCCGGCCGGCTCCTGGGCACCGGTCAGGGTAGCTCGGATGACCTTCAACTGACCCGCCTCGTCTCGCTGCTGATGGTCGTCCTCTTGCTGACTTTCGGGGCCGTCTACAAGATCACGGACGATGGCGGAAGTAACGTCTTCGCGCCCGAGGTGGCCCTCGCCTTTTTCGCGTTATTCACGTTTGCCGCCTCCTACTGCAGCAGAGTCGTTCGCGACTATTTCAACGTCGCGCTCCGCGTGCTCTGCTATCTCACCGCACTGTGGTTCATTACGCTGTCCGCTCTCAACACCTTTCTTCCGAATTACGCCGTGGGGCTGCTTTTCATCCTGCCCGGACTCGGAGTCGGCTACAGCGTTACGGTGCGCAAGATCGGCCAGCTCGTGACGTTTTTCGGCGTAACCGTGTTGACGGCTTCGATTGCCTGTCTGCGCTTCGCGGGGTCGGGAATCGAGCCGACGTTCTTCGCCGTGTCGCTCGTGTGCATATCGCTCGTGACCCTTTTCGTGGCCGCGGCCCGACTTGATGCCGAGAAGCTCTTTCATGCCAGTGAGGAACGCTACCAGGCAGTCGTTCAACAGGCATCGGACGGCATCTATCTGCTCGAAGCGGATACGCAGACGTTCCTCGATGCCAACCCCGCCTTTTGCCGAATGATAGGGTGGTCCCGCTCCGAGCTTCGGGGCCGAAAGTTCT
>CAZMXY010000259.1:0-4791 GCA_964570345.1 uncultured Rhodothermales bacterium | reverse complement strand
CTTCCGCAACGCCGAACCGCGTTCGATTCGTTACGTTCTCGTATCTTGGCGCACCGCATCTGAGGAGGGTGCGCCGTCGTCTCAGCCTTCATTCCCTCGACTATCCGGAACGATGCCGATGGCGAGAAGAGCACACACGCACGAAGAAGTATTCGACGAAACGCCCGAGCGGTTATTCGCGCTTTTGCACACGCCCAGTGCGATCTGCGAGTGGTGGAGCGCCGCGCGAGCCGTCGTCATTCCGGAGGAGGGAGGACTCTGGGTCGCTGCCTGGGGAGCGGACGAAGACGCGCCCGACTACGTCACTGGGGCGACGATCCGAGCATTCGAGCCACCCAACCGGATGGTTCTTGACGAGTACCGGTACTGGGCCGAATCGGGACCCTTGCCGTTCGAAGCCGAATTCGTGACGGAATTTGCCGTGGCGTCCCATCCTCAAGGCGCGCTGCTGCGCGTGACGCAGGACGGCTTCCCCACGGGACCGGAAGGCGACGCGTTTTACGCCGCATGCGAAGTGGGATGGCGGGCGACGTTCGCCGGGATCCGCCGGTACTGTGGGGATCGAATGGAGGCGCCGTAGCGGCGGTCGCGGAAGGGCCGCAGCGGCGCCCTACATCTCCTCCCAGTATTCGTCGGGCATCTCCTGAGCCAGGGCGAGTGCGCCGTCGGCTCCGGCAAACAGCGGATCGTCGACGGCTGTGATGCGAAAGGAGCCGTATTCCTTGAGGGAATCTTCCAGGGACTTCTCGATGCCTTTGATCTGGCTGCCGCCGCCTGCGAGAAAGACGTTTCTGGCCAGCTGCTCCCGGAAGTCCGGTTCGTATCGGCTGATGAGGTCGGTCATCGTCTCGACGATCGGCGGCAGGATCCGCTCGCAGGAGAGCCGAATCTCCTCGGTGACGTCGTGCTCCCCCGGCTTGCCGTCGATCGCAAACTTCACCTTGACCTTGCTGGAGTTGTCGCCCACGAAACCGTGTTCTTCCTTGAAGCGCCGCGTGATCAGCTCGTTCAGCTTTGCGCCCGGATATTTTTGCATCAGCCGTTCGTGGATCTGGCGGTCGATGTAGTCACCGCCCGAGTTCAAGGTCCGCTGATCGTCTTCACCGGGCATCGTGCCGTGCATGACGCAGAAATCGACGGTGCCGGCGCCGATGTCGATGATCATGGCGTGATTGAGGCTGCCCTGGCCGTATGCCACGGCGAACGGCTCAGAGGCGATCATGAGGGAATCGGCGTACTCTTTGGCCGCGTCCCGGATGGCCAGCTTGTTGACCGTCATCGCCTCGGCGGGGACGCCCACGGCGGCGTAGATTTTCTGGCCGTCCTTGGGCTCGACCAACTCGATGAGATGGTGAATCAGCTCCCGGACGGCCTCTTCGTCCCGTTCCGTGCCTTCGCGGATGACGCCGAACTCGAGGGGCCGGACCAGGTGCAGCGACATGCGGTTCTTGAGCGCCTCCTCACCGAAGAGGATGTCTTCGCCCAGCAGCTTGCGGGAGACGAAATCCTTGGGCCACCCTACGTAGCTTTCGATCCATCTGCGTTTGCCGTTGCTCGCGGATACGGCACTGCGTGAGGTGCCCAGATCGATCCCGATGTGCAGGACGTCGTCAGACTCCTTCTTCGTTTTCTTGGCCGGCATGTTCAGCTCGTTCGTCCTCGTGTGCGTGTTGCCTGAGATAGTTGACTAGACCCTCTTCGAGAAAGAAGGCGAGGTTCTCTCGGTAGGAGGGCGTGCGCAGCTTCGATTCTACGACTCCGTTGCTGATGCTTCCGATTTCCGCCAGGACGCTTGGTGCCCGTACGCCCAACAGGACCATGAAATCGCCGGACTTGGCACCCCAGTCGCTGACTTCTCCGTTCAGCCGCCTCATATTACGATACAAACCTTCCTGAATCGAGCGCGCCACCCTGGTGGACTCTTCGATTTTGAGTTCCACTCCCAATTGGCGGGTCATTTCGTCGAAGTCGGCGTGCGAGAAGCCCGAATTTTTGTTTTCCCGCCGGGCCATGCGCACGATGCGTGCGTCGGAGTTCGGGCCGTAATAAAAGGTCTCGATCGGGGCGATCGTCTCGTCGGGAATCCAGTTGATGTGGAGTGAGACGAAGAGATCCGCTCCGAGCCGGTTGGCGAAGTCGATCCGCTCGCGGAGCGTCATCGTGGCATCGCGATCTCGCGTCAGCAGCACGCGGTACTCTGGATACTTCTCCAGTCGGGCCTTCAGCCGCAGCGCGACATCGAGCGTCACTTCTTTTTCTGTGAGCCCTTGCTTGCCGATCGCACCCGGGTCGCGACCGCCGTGCCCCGCATCGATGACGATGGTCTTCAATTGGAGTCCGTACAAGTCGGCTACGGAGGGGCGGCCCATTGGTAACGTCGAGACGCCGTACTGTTCGGAGAGCGATGCCGGAGGCGGGGAGGACGCGGTCGAGCGGAGGGCCGGTATCGCCGAAGCCGACGACAGAAGGGGCATGGTGGACGGCATCGAATGCGGCACGTTAGACGGCACGATAGACGGGACACTGTCCGTTACGGCCGCCGAGCTCGACCGGACAGCGGAAGCGGCGTCGTGGTTCTCCTCGCTCAGCTGCGCAACCACGCCGGCCGCGACGAAGAAGAGCCCCAGCAGCACGACTAGAAACTTCCCATTCGCCTGCCGAGGCGGTGCGGGGTCCGACGTCGGGACGGGAGGCCGGGGCGACCGGTCTCGTACACGGACGTTTTCTTCGTAGACCCCTTTCAGGATGGCCCGCCGGTCTCCTCTATGTATTCTGGAGTCTGATGCCATTCGATGTCTTCGTCACATCGTGCCGTGGTGCGAAGAACCGGAATCTATATCCTGCGAAAGTCTACGTCGTACCGAATCTATGTGCACGGCGTACGAGTCGACTCGGCAAGATTGCCTCAAGGTAGGTAAAATCGCCCATCTTCGTCTTCGAAATGCACGTTCGCGCGGCGTACGTCGATGCTCCGGATGGAAGGCACATAATGTGCCAAAGCCGCTGAATCGGGTGGTTATCCAGATGACGACGTGAGGATGACCGGCGGAGTTCCGCCGAAGACGCGATCTGCGGCAAGGGAAGGACGTCCACGCGGGTCACGTCTTCCGGCCGGCCGGCCGAATACGCGGCCGATGCAGCGTCGATTCGATCGACACGAGGCGGCGGCATGGAATTTGTCCTGAATACGGGCATACACGGCTTGCGGTAAACCCACCGAAATTATGTACATCAATCTGATCAAGAGACGTAACGATTCGAACGCGAACGTGGACGCAGTGTGGTGGAGAGGAACCCGGCGACGGCTGTCGATCCGCCTCTTCGTCGTGGTTCTGCTCTTGGCGGGCCTGGCGGGAGCCACGGCTGAGCTGCCCGGCACGACGGTAGATCCCGATCGGACGGATCCCGATCGGATGGATCGCGCCGATCACGCGCGAGCGGCGATCGGGCTTGCCGGTGGAACTGAGAACGGCGACGTCGACGAACGCTCCGGCGTCCAGACGGCCGGCGACCTCGCCGGCTACGTCATCGTCATCAGCGTCGACGGCCTTCGTCCGGATGCGATAACCCGTCAATCCCCTGAAAAACTGCCGAATTTCTATCGTCTGCGCGAAGAAGGCGCCTTCACCGACAACGCGCGAACGGACGTCGATTACATCAACACGCTGCCGAATCACGTCGCACAGCTGACGGGCCGGCCCGTCACCGGGGACCGAGGTCACAACTGGACCTCGAACGGCGACCCGGGCGACGCGACGATTCATTCGAGAAAGGGTACGTACGTCGCCAGCGTCTTCGACGTGGTGCACGACAACGGGCTCCGATCCGCCGCCTACGTGAGCAAATCCAAGCTCGCGCTGCTCGATCAGAGTTACGGCGGTGGGTTCGTGGACGACCTGGACGCAGACTCCGCGTCGACGGGAGGGAAGATCGACCGGTTCGTTTACGACAATGACAGCGAGGATCTCGTTCGCCGGATGGTTCGCGATCTACACTCCGACCCGACCGCGTTCAGCTTTCTACACGTACGCGACCCGGACTCCAAGGGCCACGCCTGGAGCTGGAGTCTGCGCTCGTGGAGTCCGTACATGCGATCCGTTCGGCGCGTGGATCGAATGCTGGGCCGTATCCTCGACGCGATTGAAAATGATCCTCACCTGTCGGGCAACACGACCGTCATCCTGACCGCAGATCATGGAGGCGAGGGTTGGGATCACGGCAGCAAGACGAAAGCGGCCGACTATACGATTCCGTTCTACGCGTGGGGAGTCGGTGTGGCGCAAGCGGACCTGTACGCGCTCAATCCGCAGAGCCGGCGTGATCCGGGTGTTGCCCACCCGGGGTTCGACGCGAGGGTACAGCCGATCAGAAACGGTGACGCCGCTAACCTCGCTCTGTCTCTTCTGGGACTCGCCCCCGTACCCGGCTCTACGGTTAATGCGGCGGCCGATCTGAACGTGCGGGCGACGGCGGAGCACTTTACGAACGCGGGAGAGGTGGACGGGAGGGAGGGAGCAGGCCGATAGGTGGCCGTGGATCCCGCCAACAGGCTTCCAGGCACGGTTCGGGGCGCCGGCTTTGGGTTCCGGGCACGTTGCGAGCGAAGCGTCGAAGACTCGATCTGCGACGGCGAGGGCCGGGCTCAGCTCACCGCTTCGACCCGCAAAACCGCCGCGCCTCGAATCTGGCCGTCGCGGAGCCGTCGGAGCGCCTCGTTGGCTCGCTCCAGCGGAAACGCCTCCACCTGCGTTCTCACCGGCACCTTCGGCGCGAGAGCCAGCAGTTCCTCGC
>CAZMXY010000258.1:0-4797 GCA_964570345.1 uncultured Rhodothermales bacterium | reverse complement strand
CCAGACTCTCGGCTGCATCGTTTCGTCGGGGTGATCGATGTCGACCGCGTTGACGCGTTCCTCTCTCGGAACGGAGGCGTCGTATGCCTTGTCGTCGGCGTGCAGGTCCGCCCGCATACCGGATACAAACAGGTGTGGCGTTGCCCCGAACCGATCCACAGGACGCCCGAGTCTGATTGACGATGACTTCTCGAGGGTCGAGAATCGAGTGCCCCAGTGAAAAGTTGGAGTGAATCGGCCTGACGGCTCTCCTGGATCAGCCTATCCGTTCCATACGACACCCTCCTCTCGCGGTTCGGCATAGAAGCGTGTAAAACGGTAGCCCGGATCTTCGGCCACTCCGTTGGGATCGCCTGTTCCGTAGAGATAGCGCGAGAATCGACCGGTTCCCGAATCCATCCGATTCAGGCCGGCGCAGCAGCAACGTGCGAGAGCCGGTCGGAGCGGCTTCGGAGCAGCCATCCGCGCGGCCGCCGCTCTGCGGCCGTTCGCAGTGCGGCGGCCTGAGCCTCGGATGGCGCCCTACCCCACTTCAATGGCGTGTCAGGCGGGTGCAAGGCTCACTTGTGAGGCACCTCGCTCTACCGCAGGCATCGGATGGCGGCCGAAGAACGCGGCCACGCCTCGGGCGACGGGCGACGGACGCTGGATATGCAGGAGGTGAGCCACGCTCTCGATGGTCAGGTCCTCCACTTGCGGGAACCAGGCGTGGAGTAGGTCTCGGCCTTCTATGAAGAGCCGCTCGGTCTTCGTACCGAGCACCGAAAGCACCGGCTGAGAGATCGCGGCTGCCTCGTTGGGGCCGAACTGCCATGCGTTGAGGGCGGGCAGATAGCTGCCGAAGAAGGTGTCGGCGTCCTTCATCGCCTGCGCCACGCCGCTCGGGACGTGTTTCTCGATCGCCGTCCGGCAGGTATCCCACTCGAGGCTACACACCACACTTAAGAACGCCGCCATGGCCTTCTCCCGGTGGCCCGAGCCGTAGGCCGCCAGGGCGGATCCCGCCTTCTCGAAAAAGGCCGCGCCGCTCGGCACGCCCATTAGCGCCGGCTCCAGAAGAGCTAGCGTATGGACCAAGTCGGGACGGGCGACGGCCAATTGGAGGGCTATGTCCCCACCGGTGGAGTGCCCGGCGACGTGGGCGCTACGAATACCCAGATGGCCGAGCAGCGCAGCGGCGTCCGCCGCATGCTCCGCGAAGCTCACCGGCGCCGGGCTGCGCGTGCTGCCGGCCTGTCCCCGCTGGTGGTAGCTGATCAAGTGATAATGCTCGACCAGCACCGATTCGGACAGGAAGGGCAGGAAACTGTCCGCGATAGGACCCGTGGAGATCAATAGAACCGGCTCTCCTGATCCCTTCACCTCGTACTCCAATTCCACACCATTGAGCGTTGCGGTTTCCATATCTTCCTCGTATGGCTTGTGATTTAAAACCGTGGGACGTGTCGGTAACTCAGCATTGCCTCGTGATCGGATTCCGGGCCGTGAGCTCCCTTCCATTAAGGCGTGAGAAAGAGTGTTACGGTGGTAACTCATGCCGTTACGTCTCCGCCGGTCGGCGTCCCGGGCCAGCCCGGGCACAACTCCAGGTGAATTGAGCGATGAACGATACTCGGTTGGAACGGGGGCGTGAGGCGGCATCGGGGGGAGACTGGCAGCAGAGCTATGACCTTCTCATGGAAGCGGACGCGGGACAGACCCTGGATGCGGCGGATCTTGCCCTTCTCGCCGACGTGGCGTATGCCACGGGTCATCTCCACGTGACGATTGAGGCGTGGGAGCGGGCACACGCGCAGAGCCTGCGTGCGGGCGATCGGTTGGCGGCGGCAGGCGCGGCGACGCGTGTCGCGATGCACCTGCTCTTTGACACGGCCCTCATGGCTCCCGTGCGCGGTTGGGTCAAGCGGGCGGAGCGATTACTCGAGGACGAGGACGAGACGCCGGTTCACGCGTGGCTGGCGGTCGTCCGCAATTATGAGCGGCTGCTCTCAGGCGACTTCCAGGGAGCTCGGCAGTGGGCTCGGCAAGCGATCGAGGTGGGCGCGCGGTGCGATCCGGCTGCGGCCGCCATCGGCCGAATTGCGGAGGCGCGCAGCCTTATCCTGGACGGCGAGGTGCAAGAAGGGCTCGAGCTTCTCAACGAAGCAGCCGTGGCCACCGTCTCCGGCGAGCTCGATCCCGTGGCAACCGGAATGGTCTACTGCGAGCTGGTATGTGCGTTGCAGGCGCTCGCGCAGTACGACCTGGCCGAAGAATGGACGCAGGCGATGGAGCGGTGGCGGCACGGGCAGCCCCTGGGCAGCCTCCACGGTCGCTGCCGGGTCCACCGCGCGGAGATCCTTCGATTGCGCGGATCCAACAACGAAGCGGAGAAGGAAGCCCTCCTGGCCTGTGAGGAGCTGCGCCCCTTTCTACGGCGGGAGTTCGGATGGCCGCTGACCGAGCTGGGCCGCATCCGGCTACGGAAGGGAGATCTCGAGGGTGCCGAGGAAGCGTTCGTCGCCGCCCACCGGGCCGGTTGGGATCCACAACCGGGCCTCGCGATGGCCTATCTGGCTCGGGGAGACGTGGCGCTCGCGGCCGCGTCCATTCGAGATGCTCTCGAACATCCTTCGAAGGTGCCTTCGAAGGAGCTGCCACCGAACACCGAGCTTCGCCGAGCCCCACTTCTCGAGGCGCAGGTGGAGATCGCCGTTGCGGCTGGCGACCTCGATCGGGCTCGATGGGCCACAGACGAGTTGGAGAAGGTAGCAACCCTCTTCGGAAGCAAGGCGCTTGCTGCCGGCGCGGCCGCCGCCCGAGCCACGGTAAGGCTGGCGGAGGGCGATGCGGCCGGCGCCCGCCGCGACTTTGAAGCGGCCATGCATGTCTGGAGCGAGGTCGGCGCGCCTTACGAGACGGCGCTCGCGCGCATGGGGATTGCGCAAGCTCACCGCATCGAGGGCAACGAGGAATGCGCCCTGCTCGAGTTCCAGGCCGCCCGCTCAGTCTTCGAGCAGGTCGGAGCCATCCAGCAAGCGGACCGAGCGGCACGCGCCTGCGCGCAGCCGGGGGACGGCACCGAACCCGAGCCGCGGACGCAGCCGACTCAGACGATGGAGTCCGCTCCCCCCGAAAAGGCCTTCGGCGTGCAGGACAACGTGTTCCGCCGCGAAGGCGAGTACTGGACCGTCGCGTTCGCGGGGCACACCCTGCTCCTACGTGACGGGAAGGGACTGCGCTACCTCACCTGGCTCCTCGCCGATCCCGGGCGCGAGTTCCATGTACTCGAGATGGTCGCCGTCGAGCGCGGCCGGACTGCGGACGAGCGCCGCGCTGCAGAGCCTGGGCTGGCAATCTCAGGTCTGGGAGATGACGGCGAAATGCTCGACGCACGAGCGAAGGACGCCTATCGGCGGCGGCTCGCCGAGATCGAGGAGGACGTCGAGGAGGCGCGGGCGATGGGGGACGTCGAACGGGAGGCACAGGCGGATGCCGAACGCGACTTTTTGGTCCGCGAGTTATCCCGCGCCATCGGGCTCGGCGGTCGCGATCGACGCGCTGGTTCGGCGTCGGAACGCGCGAGAGTCAGCGTGACACGCGCGGTACGCTCCGCAATGAGCCGGATTCGCGAGCACAATCCGCAGTTAGGGGAGCATCTCGACCGCAGCATTCGCACCGGCACCTACTGTGCCTACCTCCCCGACCCGCGCGTGCCGGTGGCGTGGAAGCTTTGATGGCACGTTAGATCCCAGGCGTGCAGATTCGAGGTCGATGGCGATCCTGACGCGCCGCAACTCAGAACGCGAGGGCGTCGTGGCGGGCTGCGCCAGGGCCGCGCAAATCTTCACTAAGGACGCCGGCTGAAGCCCTCGCCCCTGCCCTCATAGATCGATCGCAGCGAGAATCCGCACCTTGTCAAACTGCCGCAACACAGGGCAGGCTTGCACGGCCTCCACGACACCCAGCCTTGACTCTTCCGCGACGGATCCTCGGTAATCGTGCAACTGCGGCTCCACAAAGGATCTCGCAAGCTGACAGTCCAGGTATGAATCGTATCGAAGAAAGGGGTTGTGTGCCGAGTCCAGCTCGACCATGCAAGGCATGAGCTTCGGGCGTTTACGTACGAACTCGTTGATCTCGGAATTGATAAAGAAGCCCAGGATCTCGGGCTCCACGCAAACGACGACGACGTACTTATCCTTTGGTGGCGTGGTATAGGTCGTGAACAAATAGTATACGTCCCACGCCTCGACCATTCGAAGATCAGGGATGCGGATTACGGATGTGTTCGAGCAATTCGTCGCGATCTCGCAAACCTAGAGTCAGCGCCTCGATGCTAATGGAGTCGTCGGAGTCGGCCGCACGCCACGACTCGTCATGACTCATATCGCTGAGTTCATCAAAATCTTTGCCACGACACAGCCGTAATGCGTAGTCGAGGCACTCAACCTCGGATTGGCTGAAAATGTCCAGTCGCGGAGGCCGCTTCGAGATAAATCGAATACGATCAACGACGTCGAACGCCTCGGAGAGCTCGCCCCCTGGTCCCGTAAGACCGTGCGAATCCCGGTCCCGCAAGATCGTCGCCCACTCGTAGGCATGACTTGGCACGGGACCGCTCTTCATCGCAATGTACTCATCTCCGGTAATAAGCCTGCCGTACTCTTCGAGATGCTTCTTTTCTGCAAAGTACAGCACCTTGTAGACGCTGTGCAGGGTAGGCTCTTCCTGCCGCTGTGCGATGTAAAGTAGCGCCTCGATCGTCGTCTTGCGGTCGAATCTGAATGGATATGCCATGCGGGCGCGCTCCTGAAC
>CAZMXY010000257.1:0-4845 GCA_964570345.1 uncultured Rhodothermales bacterium | reverse complement strand
CCGGTGGCCGGACGCGCCCTCACGCGTAGCTTCGTTGTAGAAATCCCATCGACGAGCTCGGGGTTATGATGCTACGGACTCACCAAGCAGATCACGTTGCCCCATGAGCGATCTCCTTGACCTGCGAAGCGCCTTCAACGCCTCCACTGAGGAATTCCTCGCCCTCGAACACAAGCATCTGAGCACATCCCTGCTGTTGAACGAGGAACGTGGCGAGAAACGAGTGAACGTCTTCTTTGCCCTCATTGCCGCAGTGACCGCTGCCCTTGGACTGAATGCGAGTCTCTGGCAGGTCGCCAACCCGGCCTGGATTGTTCTCGTAGCGTCGGGAGTTTTCCTGATCTATGGACTCGTCACGCTCCGCCGTCTCGTAAATCGGAATCTGCACACCACCGAACTCTTGAACGGTCTTCGACGGATTCGAGCCGCCTTCCTCTGGACGTATCCAGACGCTCTCGAGGCAGTGCCGTTTGTCCCCAGCGAGAAGCCTGTGCTCAGAGAAAGGGACGGGTGGGGACTTGAGAAGGCAGGTTTTGTGGAGATCGTCGTCATCACCAATTGCTTACTCGTCGGTACATCGGCAGGATCGATTCTTTATGTGGCCGGCCCTCCTGCCCCGAGCAGGATCTTGACGGCGGCTGTGGCCGGATTGGTGAGTGCGGCGGCCGCCTGGTTTCTTCAGATCCGGTGGATTCGAACGACGTATGCCAGAAATCAGGCAGAGGACCAGGAAAAGCGGAGGGACGCCCTCAGGTGGTGGTACGAAGCTCTTCAAAAAGCTCAATGAACGATCGACGGGACGATACATTTCGTGCGGGGGTGGGTATGGTCGTTACCGACGGGGCCGGCCGTGTGCTCGCGCTCGAGCGATCGGACGTGCGGGGTGCGTGGCAGCTTCCGCAGGGGGGGCTCGGAGCAGGAGAGGAGCAGGAGAGCGCCGCGTGGCGGGAGCTCAAGGAGGAGACGGGGCTTGGGCCGGATCAGGTCGAGCTTCAGGAGGCGCTCGACGTGTGGCTGGGCTACGAACTGCCCGAAAATCTCCGCTCGAATAAAACCGGGCGCGGCCAGGTCCATCGGTGGTTCCTCTTTCGCATGCGCGAGGGAGCCGTCATCCCCCCGCTCGTCGACCTCGACGACAAAGAGTTCGCCAACCGCCGATGGACGACGCTAGCCGATCTGGCCGAGACCGCCGTCGCCTTCCGACGGCCGGTTTACCGTATTCTGGCAGAGCAATTCTTCACGGGATCCGAATGACACCGGCTGCTGGATGCTTCGAGAAGCCCGCCGGCAAAAGGGCGTGTCCGACGCTCGCGTGCCTGAGATTGCCTCCTCGACCCGGACGACGATATGGTTCGCCACCTGGGTCGATCGGGCGCCCGCCGCAATCCGAACTGGGCATGCTATCACACGGATCTCTACGATTTCGACCTCGACGGCCGAATCATCGGGATCGTCGGATGCGCAGTGGGGGCTTCGTTCGCCTACTTATCGCGGAACAACTCTTCGCTTCGGGGTGCGAGTTGCTGATAAGGCATGACGTCCTTCGGCCAGATCCTCCATCGAGGAAATCCATCCCATTTCGTTCTGATTGAGAAGGCGCTGCGCGACGACGGCACGAGCTATCACGAACTACCGCCCGCGGATTTCGCACATCTGCATTCCGGCCATCGGAAATGGCTGGAGGGCATTCTCGCAGGCAGCGAGGTGCCTGCTTATTTCGGGCAAAGCTGGACGACCGACGCGTCGTTTCGTGAGACCGCTCCCGCCATCGAGGCTGCGCGCGGATTCGGCATCCTGGCCGTGGAAATGGAGGCCGCGGCCCTATCCGTCTATGACGGAGATCAGATCACGGCCGAGGACTGGCAACCTCTATGATTGAGTGATGAAGGTTGCCTAAAACGGAAAAGGCGGCCCCGAAGTGGATCCGCCCGGCTTAGACTTTAGGTGGAATGTAAATTAGTCAATGAATATCTGGAGCAGCGTAACGATGGCGCTGATCGCTGCGATCGCAATGAGCACCCACTTGGCCATTTTCGAATCCATACCTTCGAAGTTCCTTTCGAGATCGGAAATCGACGCTTTCAAGTCGCTTCGAGAGGTTGAGATCGATTCATTCAGGTCGCTCCGAACGGTTGAAATCGATTCGTTCAAGTCGCTGCGAACGGCCGATATAGATTCTTTCAGGTCGCTCCGGAGGCTAACGATTTTGCTCTCCAAATCGCTCTGCGAGCGCGTGATCTTGCCTTCAAGCTCCACGGAGAGCAGGTTCAGGTCCGCTTTCGTGAGGTGATCACTCAACAGTCTTGAAAGAGCCTCGGCCTGCATGGGACTGAACTCGGATATCGTCAGGTAATGCTGTATGGCGTCCTTTTCCATGCTACGAGTCTAGGATCGGATGGTTCACGTCGTACTTTATTCGGCCTTCCGGAGCGTCCGCGTGCTGCTCAGCTGCTCGAGCCGGTGAATACCGAGATCCATGCCGCCGACAATAGCGTCGTGATTTGCAGATGGTTGCATCTGGTGTGATGCCGCGATCGCCCGGCACTCGCGGCCCGGCACCAGCATCGGAATGAATAGATTAAGGGCATTAGCATCGAGGAAAATTCTAAGCTGCCGCCCAGATTCTGCATAGTCTACGCACATAATATAGACATGTAGTGTGACAATCTTGTGTCACATGCAAATAGATTTGCTGGGACCGGAAGGTGCGGGAGTACATCGAACGCCGTGTCCGCTTCATCCAGCGGGAGGTTCTGCTCCACGTTCCCGACGCGTGGTACGTCCGCGACACTGTCAAAATCGGCTACGAGATCAGCTTCACGCGGTACTTCTACAAGCCGCAGCCCATGCGCACGCTGGAGGAGATCAGGGCGGATATTCTGGGGCTGGAGTGAGAGACGGAGGGGTGGTTGCTGCAAGAGATCATCGGGGAGGCGCGTAATGGCTTCAGGTGACGTCGTTCTCCGAAGGTCAGGGCGGGGCATTGGCGCGATGTCATCAGTTGGCGTAAGTCGGCATCCACATTGCGTTGAATCAACCACTATCCGGCGGTGCCGCTGAGCCGCGAGCGGTAGCGTGCCGGGGAAACGCTCCGCCCGTCCCAACGTACCATCTGATACCTGGCTTAATCATGCTTGCTATGACTGAGACTACCGTACGCGAGCGAGTGCTCCGAGCCATTGAGGAGATGCCGAGTGACGTCACTCTCGAGGAGGTGATGGAGCGGGTCTACATGCTCCATATGATCGAACGTGGGCGTCAGCAGATCGCCGCAGGGGAAGGCATCCCACATGAAAAGGCGAAGCGCGGGATGAAGCGGTGGCACAGGTAATCTGGTCCCCCCACTTGCCGACCTCGAAGCCATCGGCGATTATCTCGCGCGCGAGGCACCGGCCTATGTCCAGGCGTTCGTTGACAACGCTTTCGCCGCTGTCGAGCGGCTGGAGTTATTTCCTCACTTAGGCGTGCGGTGCCGGAGATTGAGGACGCAGCTCTGCGCGAGGTGATCTACAATGTCAAGCGACACGTTTTTTACGCACTAAGGCGACAGGTACTTCTACGCACTTCTGGGAGGTGTGGAGCAGGCCATCCGCTTTTTCCTGCTCAAGCAGCGGCGATCTCTGGATTGGTTCCGCCATCAAGGCCGTCGCATCGTTTCGTCCGTTGTCGCGCGGCAGAATTACGGTGGATTTGCGTCGGCCCGTGGAAGTTCCGATCGTGTTCAGTCAGGAGAAAGCTGCCCGGTTCCGCGCATGGATGGAGCGGTAGCCATCACGATCGGCCCCGCGATATCCGTCAAGTTTCGGAATAGCGCGCGCGCCCATCGTTAATCCACGTAAATGGAACTGATACTACACATCGGAACTCCTAAAACCGGATCGACGAGTATTCAACGATGGCTGGCTGATACATGCACGCCCAGACGGGGTGACGTTTATGTGCCCGATATGTCAGTACTGCCGGGCACTGTTGCAGGCAATCATACCGGACTGGCTCTGTACTCAGGCGCGCGGTCCATCTGGTGCTCAAAGCTTGGAAGCAATATCCGACGGGGACTACCGCCGGAACTTCAGAGACTTAAACCTGACGCTTTTCGAGAAGTCTTCCGAAAGCACCTGGAGACGTGCGTGTCGGTCGCGGAGGGATATGGATGTACGACCATTCTCATGTCAAATGAGCATTTATCTGAACAGTTGGATAGACCCTCGTCAGGGCGTTCTCGGAAAGCATTCGTCCGCTCTTTTCAAAAACTATTGCAGTGCTCTACCTGAGGGAACAGACCTGCGTATGCGCGTCCCTATACGGAGATTCATTGAGACATGGTAATCGATCTGATTTTATAACCTTTATCGGATCACATCCAATCCGACGCCTCATCGACTATTGCTCTCTTCTCCAGAACTGGGAAGAATGCGGATGGGACGTACGACCACTTATTTACTACGAGCGCGGCCGTCGCCCACCCGAGTGGCATTTAATTGGTGGGTGGTTAGAATCCTCAAAGGACGGCGAATTTGACCGAAGGGCTCCGCCGGTTCCACTGCTTCCTGCCTACCTATAACTAGAAGTCGAAGCGCCAGATGTCGCGTGGGTCCCCGGCATCACGTGGATCCGGACCCAGGAAGGCTGGTTGTATCGGGCCGTCGCACTCGATCAGCCCTAGTCCCGCACCCTACGGCAGCGTCTGGGGATCGAAGATGAAGCCCGGCAGGACGTCGTAGCCGGTGAGCATCGTGTGGAAGTCGACGGTCTCGACGTCGTGGCCGCGCCGGTAGACGTGGATCTGCTGCTCCGCGGGATCGATCAGCCAGGCGAGGCGGCAGCCGTTCTCCATCCATTCCTCCA